>JAJFBF010000004.1 GCA_020697295.1 Moraxellaceae bacterium | reverse complement strand
GGGGCGGCCGGCCTGCAGGGTGGTCTTGTGGATGTAGAACTCGTCCGGGTTCACGGCGCCCTGCACCACCATCTCGCCCAAGCCCCAGGAGGCGGTGACAAAGACGGCGTCGCGGAAGCCCGACTCGGTGTCCAGGGTGAAGAGCACGCCGGCGGCGCCGGTCTCGGAACGGACCATGCGCTGGATGCCCGCGGACAGGGCGACCAGCTTGTGCTCGAAGCCCTGGTGCTCGCGGTAGGCGATGGCGCGGTCATTAAAGAGGGAGGCGAACACTTCGCGGATGGCGATCAGGACATTGTCGATCCCGCGGATGTTGAGGAAGGTTTCCTGCTGGCCGGCGAAGGACGCGTCAGGCAGGTCTTCGGCGGTGGCGGAGGAGCGCACGGCCACGGCGATATTGTCGTTGCCGTCGGCGAGCTGGGCGAAGGCCGCGCGGACCTCCTGCTCGAAGGCGGGCAGCAGGGGGGTGTCGATGATCCACTGGCGGATCTGCTTGCCGGCCACGGCCAGGGCGACCACGTCGTCCACATTGAGGGTAGCCAGGGTGTCGTGGATGCGCTTGTTGAGGCCGCTCTGCTCCAGGAAATCCCGGTAGGCCTGGGCGGTGGTGGCAAAGCCGCCGGGCACGGACACACCGGCATTGGCGAGGTTGCTGATCATCTCGCCGAGGGAGGCGTTCTTGCCCCCGACCTTCTCGACATCGTGCTTGCCAAGTTCCTGAAACCAGATGACGGACGCTTCCAAGGTATGACTCCTCAGGATTACGGGGTGGTCGGCCGCTTTGGGCAGCCAAGCTTTTGAAAGATCAGCGGATTTCCTTGTGGGAAGCGCTATTCAGACCGGGAGGTTTGGACATACACTCGGGGCTGGCCGCAGGGCCCTTCCCCCCCGTCCCTTGCCCGGTCCGAGGCCGGGGATTGTACTGAAAACTTTGGCAAAAAGCTTGGGTAAAAGTGCCCCGTGGCAGCCCCCTACCCGGCAGGATGGTCTGGATGAAACGCAGCGTGTTCTTTCTCTCCGACGGCACCGGCATCACCGCCGAGACCCTGGGCCACAGCCTCCTCTCCCAGTTCGAGGGCATCGACTTCGAGGAGCTGACCATTCCCTACGTCGACACGGTCGAGAAGGCCTGGGCGGCCGTCCACGAGATCAACCGCCTGGCCGAGGCCGGCACCCGCCCCATCATCATTGACACCATCGTCAACAAGGACATCCGCGAGGTCATCGCCAAGGCCAACGGCTGCATGCTCGACGTCTTCGAGACCTTTGTCGGCAAGCTCGAGAAGGAGCTGCACTCCCACTCCGTGGACAAGGTCGGCAAGAGCCATTCCATCGTCAACAACGAGACCTACAACGTCCGCATCGAGGCCGTCCACTTCGCCCTCGACAACGACGATGGCGCCCGCACCCGCCACTACGACAAGGCCGACATCATCCTCACCGGCGTTTCCCGCTCGGGCAAGACCCCGACCTCCCTGTACATGGCCCTGCAGTTCGGCATCCACGTCGGCAACTACCCGCTGACCGAGGACGATTTCGACGACCTGCGCCTGCCGGCGGCCCTAAAGGAGCACAAGAAGAAGCTCTTCGGCCTGGTCATCGACCCCGAGCGCCTGTGCGCCATCCGCCAGGAGCGCAAGGCCAACAGCCGCTACGCCTCCATCCAGCAGTGCGAGATGGAAACCCGGGCCGCCATCGCCCTCTTCAATCGCGAAGGCATTCCCTATATCAACACTACGCACCTCTCAATCGAGGAAATCTCGACGCGCATCCTGGCCATCGCCGGAATCAAGCGGCGGCTGGTCTAAGGCCGGAGACCCCATGATCCCCTTCCACCGCCCCTGGACCTCGGGCGAGGAACTCCGCCATATTGCCCACGCCCTGGAAGACCAGGGGGGAGCGGCCGGCCGCCACTACACCCGGACCTGCGAACAGTGGCTGGAAACCCTGACTGGCTGCCACCGGGCCTTCCTGACGCCCTCCTGCACCGCCGCGCTCGAGATGACCGCCCTGCTCGCCCGCATCAGGCCCGGCGACGAAGTCATCATGGCGTCCTTTACCTTCCCGTCCATGGCCAACGCCTTCGTGCTGCGCGGCGGCGTCCCCGTCTTCGTCGACATCCGCTCCGACACGCTCAACATTGATGAAACTCGCATTACCGCCGCGATCACCTCGCGCACCCGCGCCATCGTGGCCATGCACTACGGCGGCGTCGCCTGCGAGATGGACACCATCATGGCGATTGCCGAGAGGCATGGCCTCATCGTCATAGAGGATGCGGCCCACGCCATTGGCGCCACCTACAAGGGGCGGCAATTGGGCAGCATCGGCCACCTGGCCACCCTGTCATTCCACAGGACCAAGAACATCCAGTGCGGCGAGGGCGGCGCACTGCTCGTCAACGCCCCTGAATATGTCGAGCGCACCGGGGTCATAAGGGAAAACGGCACCGACCGCGCCAGTTTCCTCGATCTCAAGGTGCCGCATTACTCCTGGATCGACCTCGGCACGTCCTGCCTCATCAGCGAGTTCAGCGCCGCCTTCCTGTGGGCGCAGATGGCCGGGTTCGACCATGTCCTCGAACAGCGCCGGAAGCTGTGGCTGCAGTACCAAGCCACGCTCCGGCCCGCCACAGATGTCCCTGTCATCGAGCACAACGCCCACATCTTCCATGTGCTGGCCGAATCGCGGGCACAGCGCCAACAGCTCATGGACGCTCTGCTGATAGAGGGCATCCAGAGCGTGCCGCACTACCAGCCACTGCACAGCTCGGAAGCCGGGCTGCTCTACGGGAAGGTGTCCGGCGATATGGCGATAACAGACAGGGTTGCCGCCACTCTGCTGCGTCTGCCGTTGTGGGTGGGTCTCACGACAGAGGAGGTCGAGCACATCTGCGCCCGGGTCGCCGCGCTGGCGCCCCCGACCGCTCCCCTTTCCGACCCGGCGCGCCGCGACAGTCCGCCGCACTCCGTCAACATCTAGCGCGGAGCAGCGGCAACGCCATGGCGAACGCAGCAAGCACCCCGGCAATGCCCCGTCTTTCCGCGCTGCTCACGCCCGGGCGCGTAGCGCTGCTGGTCGCGGTCGTCATCCTGAGCGCCATGGTCCCGCTGCTGGTGGGCGGCCGTGCCACCCTGCGGCAACTGGAGGAATTGTCGTGGCAGCATATCGCCCTGCTGCTCCTGGTGCTGGCCGCGAGCTGGGGCCTCAACGCCCTGCGCTGCCAGCTCCTCCTTCGCAGCAATGGCGTCCGCCTCCGCAGCCCGGAAACCCTGGCCATGATTTGGCTCTACGAGTCGGCGGCTCAAAGCACTCCCGGCGGACTGGGCGGACCCGTCGCCGGCTGGGCAATGCTGCGCCGGCGCAAGATGCCGACCCGGGTCATCGCCAGCCTAGGGCTGTTCATGCTATTCCTCGACATCGCCGCCATCATCTCGCTGGTCATCGCGACACTCCTGGTCGCCCCCCACCTGCCCGGGACCGGCGCGCCCTGGTACCTGACAACTGCCCTGTGGGGGTTGCTGTTTGGGCTGGCCCTCCTGTGGGGAGTGATCCGTTACCGCCGGCAACTGTTGCGGATGCTCGGTCGCCTGCGCAGCTCACGGGGCAGCGGCAAGTGGCGCCCGAGCGGTCACGTGAGGCGTTTTCTACGCCTGGGACACACTGTCGAGCGCGTGGCACGCATGCCACGCAGGCACCTGCTGATATTGTTGCTGGCCTCGACCGCGCACTGGGGCTGCCGGATGGCCATCTTCCACATCGCCGTCGTGGCCGTGGGCGGCCACGTCTCCTGGACCAACACGCTCTCTATCCAGCTCGTCAGTGGCCTCGCAGGAATAATGACGGGCCTGCCCGGCGGATATCTCGGGGCGGACATGACGATGACCGCATTGCTGATGCCGGTCATGGGCCTTCAAACCACCGCAACCGTCATACTGCTGTGGCGCCTGCTGACCTTCCACGCCACCCTGGTGATGGGCGTGCTGTCGCTGCCCTGGCTTGCGCGCCACCTACGGTCGCCGGGCGAGCTGCACGCAACGTGGCGCCACTCATCCACATCAAGCTCCGCACTCCCCGGAGGCGGGCAAGAAACGCGCAAGGACGCCGACTAAAGTCTCGGCAATGCTCGTTCTATGGCGTGGTATGCTTGCCACTTCGCGGTAAAGCCCCAGCAACCCTACAAGCACAATAACCCGGGAACTTCGCACCGGAACCGCCATGAGCGCAGCCATCAAGAGCATTGCCTGCTTCCTTCCCGAAACATGTCTTAGCAATGACATGCTGGCAGCGGAATTCCCGAGAGTGTCCGCGGAGGCGATCTTCAAGCAGTCCGGGATTCGGCAACGCTCAATTGCTGATGACAGCCTGACCCCTGCCGACCTGGCCTTTGAGGCAGCACAGGCCCTGTTTTCCCAACAGATTACCGTGCCGCGCTCGTCCATCGATGCCATCGTTTATTGTACGCAGGGGCTGGACTACAAAGCTCCAGCCACTGCCTGCCTGCTGCATCAACGCCTGGGCCTGAAGCCGAACTGCCTGGCCCTGGACATCCCTGCCGGCTGCACCGGCTTTGTCAACGGACTCATGGTGGCCCAGGGGCTGATCGGCAGGAACGGCATCCACCATGTCCTGTTGCTGACGGCCGAGATACCCACCAGGGTCATCAGCCAGAGCGACCTGCACCTGCGCATGCTGTTCGGAGACGGCGCCTGCGCCACCCTGATCAGCGCAACCGACCGGAACGGGCTGGGAAATTTCGTTTTCGGCACCGATGGCAGTGGTGCAGAATCCCTGTGGGTTGAGCACAGCGGATTTCGGAAGCCGGCGGACATCAATTGGCTGGAGCAGCAGCGGCATAACCCCAACGGCCTGAAGAATGGCCGGATAATCATGAAGGGTGATGAGTTGCTGCATTTTGCCCTCACCCATGTTCCGCCGCTCATCCAGGAGACGCTCAGCGTCAATCACTGCAAGGAAGAGGACATCGATCTTTTCGTTTTCCACCAGGCCAGCGGCATAATACTTCGGTCATTGCGGCGCAAATGCCGGATTCCGGAAGAGAAGTTCTATCTCCACATCGAAAATTGCGGCAATACCGTCTCTTCCTCCATTCCCCTTGCGCTGGAACATGCATTGCGGCAAGAGCGCATCAAGCAAGGATCGAAAGTCATGCTGGTGGGCTTCGGCGTCGGCCTTTCCTGGGCCGCCACCGTTATCGAAATCCCTTAACACACCATTCAGGAATCGTCTGGAAAATAGACCATGAACATCGAAGCCCTTATCAACAAGATCCGCGAAGAACTGGATGACCTGGATCTTGCGCATCTGGAACCAGACACCGTACTCCGGGAGATTGAAGGCTGGAGCTCCCTGTACGGACTTATCCTCATGGCCCTGGTGTCAACGGAATACAATGTCGACCTCAGCGGACAGCAGATCCAGCGCATCAGGACGGTGCGGGATCTGTACGATGCGATTCAGAAAAACGGCTGACCATGGCTGCTTTCTCTCTTAGCGGGATTGCCGTTCGCGCCATTGCGGCCGCCGTTCCCCGCCCTGTCGAACGTAACGATGACTACACCGAAATCTCGGCGCAGGAGCGTGCACTCCTCATCAAGACGACGGGAGTCAAGGAAAGGCGCATCGCACCGAAGGGTCTCACCACAGCCGATCTGTGTGCGGCCTCTGCCGGGGAAATCCTCGACCGGCTGGGAATCGCAAAGGAAGAAATAGGACTACTCGTATTTGTTTCGCAGTCTGGCGATTATTACCTGCCTGCTTCAGCCGCCCTCTTGCAAGAGCGGCTCGGACTCAAGACCGGCACCATTGCCTTCGATGTGGGCCTGGGCTGCTCCGGCTATGTCTACGGCCTCGCCATCACGGGCAGCCTCATGCAGACCAGCGGAGTAAAAAAAGCGTTGCTGCTTGCCGGCGATGTATCCTCCATCGTCACCTCCCGTGAGGACAAGAGCACTTACCCGCTGTTTGGCGACGCCGGCTCAGCGACCCTGCTGGAAAACACGGGGAGCGGAACGCCCTGGCATTTCAATCTGATGACCGATGGCAGCGGCGGCGACGCCATCATGGTTCCCGATGGCCTGAACCGTAACGGCGTCAGCCAGGATTCCCTCAGAATGAAGACGGTATCAGAGGGTATCCGGCGGAACCGTCTCAACCTGATACTGAAGGGATCGGAAATTTTTGCCTTCGCCGTCAAAGAAGTCCCGCCTTCAATACACGCCTTGTCCGTTCACGCCGGCCTGGCAATTGAAGGACTGGACTATCTTGTCATGCACCAGGCAAACAGGTTGATCAACGAAACCATCCGCAAAAAGCTGTCCATTCCGGAACTCAAAGTTCCCTACTCGCTGGATGAGTTCGGCAACACCAGTTCAGCCTCCATCCCGCTGACCATGGTGACCCGGATGCGCGACAGGCTGGAAAGCGACACACTGAAGCTTCTGCTGTCCGGCTTCGGCGTCGGCCTCTCCTGGGGCAATGTGATCCTGGAAACCACCGATGTCTTCTGCCCCCCCCTGCTTGAGGTCGCTGCCGATGATCGGCCACTATTCTGATCTTGCTGGCAAAACCATCCTGGTTACCGGCGCATCCTCCGGCATCGGGCGCGCCATCGCCATCGCTCTCGCCCATCAAAAGGCGCGTGTCGTCATCACCGGGAGGAACAGCGAGCGCCTGCAAGAGACAATGCAGGCCATGGGTGGCGAGGCTATCCTCATTCCTGCAGACCTGACGATGCGGGAAGAGCGCGAAAGACTTATCCACGCAACTCCAGCACTTGATGGTGTCTGCCATGCCGCCGGCATCATCCATCCTTTCCCCATTCGTTATATCGACGAAGAGCAGTTTGACAAGGTATTCAACATCAACGGCCGCGTGCCGATTCTCCTGACATCCCGCCTGCTGGGGAAAAAGAAAGTCAATAAAGCAGCCTCCATCGTCTTCATTTCCTCCGTCTCCAGCCAGCGTGGAATGAAGGGCGGCAGCATCTATTCTGCAAGCAAGGCGGCACTGGAGGCCTTCAGCCGAGCCATCACGCTGGAAAATGTCGACAAGAAGATTCGCGCCAACTGCCTGAGGCCCGCCATGGTGAAAACAGCCATGTACGACCAGGCCAAAGCCTATACCGAGGCTGTCGGCGCAATCGCAAACTACGAAAACCACGTATTGCATCATTCGCTCGGTGAGGGCACCCCTGAGGATGTCGCAGCGGCCACCCTCTTCCTGCTGTCCGAGGCATCACGATGGATTACCAGTACCAGCTTGGTCCTGGACGGCGGGCTCAGCGCGAGCATATGAGCGTTTCAGTGGTCATTCCTGTTTTCAATGACACCACTATGCTGATGGAGCTGGTGCAACGGCTTTACCAGGTGAGCGACCCGATTGGTGACCGCATTGAGCTTTTGCTGGTTGATGATGGCTCCACACCGGACACCTGGGAGCACCTCAAGGCGCTCAAGACATCGCTTCCGGGACACCACATCATCCTGCTACGCCTTGCCGAGAACAGCGGCCAGCACAATGCCACCCTCTGCGGCCTGATCCACGCTCAGGGCAGCATCATGGTCACCATGGATGCCGACCTGCAGCATCCGCCCGAGGCCATCCCGCTGCTGCTGGCACGGCTGCGCGAGCATCAGCTCGACCTGGTCTACGGAACTGCGCTGGCCGGTCACCCTTGGGTGCGTCGTATCGCCAGCCGACTTTTCAAATTGCTGACGCACCGCCTGGGCTCGCCCCGTATTGATGGATCAGCGTTTCGCGCCATGAAGGCAAGCCTTGCCCGCCCGCTCATTGACAATGAAAACCAGCCATTTACGATTATCGATACTGTTTTGCAGGGAACGGCGGCTCGCATGGAAACCCTGCCTGTCGAGCATCATGTGCGCCGGCATGGAAGGTCCGGCTACACTTGGAAGCGCCTTTTCATCATGGCTCTTCATGTCATCGCCGAAGCCCCGGAGTTTCCTCGACTACTGTTGCTTCTGGCTGTCTGCATGGCAGTGCCTGGCATGGTTCTGCTTGCTTTTGACGGCGGCATGATGCCCCCTCACACTATCGCCTCCCTCAGAGGGCCAGCACTTCTGCTGGGCGGACTTTTCCTACTCTTTGTTCGTCAAAAGGTGGCACTTCGGAGCGCGCTCTCCGGCCTGAAGCCACGCTTCAGGCTGCGCGAAAAAATCGAATGATTATTCGGAAGTACGGAATTTCCCTACATCGTGTCCAGCATGGCGATATCGAGCTTATCCGCGCGGCTCGCAACCGTGACGACATCCGATCGCGCATGTTCGAACAGACGCTGATTTCCTCCGAGCAGCAGGAAGCCTGGTTCCTGAGCATTAACAACATGCAAAACTACTTCTTCCTTATTTACTGCCAGGACAAGCCCGTCGGCCTCATCCACGCGAAGGACGTCGACCTGGTAAATGGCGAGGCAGAAGGCGGAATGTTTATTTGGGAGCAGTCCCTGCTGGGTACGGCAATTCCCGCAAAAGCATCCATCATCTTCATGGAGTTCGCTTTTTCCTTTTTTGTAGAGCGCGCATACATAAGGGTTCGCGAGGATAATCCGCAGGCCTACCGCTACAACGTGGCCATGGGTTATGAGCCCGCGCCAGAGAAGGGAAAGGAATATCTGGTCCTGACAAGGCAAACCTACGAGTCCAGGATTCGTGCATTGCGCAAGTTAGCCTCTGGGGGGCGCGACTCCGCTCCACTCTCCATTGATGACGTGGAAATCCCGAATGCCGAATCACAGATGCATCTTTATGGAGAACTGCCGGAAAAAATATTCCAGCGCTTCGCCCAGAAGCTGCCCCCGCGATCATCCGACAAATAGAATACCGAGTGCACCATCATGCATCCTGCACGCCATACCTATCATGACAAAAGTGTCTTCCAGGATGAGCTCAGTCGCCTCTTCAACAGGCGACTGTTCATTGGCGCCACGCAGGATTTTGCCTCGCTCGACTGCTACCGAAGCTTTCAGCTGGGCCGGCATGCCCTGACGAGTCGTGCCACACCAGAAGGCGTCCGTACTTTCAGCAATGTATGCCTGCACCGCAATTCCCTTATAGACCCCCCCGGGAGCGGCCAGCGCCCTTTTCGCTGCTCCTACCACGGATGGAGCTATCATGCAGATGGCTCACTGAAGCATGCTCCATATGCTGAAATTGCGTGCCTCCATCACCGCCGGTTATCCAGCTTCCCGATAGCAGAGGCAGGGCAACTACACTTTGCCGGAATCAACGGAATCACTCCTTTAGTCGACGAAGTCCCGGAACTTTTACAGAAAGTCGGTGTAGGAATCGACACGGCATTTCACCAGAGCGAACTTGCCCATGAATGCAATTGGAAGCTACTGGTAGAAAACGTCCTTGAAGGCTATCACCTCAACTTTATCCACGAGAACAGCCTCATCCCGGCCGGCCTGCATTCCGCCACACCGGCCGAAATTGGCTACAGAAGTTATACCTCCTGGTGCCTGGCCAGGCCGGAAGCTTCACCGATAATGACCGGCCTGAAACACCTGCCCGGAGCAAGGCACCAATATTTGCATGGCTATATATTTCCCAACGTCCTCGTTGCCAACACCAACAACCTGGTTGGATATCTTGGCGAACTGCAGCCTCTTTCTGCCGACCGCACGCTGCTGCGTTGGCGTCTTTTAGAATTGCCGGCGCTGAGGGCGCTTCCAGAAAACATGCGTGAATACATTCGACAAGAGGCCGTCGCGTCTTGCGAGAAAGTGCTACAAGAAGACAAGCATGTTGTCGAATCCTGCCAGCGAGGGCTGGAATCGGAGGGCACGCCTCCGCAACTTCAGCCTTGTGAAGAGCGGATCATGCACTTTCACCAGATATATGCGGAAATGATGAAACAAACGGAATCGTAGAAGCAGCACGGCCATATAAGGATTTCAAGACGGCTGTCGCGTCTACTGCTCACTCGCTTGATATTTCCCCGGGAGGACTACCCTCCACATGGATTCCCTTGCGCCGATTGTACTCGACCAGCTCCACCACGCTCAGGGCAGCAACCACCAGCATCATGCGGAACGTTTCCGCGCCGGACCACTCGTTGCCCCGCCTGCCGTTTGTGAAGCCATGAGTACAGCTACAATCAACTAAAATTCCGGGCAGATAGCCACTTTTTGAAATCAACCCGATTTCGCAGCGGCAGCCAGAAAAACCAGGCCATCCTTAGCGGAAGTAAAAATACCAGATCCATCATCCACCGAGGAATTCTTTCAAGCTGATCCCAGTCCGTAACTTTGAAAAGGCGGGAAAGTAGACGTGTATGAGCCTCAATCCAGTAAAGGGTCAGTACACTAAGCACTTTCACGCATAAATAATTCTTCCTTTGCATGAACTCTGGTCGCACAATATCCATAATAAGAACATAGCGCCTCTTATCAGAATTATTGAAGGCTTCATGCACATTGGCATCCAGAAATACCAGCAACTCGCCTTCTTGCCACGCTCTTTCCTCTCCGCTGACTCTAAAACCACATTCTGGCAATCCAGCGGGCACTTCAATGCCCATATGCACCCGAAATATCCCGTTGGTTTCGCCATAGTGTGGCTTGATGCGCGAATGCGGTTCAAGCAAGCTGAATGAGCAGCTAATCAGGCCCGGAACTTCTGAAAGTAGCCGAGCAGTTGTCGGGAACCGATTCAGGTTATCGTGTACTTTTATTCCCCAAACGCAAAAACTGATGGTTTTCCAGTTTTTGGGAGGGAACTGGAGGTAGTCGTCAAAATATGGCGTCAATTCTTCGGAATGGGTTATTAGCCAAGAGAGTTCCTTTCTAATTTCAGGATACAGCTCTGTCAAGCTTTTCTTCCAGGAGAACGCAGAAGCATCAAAAAAGGCGGGTTCATTGCCTTGATAGGGCTTTCCGTAAACGCCAAACCAAAGCATATTTTTCATCTTGTACCCAGACATTTTCTATCCTTTCCCCCTCACCAGTGCGACGCTCCCGTCTTCCAGTAGCATGCGGCTCTAGTATCCGGGCTCAGGTTTTCGCTTATTCGGGACAATTGCCAGGCGTAGGCGGCCGGAGCCAGCCATATCCATGACTGAAAACAGTCGATTCATGAGCTCGGACAGGGCCTGCACGTCATTTAATACCGGAATGACAATTTAGATTTTCATGACATCTGCGCATATCCTGAAACTGGAACACAAGACGCCAAACTCCCCCGCAAAAGAACTGAACCACGCTGGGCCTCGTGCGGATCTGAGGGTTCTGGCCAAGAGGCAAGCATCAACTGCGCCTGATCTTGCACGTATAGTGTTTTAAACAGCGCAACATAAAAAGTAGCAATTGGCTCCTGCGGCCGCTAGCGCTTGAATAAGCAGGGTACTCTGCCAGGGCATCCCTCCCTGACTCCTCAATCGTCAGTCTTCAGCCTGCTTCGTGCCAGATGCCAAGCATAAGCAATGGCATGGAAAAGGGGGCGGCCTAGGCGAGTCACTGCTCTTGGCAACAGCTCAACAACCGGCCAGAAAATCCCATAAAGACGAGCATAATAGAGCGTGGCACGCACCCCGGAATCCACCCAAATTTTTTCATCCCGAAATTCCGGCCTCAATATATCGACGATCAGAACTATTCTTTCTTCGTCAGTATCATTCCAGGCCGTGTGAAAATAGATATCGTTAAAGACAATACACTTTCCTTCTTGCCATGATTTCCGCTGCCCTGCCACTTCAATTCCACAACCAGGAAGCATCGCCGGGATTTTCAGGCCCAAATGGACTCGGTAATAGGCATCACATTCACCCGCGTGAGCTGGTATTCTGGTTTTTGGCGATAAATGACTGAAATAAGCCGTTGCTAATCCGTCAATACGAGACAAAATCTCCATCGTTTTTGGGAAAAGCTTTGTTCGCTGGCTATATTCAACGCCATAGATTTCCAGCTCTATTTGCCTCCAACCCTCCTGCCCACCCAACGAGAACTTCTGAAAACACGCCTTCCTTTTTTTACTATCCAGAAGGTTTTCGACAAGCTCTTTGAAAATTACTTCACTTCCCCGCTCTAATGTGGAAACCCCATCAACATCCTCTTTTCTGTAAAAGCAGGGCTGATTTCCACTGTATACACCTTGATGACTATTAAAATATGGTCGCATCGCCACTCTCACCTAATAACTTCACTGCCCTTCATTCCAAGAAAATGCCCACCAAACAGGAATATATCATTTGGTCCGGACATCCTACTTCCGCCTATCCGCCATTTATAGGGGTAATCGGCATAGGGGAAATAATCCAGATAGAGAATTTTATCCTTCTCATAGGTGGGGTCAGTCAAATTGAAATAGCCGTAGAAAGGGGGCTCGGCAAAATAGCCTGAAGCCTGGGATGCCGTAAAAATATCCTTCAAATGAGGCCGTGCAAAAGGACTAAAGACAACCCGAACATGCGTCGGAATCAATTCCGGGTCAAGAAAGTAGAAAACTTGAATATTCCCGACCACCAGAACCTTTATATCCGGATTCATCGTCAGCATTTTCACGGCAACGTCGGCGTACTCCCTGAAATAAGCCTTTTCCTCCAGTGAAAGCCCATACAGTTTCCCGCCCTCCTCCCAATTCGTCGAAAGATGGCGAAATGGAGTGCCATGTTCGATGCCCAAAACAAGGGCCGTCCTGAGCGTTGTCAGGGAGTAAAAGTGGCAGCCAAAAACAAGAACGACCAAGGTCACTAAGGGAAAATATGGACTCCTGCCGAAAAAACCATTTTTTTCAATCAGGTCATGAACACTGCTTATGAAGCCCACGAATCCCACTATTACAATCGGCATCAGCGGAGAGTAGTAACGAGACTCAAAAAAACCAATATTGCTCGAATAGAGAATCGTCCTGATCAGGACGAACAGCAGCGCCCCAATACAAAACCCATACAGTGGACGAACCTTCTGTGTCGCCATGCCGATCAGGGCGGGGATAACCAAAGGCACGGCAAATACATCCAACAGGTTTCGCCCCCCCCACCCATAAAATTCGCCTTGCGCCTGGTAGACCCTTGATGCCTCGGCACGCCAGCCAAAAAATGCAGCGGGCTCAGAAAAGGCAAAAATAGAAAGGAAGAAGATGCCTCCGCAAGAAAGCAATGCCACGACATATCGCCAGTTTCTCTGGTGCAGATAAATTGCCGAAAAAGTCAATATCAACAAAATGCTTTCTGGCCGCACCAGGGGCATTACTGAAACGATCAGCAAGAACCACTTTTTATGCCCATGAACGTAGCAATACATGGAGGCCGTCATTAAGAACGCCAACCATGACTCTCCATAGAAGCTCATCCCCATGAAGACATATAGCGGCATTGTCGCCAGCAGGAAGGCTCCTGCGGAAGCTGCCCAGCGCGCCAGACCCAGTCTGATGCAGGTCCTGTAAACAAGAATGACAGAGACGGCTGTTAGTACCGCTTTTATATAGCGGGCATGGAGCAAGTCATTCTGACTTAATGTTACAAGCACTCCTTCCAGAAAGAGCCATACCGGCAAGGCAAAATTGAACCAGTATGCATCCGGTTTAATCCAAGCAGAGCGCGCCAGGAACCAGCGATAGGCGTCATCTCCCCAAAAAAAATTATTGCCTCCCACCTCATCAACATAGAGCCACTCACCACTGCCACGTATTACCCCAATTACATAGCCATACAGGAAAGCCAGCACAAAAATGGCTAACCATGTCCGTCTTTCTCTCCACAAAAATTGCAAAAATGAAGAAATCCGATTTACGCCACCCTTTTGACCAGAACCAAAAAGATACTTCATTTCTTGTTCATTCCGAGAAAATTTTCTTCACACCAAGAAAATGCCCGCCAAAAAGAAAGATGTCGTTAGGCCCGTTCAACCGACTACCGCCAACCCTCCAACGGTAGGGATAATTTTCATAACCTGGAAAATAATCCAGATACAAAATTTTTTCCCGCTCATAGGTGGGATCAGTCATATTGAAATATCCATAATATGGCGGAGAAGAGAAATAGCCTGCAGTTTCATTTTCTGCCAGTACGCCAAAAAAATTTCGGCGAATTTGCACAGCAAAAACAACACGTACGTCCTTTGGTATTTTATGCGGATCGAGAAAATAAAACGTTTGAACATTTCCAATATACAGGGTTTTTATATCTGGATTTAATTGCAACATTCTGGTTGCGACATCAGCATATTCCTTGTAGTAATATTTTTCCTCCAAAGAGAGGCTAAAAAACTTGCCGCCTCTATCCCAATCTTTCATATAGGTCAAAAATTTTCCATCTTTCAGCCCTTGCAGAGCAACCATTCTTACCACAGTCAATGAATAAAAATTGCAAAAAAATACGGCAATAACCGAAACCACTGCCAACCCTCTAGCAACTCCTGCCGACCTTTTTTTTAACATTGAAAGCGATGGTAATTGGTCAAGAAAGGTTGCAAAAGCCAGCAATAGCACCGGCATTACCACCACAAAATATCTCGGCTCTGCGAGTGCTCTATTTCCTGAAATAGAAACAACCCAATACACAACAACCAAAACAGCTCCCAGATAAAAACCCGACAGGGAGCGGCCTTTCGCCATGAGCACGCCGAGGAAAGCAGGAATCAATAAAGGAGGAGGAAAAATATCAAAAAAACCGGCATTCCCTGGCGCCCAGCCATATGACGTACCTTGCCTTTGGTACACTTCTCGCGACTCAATTCGCCAGTTAAAAAATGAACTGATATCAGAAAAAAAGAAAATTGAAACAAAGAAAGCCGAACCGAATGAAACCAGGACAAGCACTTCCTTCCATTTTTTTTGGTAAATGAGAATTGCCGAAAATACCAGCACAAATACAAAGCCCTCAGGGCGAACCAGCGGCATTACTGCTATCGCTAATAAAAACAGCCGCTTAAAACCATGTACGTGGCAATACATCGAGACGGCCATCAGAACAAGCAGCCATGATTCCCCATAAAAACTCATGCCTACTAAAAAATACAAAGGCATAGTCGCCAGCAAAAACGCCGCACTTAGCGCCGACCAGCGGCTCAACTCCAGCTTCAAGCAAGTGCGATAAAACAGAAAAATGGAAGTAGCCGATAAAGCTCCTTTTATATAGCGAGCATGAAGCAAATCATTTCGGCTTAATGTAGCCACAACTCCATCCAGAAAAGTCCATACGGGCAGTGCAAAGTTAAACCAGTAAACATCCGGGTTTATCCATGCTGATCGCGCCAAAAACCAGCGATAGGAATCGTCACCCCAAAAAATATTGCTCTTTGCCACATAATCGACGTAAATCCATTCTCCATCACCGTGAATCAGATTTATAATGAATCCGTAAAAAATGGCCATCGCCAAAACCGCATACAGATCCAACCTCCAACGCCATAAGCACGACAAAAATTCCGGAAAAATAAAATTATAATTTTTCAAACTTTTCATAAGTAACTGCCGCAAATACCATCATTGAAAATTCTCAAGCCACATGCGGATACGGCTAATTATCGCCGTACTTGCTTTTCAACTTGGCCAGTTGAGCACTCCACTTTTCATAAAAAATTTCCATTTGGACGCATGCCTGCATTCACAATAATTATTTTTGAAATTGAGTGGCTCATTCGTTTATGTAGGAGTCAATCTCTCATCACTCTGGCCTGCCGTTGATTGGCGTCCTTTGACACTATAGAGTAGTGGAAGCCCGAATGAAGATTAGGCGCCATAAAGACATGCTCGCTACACATCGCTCATACGCCATTATAATTTCATTGCTGACCATCGCCGTCATTGTTATTTATGGACAGACTGCCTCCTTCGGCTACGTCAGTTACGACGACCCTGGCTACACTTCGCTTAACTACGTCGTCAATGCCGGCCTTACCCTCGACGGCATCAAATGGGCCCTCACATCTACCACCTATATGTCCAACTGGCAGCCGTTGGTCTGGCTTTCGTACATGCTCGATGTCAGCCTGTTCGGCGCCTATCGCCCAGGCATTCATCACTTGGTTAACGTTGCGCTGCACCTTGCCAGCACAATCATCCTGTTCCTGGTGTTGACGCGAACGACGCGGCGACTCTGGCCATGCGCCTTCATTGCAGCCCTTTTCGCGGTGCATCCGCTCCATGTTGAGTCAGTCGCATGGATTGCCGAACGCAAGGACGTCCTCAGCGGCCTCTTTTGGATGCTGACCATAGCTGCCTATGTTTTTTACGTTGAGCGTCCAGGCATTGGGCGGTACATGTTGGTCTTTGTCTGTTTTGCACTCGGGCTTTCAGCCAAACCGATGCTGGTTACACTGCCATTCGCTCTGCTTCTCATGGACTATTGGCCACTGCGACGTGGCCTTCAACTAACAACGTCATCGGCAGCAGGTATTGCAGGCCCCCCTCCCCTGCGGCTAATCCTGGCGGAAAAACTTCCATTGTTGGCACTGTCGCTGCTTTCGTCATGCATCACCTACATGTCTCAGCAGCAGTCTGAAGCGATGAGCTTCGGTAGCAGCCTGACGCTCGCCCAGCGGCTTTCCTCGGCCATCATGGCCTATGCCGAATACATTTTCAAAGCTGTCTGGCCGAGGAATCTGGCGGTCATTTACCCCTATAACGAGAACTGGGCTTCACTACAGGTTATGGTGACGGCCTCAATACTGCTCATAGTCACCCTGATTATTGTTATGCAGGCGCGCCGCCAGCCCTATCTGGCAGTCGGCTGGTTCTGGTTTCTGGGAACGCTGATTCCGGTCATTGGTCTTGTACAGGTAGGAATACAAGCCATGGCCGACCGGTATACCTATATCCCGTATATAGGTCTTTTTATTGCAGTGGTGTTTCTGATAGCAGACTTAGGTCAACGGCACCCAAGGATCGCGCAAACCTCAACCGTTCTCGGTAGCTTGGCAATCCTTATCCTGATGGCTGCTGCCATCATACAAACAAGCTACTGGCGTAGCAGCGAGGATCTCTTTCGTCATGCGGTAAAGATTCCCGTCAACTATGCTGCCGAGACCAAACTGGCTGCCATACTTCTCGACAAGCCATCACGGACACAAGACGAGCTCACAGAAGCTTTTTTGCGCGCCCGCTACGCAGTCACCATAAAAAGCAAATATGCCGATGGCCACTGGATTCTCGGCGTGATTCTGGCCAACCTGGGTAGAACCGACGAAGCCATCATTCAGTACAATGAGGCGATTCGTTATAGCCCGGCTCACGGAACTGCATGGGTTTATTTAGCGGCAATCCATGGTCAAAATAATCGCCTGCCGGAAGCTTTCGCCGCCATTCAAGAGGCTGAAAGGATCGCTGCCCGACAAGCTCGGTTGCCACCACGTTCCAAGTTCCGGTCAGGGAGCGACCGTAGCGGCGAACAGCTTCGATACGAGAAATGACGATAGCAAGGTTGCCCTTACTCTGAGGAATCAGGAAGTTTGCCAGCGCTTTATTTACAGGAGCTCTCATGTATCAGGGCAAGAAGATCATTGTCGTCATGCCAGCTTACAACGCCGCCAGGACACTGCGCCGCACGTATGACGAGATAGCGGCCCAAGGCATTGTTGACCTGGTAATTGTTGTTGATGACGCCAGCCATGACGAGACAATCGCTCTGGCCAGGACCTTGCCGAATACCCTCGTCCACAGCCACGCGGTGAATCGTGGTTACGGCGCCAACCAAAAGACCTGTTACCGGCTGGCCTTGGAGAATGGAGCCGACATTGTCATCATGATTCACCCAGACTATCAATATACGCCGCTGCTCATACCGGCCATGGCGTCGATGGTTGCAAACCTATATCCCTGTGTATTAGGGAGTCGAATTTTGGGCGGCTACGCCCTTAAGGGTGGCATGCCTCTCTGGAAGTACATCGCCAATCGATTCCTGACCTTTATCGAGAACTTGCTGACGGGCGCCAAATTATCGGAGTATCACACCGGCTACCGGGCCTTTTCGCGTGAGCTACTGATGAGGTTACCGCTCGACGACAATTCCGATGGCTTCATATTTGATAATGAGGTGCTTGGCCAGATTCTATGGACCGGCACGGTGATCGCCGAAGTCTCCTGCCCCACTCGCTATGACTCGGAATCAAGCTCCATCAATTTCAAGCAGAGCATCAAGTACGGCCTGGGATGTCTGGCAGTGGGCCTGCGCTTCCGCCTGGCCAAGTGGGGCCTGCTGAAGTCAAAGCTCTTTCTTCGAGTCTAAAATGACGACAGTGTCGTCAGGCTTCAAGAACTCAAGGTACTTTGGGGAAAATGGTCAGTTGCGAACGCACAATTCCACTGGGCATGGCGAGCGAGACCAAAGACTTTCCGCCGAACTCCAGGGAGTTCACCACTAACGGATTGCCCGCTGCCGGTGTGCAGGCAACATCCCAGGCGCAAGGCACCGACGAGGACAGGCCCACATAGAGATTATTGGACACCAGGAGTTGTATCTTGCCTGCCCCCAGGTCGCCCTCCCCCTGCATTTCGATTTTGCCCTCACCAACGCCAACCGAGCCGCGGACGTCAGAAAAGCGCACATCAATTCCCAGCTTGCTGTAGCTAGGCTCGGCAAACGACAAGTAACTCCCGTCATCATGGGCGTGATTACCTGTGCCAGACGGCGAGGCAAAGTCGGGTTCGCTCAGATTCGCCAAATTAATGAAACCGGAATAGGCAAGATGGCTGTCTGTCGGCCCTTGCCCGGGCCCAAGCGTGAACACATAGCGATCCGCCTCAACGTTCACATCCACGTAGGCCATGTTTTGCGGTATGGTCATGGCAGGAATGGCACCGCCCCCCAACATGCCGCGCAGCTGGTAACGAAACAAAGGGGCATCCGTTTTAATGCCCGTACTGGTCATGCCCATGCGACCACCGCGAAGGGCAATCAGAACATCAGCCCCCATCAGGCCAATGCCAAAATCAGTATCGCTATCTCCAATCATGAAATTGGAACCCGTATTCCAGCGAGTGCGATCAGCAGCGGATGCATCCGTGGCATGGGTTTGCGACATGACCGCCAGATCCAGGCGAGCAGACTGACCATCGGCATAGGGGGCGACGAACAGTTCAGCGTCCAGATCGGCCAGGGTATAAATCAAGGCCCAGTTATAGGACAGGATAACTGGTGCTCCCGCCTTGCCGGTGAGGGTGCGATCCACCACATTCACGGTTGAGGAGTACGCGGAGAGAGCCATATCGCGAAAGGTTATGCCCAAGGCATAAGGATCACCGTTGCGCCGCACCTTTATAGGCTGCACCACACCCAGAGAGGCCACCGGCCCGATCCCGGCACCTGAACAGGCGGGACTGGCCGTCGCCGTAATGACGGCGTTGCCCCAGCACAACCCCCCCGTGCCTTGGGCAGTGGCTCCCCCGGCCAGTGCCTCAATGCCAAAGAAAGGAATGTTAAAGGCATAAGTATTACCGGGCAGCTTTGTCCAGTTACCGAACTCCAGGTAACCAGGATTGTCTCCCCCCTCACCCACGGCCCAAACAAAATCCGGATCGTAGTTGAACCTGATACTGCTATAAACGCCCTTTCCGCTGCCGTCTGCACGGCCACCGTTCGACAACAACTCCAGATACAAATCCGTCCAATGGCCACGCCACCCCCAAAATAGCAGAGGCTTGTCAGTAGCGCCGACAGCAAAGGGCGTAGCAGCGCTGCCGTCATACAATACGTCCAGCGCCAGAGAGAACCCCACCCTGGTGCCTGGCTTGGATTCAATGACAAAGCTCTTGTTATTGAACCCAAACCGCCCATCTTCCAGTGCGAACAGGAAGGAGAAGTCATTAATCACCATTTCTGGCGCGCCAAGGCTGGCATCACCCCGACGCCAGAAGATCTTGCCCGGATCCGTCGCGCCCTGATAACCCACTGCCCAACTGGTCTTGTTGACCTTGCCAAAGTTCAAGGACAGGGAAGAGCCGTAACCTGCGTTGGCGACATCAAACAGGTTGCGCCCGATCAAACTCAGGTCTATGGGTGTCTCGATGAGATAGCTGCCCAGACTACCGCTACCAATACCGGTCGCTCCCGCAAGGTTAACAGCGCCGATGGATATCTGAGAGCGCGCCAGTGCCGCGCCCAGAGAAACGAACGCATCACCCGTGATAGCGGGGGAGCCAATATCCAGCGTGGTAGTGAGCAGAGGCGAAGTAACACCCGTAGCGCGCTTGATATTGATATTGGATAGACGCAGCCCTAACTCATTGAGCTCATTCTGTACCAGAGGACTGGGGTTATTTGTCAAAAAGGCAGCACTGGCCGCAGGAATCCCTGCCACCGGCTCGGTCACCGTGAGAGTGAGTCCCGCCTTTGCCACGACAGAGGACATTTCCTCATCAGGCAACAGCTGCAAAGCAAAAGCGTCGGCAGCCGCCATCGCCATCCCCATGGAGATGGCCGCTCTGAGCAGCACACGGTTATTTTCTTTTTTATTCAGGTTCATTGCTTGACTCAATGTCAGCCGAAACTTGTGTTTCACCCACGCCTCATCCCGACTGCAGAGAAAAAGGCTGTATCAACAAAAAACGCTAGCGCCCCAGCAGTTGTCATACACGCGCCCCCCCGCAGCGGCTGGCAGGCCGGTGATATTGCCCGCCGTATCCGCAGTGGAGTTCACAATATTGGATACCAGCAGGGTGGTCGGGGCCGCGATATCCAGGGTAAAGGCATTGGGCAAATACATGCTCCATCCCTTCTGCATGGGCACGGCATAGCCGGGGTACTGCACGTTCTCTTTCTGGAAAGACAAACCGAACAAGCTGGAATTCACCATGGTGCTGTGAAAGTTTTCCAGGTTAAAGGGAACCTTGTAGGCGTTCAACGTGGCATCTGGAACGTCGCCGCTTCTCGCAATGCCCAAGCCGTCTGCCAACTGGTTTTTAAGATTGGTCTTCACCGTACCAATCAGAAGCGGCAGGAAAGTATTCAGAAGGCCAGAGCCCAGGCCCGTCGAAGCAGTAATAGTGACACTATCCCCCAACTGATTGGTCACATCAGCCAGATTCAAGCCGGACACCAGGGCCTGACTCATGCGCCTGCCCGAGGCCGATACCGAAGCACCATTCCTGTTGATGGTATTAAAGGTGACCAAAAATTCTTTCGTATCCGCGAGACCCGCGACGTTCTGGTTAGTGAAACCAAAGTTATAACCGCCGGTACAGGCCGTATTGCTGGTACTCGTGGTACAACTCCCCACACCAGCACTTTGGTTGAGGTGATCCCAACGAGGGCCTGTTAAATTTCTGAAGTTTGAGTCACTGGTCAGCGCTACGCCCTTGCACATATTGTTGTTACAACCACTGGGGCTGGAGCCATGAAAAATGAAAGGTGTACTGCCCCCGCCCTGGCCCTGCATTTGCAGGTTGGCCACGCCCGTCATGTAACCTGAGAAGGAATTGAAGTTACCGGCCGAGAACGGCCCCTGGGCGTTCTGCGCGCCCAAACGAACGCCCACCACTTCTCGAGTGGCCGCGTTGTCGCCTTTGACTGCAACCTGGATAAAGGGGCGCGTCAGACTAAAGGGCTTCAGGACCTTGCCGGCCTCGCTCACGCCACTGCCGGCCACAATGCAATCCGCCGTAGTCGGGCTGGCAGTTGCGCCAATACAGCCCATGGCGAAGTTCTTGATCCACAGGTCAACACCAGTGGCATCTTCACCCAGTTTCAGCTCGGCGATATTGACGTTAATGTCAAGCTGGGTATCCAGACCCATCTTGTAAAAATCAATGGTAGTCCCGGTCAGGGCGTTGCGTTCATGCGAGGCCATGAACAGTGCCTGACCACTGACCTGGGCCATCTCAGTTTCATCCATGGCAGTCAGCCCCGAGGACACGCGCGCAGGGCGAGCATCCACGCCTGCCACCCCTATTTCATCCAGGCGCTGGGGCCCTGCCTGGTTGATCGCGGGCAAGAGTAAAAGCCCGGCCACCAGCCCCATCAGCAAGGAGAGGGCCTTGACCGCGCCCCGCTGGGAAATGCGCCACTTCCGCGCATCGCCCCTGCCACGCCCCCGAAAAATCACGACACCCGGCTGCCACTTATGCGAGACACGCATAAATGCCGTCATCAAGATGCCTAAGATACGTTCACCCTTCATATTCAGAACCCGTAGATAAGGGCCGAGCCGCCAATAGCCATCATGGCGAAGTTGCCGTTGTTATCCCTGATTTGTGCCCCCAGGAAGGAGCCCGCGTTGGCGTCACGCAGGTAGCCAGGAACATAACCCGGGCTGGCGGACGTACAATTGACCAAGGCGGTACAGGTATCGAACTCGATCGCCATGCGACCAATTTCGAGACCAATCTGCAAGCTGGTGAAGCCCGAACTGACGCCCGTACCCGGTGTGTATGTCGTGGCGTTGTAGCTGGCGGCGGGGTAAGTCAGCTTGATCGCAGGCAGCGTATCGATGGTGGCATAAGCACAGCTGGCGCCACCGCCGGGCAAGAGGCAAACGCTGGCACCGCCGCTGTCATAGCCCATGAATTTTTCATTATCAAAGTAGGCATTATTGGAGCCCACGCCCGCCATGGTGGGCTGCACATCAACATTGAGCGCCGGAATTTTCAGGCTCATCCAGCCATTTTTGGCCACCGTCCATGCAGCATTGCCGCTGGCCGCGCGCTTGCCGACCTGCCAGGCAAAGCGGCAACGGTCACCTCCAGTCGCCGTTACCGTACCCGTACCGGCACAACTCCCCAAGGTCGCCAGGGGCGCGCCGGAGACACCCGTATTCACACCGTAATCCAGACCGATAGCGATGCCATCAGCACCGGACACACCGGCAAGCTCGCCGTCGTCCAGCGGCCGCAAATCCGCCGCCATCACGGGAAGCGCCACCAACATCATCATGAAGCCTGACAGGAATTTCATGGCTCAAGGCCCTACGCCCAGTGAAGTGATTTTCATCATCTGCAGCAACATGCCATTGACTTTGGCACGGCCGATATTGGTGACCGCCCCAGCCGGGTCGCGGAAATAAATACCGTTGGCGTTGCTGGTAGCGCCAGGAGCCGCTACGCCCGTTACCCCGCTTCGCGTTTCTGCTGGCGTCCCCCAATAGACATAGCCATGGGAATCCGGATTGGCGTTAGCAGGATCGATAATGACTTCAGCCGTATCGCATATCGAGGTCCAATTGGTTGTGCAGTTTGTCCCCGTCTTTACCTTGACCGAGCGATCGTAGATGCCGGCACAGGCCACAACAGCGCCTGCCTGATTCACACAGCCTGTGCTGGCAATACTTCCATTCAGACCAACGCCGCCCGTGGCAGCAGCAATCCCACTCGTTGTAGCGCAGGTGTTCTGACCACAATAGAAAGTATTGTATACATTGGCGTAGTTCGCGATGGGCGTCAGCTCAACAATGAAATTACCCGAGGTGCCGCTGTTGCGGAAAACCACGGACTGATAGTTGTTCTGGCCCAGCGGCAAAAAGGCATCAACGTTCTTGAAAACCAGGCCTTCTTCATCATCGAAGTCCGGCACAAGGCCATGAGCAACCGACTGCGCATACGTGACATTCGCGGGATTTTGTGCCACGGAGAAACGGTAACTGCCGGACAGCCGGCTTTGGTAAACCACGCTCAGGGACTGTTCACTTACAACAGAGGTTGGCGTCTGCACGATTTGCAGGCGCGTGGGCTTGTTATCCAGAGTGAAGTTGTTGCCGAGTATGATGGATTGACTCTTGAGGATGCCCGCGCAATTCCCGCCCGCCGTGCTGAAATTACAGCTGCCCGTAAAAGTATCGCCAGCACCGCCCAAGGCAAGCCCGCCATTATTGGCCAGCAACTCGCCCCAGAACGCCCAGCGCCATTTGTCACCCTTGCTGGGGCCTGCAAATTCGTAATAGGTCGGCGAGGCATTCGCACCGGAAAGAAGCACCTGGCTGCACTTGCCAGCCACCTCCGTACCCAGGCAGGTGCCTTCATAGCTGTAACCCGCATACTGGAAGGCGCGAATCAGGTAAGGGTTATACACCGAGGCCCAGTCCTTGATGCCCTGCACCTGGGTACTGCCGGTTATGCGCCCCATCGGGCAGCCCAGACCATCAGCCCCCGGAGTACAACCGCCACCTGCCGTCCCCGTACCGTACCAGTCCATACCATCGGTAAGACTGCCGCCGGTCATGGACAGGCCGTAATAATACAAATCGCCACGACGCCAGTTGTTCGGGGCGTTATAAGGCACGGTGCCCACCCCTACGGCCGATCCCAGCATATTGATGTAACTGGTCGGCGCAAATCGCGAGCTGAAGTTGTCAAAGGCCAAGGCCACGCCCGCTCCATTGACCTCCGCCATTTCGCCATCATCCAGGGATTCCAGCGCATGCGCCTGCATGCCCAGGACCATAAGGATCATGAGCAGCGTCGGGCCTCGCTTGGGAAAAATGCGACTCAGCAGCGTGTTTTGGGGGCGCAGACCTTTCATTTTTATCTCCGGCTTGGCTGCCTGTCGGAACGCTTGCTACCTCCCGGACTCTCTGAGCCAGAGGCGGACGATGCAGTTGACCGATTTAGCTGTCAGCGGGTGTTTCTTATTTTATGGGCCACTTAGTGGCATTTGGGATCATTTGTAAAGTAAATCAAGGGCTTTTCCAAGTCCTGGAGTTGAGGAGATATGTAACCAGGGGATGAATCCGGACTGCTGGCGGGGCCGGCGCCGGCCCGAACTCCGGCAACGACGTGCAAGCCTCTGCCGCTGCAGGGACTTCCTGGGATCATGCTGCAGGGAGCCGGCCGGGGCCATCAGGTTAAAGCCTTCCCCACAGCCTAGCCAAAGTGACACGAGTCAGGAGAAAACCGAATGGATGACCACAGGCCGACCGGCAGCCCGAAGGCATGCTGACCAGCCTACTGACGCCTAGGTTGTTGATTCTAAAGACTCAGCCGGCTTAAGCACGCTTGCAGGACCCACGATTCAGGCTTTGCGTCATCGGAGAGGCCCTCTCCGGGCCTCCCCCTCCTCCGGGGAGGGTTGCAGGGATCAGAACGCGTTGCCGGGCACGCGCACCCACCCTTCCATCAACAGGCGGGCGCTACGGCTCATGACCGCCTTTTTGACCACCCAGTCACGACCCACAAGGCAGGCCTCGGCGCCCACCCGGAGGGTACCGGAGGGATGCCCGAAGCGAACGGCCTGGCGCTCCCCGCCCCCGGCCGCCTGGTTGACCAGGGTGCCGGGAATTGCGGCGGCGGTGCCGATGGCCACGGCGCAGGTGCCCATCATGGCGTGGTGCAGCTTGCCCATCGACAGGGCGCGCACCAGCAGGTCGATGTCGGCGGACCGGATCTGCTTGCCGCTGGAGGCCAAGTAGTCGTTCGGGGGCGCCACGAAGGCGATCTTGGGGGTGTGCTGGCGGGTCAGGGCCTCTTCGGGCGTCTTGATCAGGCCCATGCGCAGGGCGCCGGCCACACGGATGGCCTCGAACTTTGCCAGGGCAGCCGGGTCGGTGTTGATGGCCTCCCGGAGTTCGGTGCCGGTGTAGCCGATGTCGGCCGCGTTCACGAACACGGAGGGGATGCCGGCCGTGATCATGGTCGCCTTGAGGGTGCCGATGCCGGGCACGTCCAGGTCGTCGACCAGGTTGCCGGTGGGGAACATGGAGCCGCCCTCCTCCGCATCGTCGGAGGGGTCGATGAACTCCAGCACGATCTCGGCGGCCGGGAAGGTCACGCCGTCCAGCTCGAAGTCACCGGTTTCCTGCACCTGGCCGTTGGTCACGGGCACGTGGGCGATGATGGTCTTGCGGATATTGGCCTGCCAGATGCGCACCACGCAGACGCCGTTGTCCGGAATCCGCGACGGGTCAACCAGACCGGCATGGAGGGCGAAGGCGCCGGCGGCGGTGGACAGGTTGCCGCAGTTGCCGCTCCAGTCCACGAAGGCCTTGTCGATGGAGACCTGGCCGTAGAGATAGTCGACGTCGTGGTCGGGCACCGAGGCCCTGGACAGGATGACGCACTTGCTGGTGCTGGAGGTGGCGCCGCCCATGCCGTCGATATGCGCGGCATAGGGGTCGGGGCTGCCGATCACGCGCATGAAGAGCTTGTCGCGGGCCGGGCCGGGCTGCTGGCAGCTGGCCGGCAGGTCCTGCAGGCGGAAGAACACGCCCTTGCTGGTGCCGCCACGCATATAGGTGGCGGGAATCTTGATCTGGGGCGCGTGGGTCATGCCTTGGCCCCTTCCAGGAAGTCCTTGGCGAAGCGCTGCAGGACGCCGCCGGCCTCGTACACGGACACTTCCTCGTCGGAGTCCAGGCGACAGGTCACCGGCACCTTCACGGACTCGCCGCTCTTGCGGTGGATGACCAGGGTCAGATCCGCGCGCGGCGTGAGCTTGCCTTCAACGTCATAGGTTTCGGTGCCGTCGAGGCCCAGGGTCAGGCGGTTGGCGCCGGCCTTGAACTCCAGCGGCAGCACGCCCATGCCGATCAGGTTGGTGCGGTGGATGCGCTCGAAGCCTTCGGCCACGATGGCTTCCACGCCTGCCAGGCGCACGCCCTTGGCCGCCCAGTCGCGCGACGAACCCTGGCCGTAGTCAGCGCCGGCAATGATGATCAGCGGCTGCTTGCGCCCCATATAGGTTTCGATGGCTTCCCACATGCGCATGACCTTGCCTTCCGGCTCCACGCGCGCCAGCGAACCCTTCTTGACCTGGCCATCGACCACGGCCATCTCGTTGACCAGCTCCTTGTTGGCGAAGGTCGCGCGCTGCGTGGTCAGGTGATCGCCGCGATGGGTGGCGTAGGAATTGAAGTCCTCTTCCGGCACGCCCATCTTGTGCAGGTATTCGCCCGCCGCCGAGTTCATCTGGATCGCGTTGGACGGCGACAGATGATCGGTGGTGATGTTGTCCGGCAGCAGCGCGAGCGGGCGCATGCCCTTGAGCGTGCGCTCGCCGGCCAGGGCGCCTTCCCAGTACGGCGGGCGGCGGATGTAGGTGCTCATCTCGCGCCAGTCGTACAGCGGCGACACGGCCTTCTCGGCATCCTGCTTCTCGAACATCGGAATGTAGATCTGGTTGAACTGCGACGGCTTCACGCTCTTCGCCACGATGGCGTCGATCTCGTCATCCGAGGGCCAGATGTCCTTGAGGCGGACTTCCTTGCCATCGACCACGGCCAGCACGTCCTGCTCGATATCAAAGCGGATGGTGCCGGCGATGGCGTAGGCCACCACCAGCGGCGGCGAGGCCAGGAAGGCCTGCTTGGCATAGGGGTGGATACGACCGTCGAAGTTGCGGTTGCCGGAGAGCACAGCGGTCGCGTACAGGTCGCGGTCGATGATTTCCTGCTGGATCTTCGGGTCGAGCGCACCGGACATGCCGTTGCAGGTGGTGCAGGCGAAGGCCACGATGCCGAAGCCCAGCGCTTCCAGGTCGTCCAGCAGGCCCGCTTCCTTCAGGTAGAGCTCAACCACCTTGGAGCCCGGTGCCAGCGACGACTTCACCCAGGGCTTGCGCACCAGGCCAAGACGGCGGGCATTGCGCGCAATCAGGCCGGCCGCGATCACGTTGCGCGGGTTGGAGGTGTTGGTGCAGCTGGTGATGGCGGCGATGATGACCGCGCCATCCGGCATCAGGCCTTCCGCTTCCTGGGCGCGCGCAGCGGCCAGGTTGCCGGCGATGCCGCGCGCGGCCAGGTCCGACACCGGCAGGCGCTTGTGCGGGTTGGACGGGCCGGCCATGTTGCGCACCACGCTCGAGAGATCAAAGCGCAACACGCGCTCGTACTCGGCCTTGGCCAACGTATCCGACCAGAAGCCGGCTTCCCTGGCATAGGTCTCGACCAGAGCAACCTGCGCATCGCTGCGACCGGTCAGGCGCAGATAGGTCAGCGTCTGTTCGTCGATGGAGAACATGGCGGCGGTGGCGCCGTATTCCGGGGCCATGTTGGAAATGGTGGCACGGTCGCCGATAGTCAGGCCGGGCACGCCCTCGCCGTAGAATTCCAGATAAGCGCCGACCACCTTTTCCTTGCGCAGGAATTCGGTCAGGGCGAGCACGATGTCGGTGGCGGTGATGCCGGGCTGACGCTTGCCGGACAACTCGACGCCGACCATGTCGGGGGTGCGCATCCACGACGCGCGGCCGAGCATGACGTTCTCGGCTTCCAGGCCACCGACGCCCACCGCGATCACGCCGAGCGCATCCACGTGCGGAGTGTGCGAGTCGGTGCCGACGCAGGTGTCGGGGAAGGCGACGCCCTGCTGGCTCTGGATGACCGGCGACATCTTCTCCAGGTTGATCTGGTGCATGATGCCGTTGCCGGCCGGGATCACGTCGACATTGTCGAAGGCGGTCTTGGTCCAGTTGATGAAGTGGAAACGGTCTTCGTTGCGGCGGTCTTCGATGTCGCGGTTCTTCTGGAAGGCGTCGGGATCGAAGCCGCCGCATTCCACGGCCAGCGAGTGGTCGACGATGAGCTGCACCGGCACCACCGGGTTGACCTTGGCGGGGTCGCCGCCCTGGTCGGCGATGGCGTCGCGCAGGCCGGCGAGGTCCACGAGAGCCGTCTGGCCCAGGATGTCGTGGCAGACCACGCGCGCCGGGAACCAGGGGAAGTCGCGTTCGCGCTTGCGCTCGATGAGCTGCAGCAGGCAGTCGTTGATGATGGCTGGGTCGGCCTTGCGCACGATGTTCTCGGCATGCACGCGGGCGGTGTACGGCAGGCCGGCCCAGGCGCCCGGCTTCAGGGCTTCCACCGCGGCGCGGGCGTCGAAGTAGTCGAGCGCGGTGCCGGGCAGGTTCTTGCGGAATTGCGTATTCATTTCAGCTTCTCGAATTCGGTTATGGCGGGTCTTGCAGGTCGGGCTTCAGCCCGACGACCGAAGGAAGTCCCGTGGGACGCGGCCGCCGCAGTCGGGCTGAAGCCCGACCTACAGCTGGCCAGCCAATGGCAAATTACTTGCGGTCCTTGAGGGGAACGAACTTCTGGTCTTCCGGACCGGTGTAGTTCGCGCTCGGGCGGATGATCTTGCCGTCGATGCGCTGCTCGATGACGTGCGAGGACCAGCCGGAGGTACGCGCGATCACGAACAGCGGCGTGAACATGGCGGTGGGCACGCCCATCATGTGGTAACTGACGGCGCTGAACCAGTCCAGGTTGGGGAACATCTTCTTGATTTCCCACATCGTGCTCTCAAGGCGCTCGGCGATGTCGTACATCTTGGTGTTGCCCTGCTCCTTCGAGAGGTCATGCGCGACCTTCTTGATCACCACGTTGCGGGGATCGCTAACGGTGTACACGGGGTGGCCAAAGCCGATGATGACTTCCTTGCGGCCCACGCGCTCGCGGATGTCGGCTTCCGCCTCGTCCGGATTGTCGTAGCGCTTCTGGATCTCGAAAGCCACTTCATTGGCGCCGCCGTGCTTGGGGCCGCGCAGGGCGCCGATGCCGCCGGCAATGGCCGAGTGCATGTCGGAGCCGGTGCCGGCGATCACGCGCGAGGTGAAGGTGGAGGCGTTGAACTCGTGCTCGGCGTAGAGGATGAGCGAGGTGTGCATGGCGCGCACCCAGGACTCGCGCGGCGCCTCGCCGTGCAGCAGGTGCAGGAAGTGGCCGCCGATGGAGTCGTCGTCGGTCTCGACGTCGATGCACTTGCCGTTGTGGCTGTAGTGGTACCAGTACAGCAGCATGGAACCCAGCGAGGCCATCAGCTTGTCGGCGATATCGCGCGCGCCCGGGTGGTTGTGGTCATCCTTCTCGGGCGAGAGGCAACCCAGCACGGACACGCCGGTGCGCATCACGTCCATGGGGTGGGCCGACGGCGGCAGCTGCTCGAGGGCGGTCATGAGGGCGGCAGGCAGGCCGCGCAGCGCCTTCAGCTTGGCCTTGTAGGCGGCGAGTTCGGCGGCGTTGGGCAGCTTGCCGTGCACCAGCAGGTGGGCGATTTCCTCGAACTCGCAGGTGGTGGCCACATCCAGGATGTCATAGCCGCGGTAGGCGAGGTCATTGCCGGTGCGGCCGACGGTGCACAGGGCAGTGTTGCCGGCGGCGGTGCCGGACAGGGCAACGGACTTCTTGGGCTTGAAGCCGGGAACGGTGGTGTCGGACATGGTCATACTCCTGGGGCAATCAATTCAAATTCCGGCAGCCTGTAGGCCGGGCTTCAGCCCGACTACGGCGGCCGCGTCGGGCTGAAGCCCGACCTACAATTACGGCGTTATTTCTTGCTGGCGAAGAGCTTGTCGATCTTGTCTTCGTAACTGTGGTAGTTCAGGAACTCGTAGAGCTCCTTGCGCTTCTGCATGCTGTCCAGCACGTTGACCTGGGTGCCGTCGCGGCGCACGGCCTCATACACGGCCAGGGCGGCTTTCTGCATGGCGCGGGTCGCGGACAGTGGGTACAGCACCATCGCGATGCCCTGCTCACCCAGCTCCGTCGTCGTGTAGTAAGGGGTGTCGCCGAACTCGGTGATGTTGGCCAGCACCGGCACCTTCACGGCATCACAGACCTTGCGGTACATGGTGATGTCGGTCATGGCCTCGGCGAAGATGGCGTCGGCACCGGCTTCGACATAGGCGCTGATGCGGTCGATGACGCCGTTGAGGCCTTCCTTCTGCAGCGAATCGGTGCGGGCCATGACCACGAAGCTGGCGTCGGTCTTGGCATCGACGGCGGCCTTGACGCGGTCGACCATCTCGTCGACGGCGACGATTTCCTTGTTGGGACGGTGGCCGCAGCGCTTCTGCGCAACCTGGTCCTCGATGTGCACGGCGGCGGCGCCGGCCTTGGTCATTTCTTTAATGGTGCGGCCGATGTTGAAGGCGCCGCCCCAGCCGGTGTCAATGTCCACCAGCAGAGGGGTGTCGACGGCGGCGGTGATGCGGCGCACGTCGATGAGCACGTCGTCCAGCGAGGTGATGCCGAGGTCGGGCAGGCCGTAGGAGTAGTTGGCCACGCCGGCGCCGGACAGGTAGATGGCGCGGTAGCCCACCTGGGTGGCCATCATGGCCGCATAGGCATTGACGGTGCCCATCACCTGCAAGGGCTTCTCTTCGGCAATCGCCTTGCGGAAACGGGCGCCGGCGGTCAGCTTGTCACTCATTGTCTTCTCCTCGTTGGATGGCGGGGCGGTCACCCCTGCCCTTGCCTCGCGCCGCAGCCGCCTCGTGGGCGGATGCGTCCGGAGCCTGGGCGATATGGTCGCGAAAATGCGCTTCGATGTTCTTGCGCGCCGAGCCGATGTGGCGGCGCATCAGGATCTCGGCCATTTCGCCGTCACGGGCCTCGATGGCCTCGATGATGCGGTGGTGCTCGCCGAAGGCCTTGTGCGGGCGGCCCTCGGTCACGGAAAACTGGTAGCGGTAGAGGCGGACGCGATGGTAAAGCTCGCCGCAGAGCATCTGGCTCAGGACCTCGTTGCGGCTGCCCTGCACGATGCGATAGTGAAAGTCGAAGTCGCCCTCTTCCTGGTAGTAGGCGCGACCCTGCTGCAGCTCGGCCTGCTTCTCGTGCTCGGCCAGCAGGGCCTTCAGACCCTGCACTTCCTCACGGCTCATGTGCTCGGCGGCCAGGCGCGCCGCCAGACCCTCCAGGGCTTCACGCACCTGGTAGATATGGATTAGCTCGGGAAAGGACAGGGACACCACGCGCACACCCACATGGGGAATGCGGGTCAGCAGCTTGCGTCCTTCCAGGCGGCGCAGGGCCTCGCGCAACGGCCCGCGGGAGACGCCGTAGCGAGCGGCCAGCTCGGCCTCGGACATCTTGGCGCCCGGCTTTAGCTCCCCCCTGACGATGGCGCTCTGGATCTCCTGGAAGACCCGGTCAGCCAATGTCAGCGCCTCGGGCGCCATGTCGGCATCCGGGAGGGAGACATTAGAAAGATCGGCTGAGGCCATGACAGATTGTCGACAATCTGGAGAGGTACGGGAAAATAACCCTCATACTTTGGGCTGTCAACGATGACGCCGGCAATATTGTTGACAATCCACCTGCCCCAGATCAGGAATTGCTTGTATCGACCCTGACTGAATGCCTCCCATGACCTCCAGAGGGAAAGGTGCCCCGCCACCAGCCCTTGCTCCGGCCCTTCCGGCTCAGGGGTCGGCTGTCCCCAAAACGGGCCTCCATGCGGTCGCAGGTCAGCCTGGCTGGCGGTTGCGCCGCCTTTGCGGCACCCTTCCCGCCTTGGAAAGCCCCTCCCCGCGCTCCGCACGCCCAGCGCCCTTCGAGATCCATTCATGCTCGTCGATATCGGCTTGAATCTCAGTTCTGACCGCTATGACCGCGACCGCGGGGAGGTCATCGCCCGTGCCCTGGAGGCGGGCGTCACCCGCCTGGTCCTCACCGGCACCAACTTGGCGGAGAGCGCCCAGGTAGTCCGACTGTCCCGGCTCCATGCTCCGCATTGCCTGGCCACGGTCGGCGTGCATCCGCATGAGGCTTCGCAGCTGGACGAAGCCGGCCTCGTGACCTTGCGCGCCCTCCTCCGCGAGCCTGGCGTGGTTGCCTTGGGCGAGACCGGCCTCGACTTCAACCGCATGTTCTCCCCGGCCGAGGCCCAGGAGCGTGCCTTCCTCTGGCAGATCAGCCTGGCCGGCGAGACCGGGCTGCCGCTTTTCCTGCACGAGCGCGACGCCAGCGTCCGCCAGCTGGCAATCCTGCGCGCCACCCGCGACAGCTGGTCCGGCGGCGTGCTGCATTGCTTCACCGGCACTCGCGAGGCGCTGTTCAGCTACCTCGACCTGGGGCTGCATATCGGGATCACGGGATGGGTCTGCGACGAACGTCGCGGCCAGGAACTGGCGGCGCTGGTGAAGGAGATTCCGGCGGACCGGCTGCTGCTGGAAACAGACAGTCCCTGGCTGCTGCCGCGCGACCTGCCGCAGAAGCCCAAAGACCGGCGCAATGAGCCGGCCTTCCTGACTCATATCGCCGCCACTGTGGCGCGCCTGCGCGGCGAGGAGGTAGAGGCGCTGGCAGCCATCACCACGGCCAATGCCCGGCGGCTGTTCCGCTTCGATTAAGGTAAGTCGGGCCTCATTTGGTCAGAAGCCCGACCTGCAGGACGTCTGGAAACAAGTGCAGAGAAATACGGCGGGGGTTCAGGCGAGCCGCAGGATATCCAGCAGGGAAAACGGCCAGCCCAACTCCTGGCCACCCGCCGTCAACAGCACCGGAATGCGGATGCCGTAGCGCGCCACCAGCGCGTCATCCAGTGCGATATCCACATAGCGCCATTCGATGGCGCGCGCGGCGACAGCTTGGCGCAACAGCGCCTCGGCGTCTTCACACAGATGGCAGCCGGCCGTGCCATAAAGGATCAGCATCGCCATCAGCTCCGGTGCGTGATCTTCCAGCAACGGTGGATATTGGGGTTGCGCTCGAAGTCAAAGCCGATGGTCTCGGCCGAGATATCCTCGATGGCGAACTCCGACAGCGCCTCCATATCCAGCTTGAACTTGCGGAAATTATTCGAGAAATACAGCGTGCCGCCGGCGCGCAGGGCGCGCATCGCCAGCCAGATCAGCTCGACATGGTCGTGCTGGACATCGAACACATCCGGCGTGCGCTTGGAATTCGAAAAGGTCGGCGGATCGATAAAGACCAGGTCGAATTCGAGCTCGCTGTCCTTGAGCCAGCGCATGCAGTCCGCCTGTTCAAAATGATGGCGTCCCTCGGCCAGGCCGTTGAGCGCAAAGTTGCGCTGCGCCCAGTTGAGATAGGTGGGCGAGAGATCGACCGTGGTGGTCGAAGCCGCATCACCCAGGGCCGCATGCAGGCTGGCAACGCCGGTATAGGCGAACAGGTTCAGGAAGTGCTTGCCCTTGGCCTCGCGCGCCAGGCGCTGGCGCAAGGGGCGGTGATCCAGGAACAGTCCGGTGTCGAGATAGTCGGTCAGGTTCACCAGCACCCAGGCATTACCGTCGCGCACTTCAAAAAAGCGCCCCACGCTGCCCTGCTTCTCATACTGCTGCTTGCCCTTCTGACGCGAGCGCACCTTGATAAAGACATTTTCGCGACGCAAGCCGAAGACGTGCCGGATGGCGACCAGCGCGAGGCGGAAGCGCGCCTCGGCCTTTTCCGGATCGACCGTCTTGGGCGGCGCGTATTCCTGCACATGCAACTGGTGCTCATAGACATCGACAGCGAGATTGAACTCGGGCATGTCGGCGTCATAGACGCGATAGCAATGCACCTGCTCGGCAATCGCCTGCTTCTGCGCCACCTTCAGGTTCTTGCGCAGGCGGTTGGCAAAGGCCTGGGCATCCTCGGGAATTTCACCCGGCGCCTCGGTGAAGCGGATGACCTCGGCAGACGGCCCGGCGGGAATGTCGCCATGGCGCGCATAGATCGTAAGCGCGCCGTTATGCAAGCGCTCGGTGGCGCGATGCGCAAAGCCGAGGGCATCGACATGCTGCACGTCCGCGCCCAGCACACAGGCCTGCCAGCCGGACAGATGCTGCGCGGAAAGCCGGCCCAGTGCCCGGTACAGCTCGCGCGTGGTGTTCTTTTCGCCCAGGCGTTCGCCATAGGGGGGATTGGTGATGAGCAGGCCCTTCCCTGCCACACCAGCCGGCCGGCGCAGCGCATGCAGCTCGCGCTGTCCCAGCTCGAGCAGCGCCGTGACACCGGCCCGCTGCGCGTTCTTGCGGGTGGCGGTGAGCGCCTCGTACTCGGCATCGAAGCCCAGGATTTTCGGCAACGGGCGCTTGAGGCCGGCCTCGCGGCGCTGCCGGGCCTCTTCCAGGAGCCGCTCCCAGAGCGCGGGATCATGTTTTTTCCAGCCGAGGAAGCCGTAATAGTCGCGCTGCAGGCCGGGCGCGATATCCGCCGCCATCCATGCCGCCTCGATCAGGAAGCTGCCGGAACCGCACATGGGATCGACCAGCGCTCCGAATTCCGCCGAAGGCCAGCCGGCCTGCAGCAGCAGGGCGGCCGCCAGGCTCTCCTTGAGCGGCGCTTCGGTCATGGCGATGCGATAACCGCGCTTGTGCAGGCTGTCGCCGGCCAGGTCGAGGCTGACTGCAAAGCCGCCGGGCATGGCGTGCACGTGCAGGGGCACATCGGGCGCCACGGCATCGACGTCAGGACGAACCCCGAAGTGCTCGCGGCAATGGTCGACGATGGCGTCCTTGAGCTTCAGCGCCAGGTACTGGGTATGGGTCTTGATGCCGCGGGCCGCGGTGGCGTGGACAGCAATGGTGCCCGTGGGCGACAGGAGATTGCCCCAGGTGAAACGGACCGCCTCGAAGTACAGCGCCTCCGGGGTATCCCCCTCCACCGAGAACAGCGGCAGCAGGACGCGCGATGCCACGCGCGACCACAGGCAGATGCGATAGGCCTGCTCCAGGGAGGCGTCGACGCGCAGCGTGCCGCGTTCCCGCCGTATGTCGGCAAGTCCCATGGCCGCCAGTTCCTGCTGCAGGGTCGGCTCGAGGCCATCGGCACAGGTCACCACCAGTTCAAACGTCATAATTCCCGCTTTTTCAGTTGCTTGGCCCAGGCTGCCCAGAAGGCCAATTAAAAGAGTTAATCGCCCGACTGCCTAATGATTTCCGGGCTTATGCCAATTAATTCATCGACAGCCCGGAAGTGGCAAGGCTTCAATCAGTAGACCGCAGTATGGCTCTGCGGCATCCGAAGCCGTCCTGTCCCGCTCGAGCTGGACGACTCCCGACCTTGCACTCACCGAGGTGGCTGATGAAAAGACAGAAAAGGGAACGCAGCGAACTTCTCTACGCCCGAGGCTTTAGCGCCGGCCAGACCGGCCGCTCCCAGGACAGCTGCCCTTACCAGGACATCAACCTGCGACAACACTGGATGGCAGGCTGGCGCGAGGGCCGCAGCAACGAACGTGAAGGCCTCTTTGGCGTCGCCGCGCTCACTGCAACCGCCGGCCTCCGCATCTGACCGGGTTCACTCCGCAAGTTGCTCTCTCCACCCCGGGTTGATGCCATCCCCTCTTTCGCAAAAGGCACCGTCGCCGCCCTCCGGGGCGGCGCTCATTTCCGGCAGGCACCCAGTGCGGCAATCGCCGTCGCAGCATCCCGGACCAGGCGCGGTCCCTCGTAGATAAAGCCCGTATAAACCTGCACCAGGTCGGCGCCGGCCCGGATCTTTTCCGCCGCCGCTTCGCCATCGCCTATGCCACCGACCCCAATCACCGCCAGCTTGCCGTCCAGGGCCGCCGTAAGCTCGCGCAGCACCCGCGTGGAGGCCGCACGCACCGGGGCACCGCTGAGTCCGCCCGCCTCCTGACCATGCGGAAGCTGCTCCACGCCGGCGCGGCCCAGGGTCGTATTAGTGGCGATCACCGCCTCGATCTCGAAGCGCAGGAGCTGGGCCGCCAGCACCTCCACATCCGCCGGCTCGAGGTCGGGGGCGATCTTCACGGCCAGGGGCACATGGCGGCCATGCTGGCTGGCGAGCTGGACCTGGCGGTTCTTGAGCGGCTCCAGCAGCGCCGCCAGGGCGTCTCCGGACTGCAGGTTGCGCAGGCCCTTGGTGTTGGGCGAGGAGATGTTCACCGTGACATAGCTGGCATGGGCATAGACCTTGTCCAGGCAGGCCAGGTAGTCGTCGGCGGCTTTCTCAAGCGGCGTATCGAAGTTCTTGCCGATATTGATGCCGAGCACGCCCTGGTAGCGGCAACGCTCCACCTGCCGGACCAGATGATCCACCCCCAGGTTGTTGAAACCCATGCGGTTGATGATGGCGCGGGCTTCGGGCAGGCGGAACAGGCGCGGCCTGGGATTGCCCGGCTGCGGCCGCGGGGTCACGGTCCCGATCTCGATAAAGCCGAATCCGAGCGCGGCGAGGCCGTCGATATGGTCGCCGTTCTTGTCGAGGCCGGCGGCCAGGCCGACCGGATTGGGAAAGCGCAGCCCCATGACCTCGACCGGGTTTTCAGGAACCGGCGGCAGCAGGGCCAGGAAGCCCAGGCGCTCGACCAGGCTGATGCCCTGCAGGGACAAATGATGGGCGGTCTCGGGATCGAGGCGGAACAGAAGCTGGCGAGCCAGGGAATACAGCATGGGACGTCCCCTTTCATGATGGCGCGCATTATAGGGACAAGGCCGGCAATTGGCAGGCATCCGCATCAATTGACCGACCGGCGCCTCCCCTCAGGGCCGGGCCCGGGGCAAAAAAAAGCCCCCTCGAGAGGGGGCCTTCTTACTCACGGCTGGCGAACCTTACTTCCGGTAGTGCTCCGGCTTCACCACGAAGTAGGCCAGGGCCGGGATCATGATCAGCGCCCCCAGCATGTTCCAGAGGAACATCACGGTGAGCAACAGGCCCATGTCGGCCTGGAACTTGATCGGCGAAAACACCCAGGTGAAGACACCGATGGCGAGCGCAAGGCCTGTGAAAAGTACCGCCTTGCCGGTGCTGGCCAGAGTCTCGAGATAGGCGTCGGTGAGCGACTTGCCAGCCCGCAGGTACTCCTCCAGCTTGGCGAAGATATAGAGGCCGTAGTCGACGCCGATCCCGACGCCGAGCGCGATCACCGGCATGGTGGCGACCTTGATGCCGATACCGAGCTTGGCCATCAGCGCCTCGCAAAGCACCGAGGTCACGACCAGCGGCAAGATCACGCAAACCACGGCACGCCACGAGCGGAAGGCCAGGAAGCAGAGCACGATCACGACACCGTAGACCAGCAGCAGCATCGGCGTCTTCTCGCCGGCAATGACCTCGTTGGTAGCGGCCTCGATGCCGGCATTGCCGGAGGCCAGCTGGAACTTCACGTCGGCCGTGTTATTGGCCTTGGCGAAGTCCTCGACCGCTCCGGTGACGCGCTGCAGGGTCTCGGCCTTGTGGTCATCCAGGAAGACGAACACCGGCACGAGGCTGCACTCGCTGTTAAACAGGTCGGGCACGTTCTTGCTGGACTCGTTCAGGACGGCATCGTCGTTCACAAGCGCGGACCACTTGAGGTTGCCTTCATTGAAGCCCGACTGGATACGCTTCACGGCCGTTACCAGCGACTGTGCCGATTGCACGCCCGGCACGTTTTCCAGGGTCCACTGCAGGCGGTCGACGGAGTCCAGTACCCCATAGTTCGAGCACATCTGCGGCGACGTCTCCACCATCACCACGAGTACGTCTGCGCTGATGGAATAATTCGACGTAATAAAGAGATCATCCTGGTTGTAGCGCGAGTCCGGACGCAGCTCGGGCGCGCCGCGATCCAGGTCGCCGATCTTCACATTCTGCGAGATCACGAAACCGCCGACCAGCAGCATGGCGCCCAGAGCCACCACCACCGTGGCGGGGCCGCGCTCGGTCTTCTTGGAAAGCAGGTGCCAGATGGCAGATTTTTTCTCGCTGCGCCGCTGCAGCTTGCGCATGGCGGCGGGACTCACCCGGAAATTTGCGAACAGCAGCGGCAGCATCAGGAAGTTCGTGAACGCGATCATGAAGGTCCCGACGCTGGCAGCGATGGCCAGGGCGCGGATCACGTCAATATCGATGATCAGCAGGGTCAGGAAGCCGATGATGTCGGTGGTGAGCGCCAGCACGCCCGGCTTGAACAGCGAGCTCAGGGCCTGCCGCGCCGCCGCCTCGGGCGCCGCGCCCTTGGCCACCTCGCCAAAGACGGCATTGACGATCTGAACGGAGTGACTGATGGCGATGGCAAACACCACAAAAGGCACCAGCATCGAATAGGGATCGATGCCGAAACCCAGGATTCGGGCAAGTCCGAGCTGCCAGATCACCGCCGCCAATGAGCAGCCGAGGATAATGAGGGACGCGCGGACATCACGGAAATCCCATACCAGCAGCACCAGCGTGATAAGGGCGGCGATCAGGAAGAAGAAGACGATCTTGGAGGCACCCTCGATCAGGTCACCCACCTTCTTGGCGAAGCCGACGATGTGGATTTCCACATTCGGGTTCTGCTTCTCGTATTTCTGCCGCAACGCCTCCAGGTTGGCCGAAAGCTGGCGATAGTCGATCTTCTCGCCGTCAATGAGGGGAATCTGGACGATGGTGGACTTGAAATCATCCGCCACCAGCCGGCCCACCTGGCCCGAGCGCAGGATATTGCTGCGCAGGGCATCCATGGTCTCGAGGCTGCCTTCGTAGCCCTGCGTGACTTCCCCGCCCTGGAATCCGTCTTTAGTGACTTCGCTCCAGCGCACGTTCGGCGTCCAGAGCGACTTCAGCTTGGAACGCTCGACAATCTGGTGCTGTTCGGCTTCCTCAGGAGTCGGCATGTCCGACAGATAGAACACGTCATCGGTGAGCAGTTTCACGGTCTCGAGATAGACGGGATCGAAGATGTCGCCATTCTTCACCGCCACCGCGACCTTGATGTCGTTGCCGAGACTGAGTTCATCCTTGTGCTTGAACATGTTCTGGATATAGGGGTGCTGCAGCGGCACCATCTTTTCCAGGCTGGCGTCGGGCCGCAGGCCGGAGGCGGCCCACAGCATCAGCATAGTGATGGCAAGGAAAACGCCGATGATGATCTTGCGCTTGCCAAAAATGATGTCTTCGAATTTTTCGATATTCATGTCGTTCTGCTTTCGCCCCTTTTACTTGCTGTCTGCCTGCAGGATCTTGGCACCGCCCTCACCCACCACCAACAACTCCGAGGGTGACAGCGGCAACGCGGCCGTAATCGACCGACGATCCCCCTGCACATGCGACACGAGGTCCAGCCGGCTATCCCCAGCCACCAGCACCACCCCGGCATTGCCCACCACGAAGACACGACCATCGACGAGGCGTACGGCCGAATTGATGCCGGAGCTCACCCCAGACTGCACCTGACGCCACTGCCCGCCTTCATCGGAAGAGGCGAAAATCCGTCCTTGCAAGCCGGAAATCAGCACCAGGTCCGGCGCGATGGCCGACACCCCGAACAGGGAGCCATCGAAGGGCGACGGAACCGCGGCCCAGGTGGCGCCGCTGTCCGCTGAACGGAAGAGCTTGCCCTGTTCGCCGGCGATGAACACCGTGGAACTGGCAGGCACGCCGGCAATGCTGTTGAGATGAAGACCGTCGAGGTTTTCGAAGACGGCAGCATTATCAGTCCAGGTATTGCCACCGTCGGCCGTGCGCAGGAAATAGCCATAGGCGCCGACGGCATAACCGTTCTGTGCATCGGCGAACCACACATCCAGCAAGGGTGCGCCTTCCTTTCCTTCCGCAGCCGGGGCGCGGCCCGAATGCTGCAGCTTCCAGGTCGCTCCGGCATCCGTCGAGCTCAGGATCACGCCCTCATGGCCGACCGCCCACCCCGCCTTGTCGGTGGCGAAATAGACGCCGGTCAGCAGAACCGAAACGGGCACCTTCGCCTGCTTCCAGTTCTTTCCGTTATCGTCCGAGTAGACGATATGGCCACGCTCGCCGACAGCGACAATACGCTTGCCGGCCTGCGCCACATCGAGCAGGAGTGAACGGCTGGCCTTCGCGGACAGCGTGGCAGGCCGGTCCAGGGCGGTCCTGGCCGTTTCCGCCACCGCGGCCGTGGAGGCCAGGCTGATCCAGAGCGCCAGTGCGCCCAGGAATTGAAGAGGCTTTTTCATGTGTAGTCCCGTTTCAGTTCTCAACTTGATCAGGTGCAGAAGCAAGCCGCACCAATCGAAAAAAAGCCGGAGAAGCTCCGGCTTTTTCCGCGGTCTGCTGGATCAGCGCACGCCGCGTCGACGCAGGGCGGCCGGTGTAAAGTATTCCGGGCCCGGTGAAGGCAAGCTGAAATCCAGCGTCTTGTCTTCCTCGTTGGCCAGGCCACCGACGTTGTAACGGCGCGCCTGCAGGTCATGGTAGGTATCCATGCCGGTCCACACGAGCGGCACCTCATAGAAGCTGGTCAGGTAAGCCATGCTGACGCGCCAGAGATCGCCACGGCCGTCGTACTGGTCGGCGACGGTGATGTTCCAGCTGTCTTCGTCGATGTAGAAGCGACGCTTGGAATAGATATGGCGCTCGCCCGGCTTGAGTTGCCCTTCCACCACCCACACACGGTGCAGCTCGTAGCGCAGGTAATCCGGATTCAGGTGACCCGGCATGAGCAGCTGCTTGTACTTCAGGCTCGCCTGCAGGGCCTTGAAGTTGTTGTAGGGAATGTAGACCTCCTTCTTGCCGATAAGCTTCCAGTCATACTTGTCGGGGGCGCCGTTGTACATGTCAACGTCATCCGCCGTGATCAGGCCGTCGGCCTGGGCAATCGGAGTATCGTAGTTCAGGTTCGGAGCCTGGCGCACACGACGCTGGCCGGCATTATAACCCCAGGCCTGACGCTGGTCCTTGCGCTGGTCCAGCGTTTCCCACACGAGCACGGCGCCGCCGGCCAGACGAGCCGGTGCCGTCGTGAAGGACAAGTAATAGAACACGATGTTGTTCAGCTGGGAGAGAGTCTTCACATCACGATGGTAGTAAGTGAAGTCGATTTCCTGCTGCACGGTATTCAGGGTGTAGGAACCGTTGCGCTGCACGGCCACGGCAGACGCCTTGCGCACCAGGTACTGGCCACGGTAACGCAGGATGTGGTTCCACAGGGCCTGCATGGCCTGGTCTTCGTTGCTGCCGGAAAGGATCGGGAACGGTATGCCCCCCACGCAGCCCTCGATGCCCCAGTCCTTCACCTTGGCAGTAGTGGCGCACTTGCGAGTGTTTTCGTCAACCCAGGACGGCACGGCGGCCGTACGGCGACTCGGGTAGATGTTCATCTTGAAGGTCTGCGGATAAGCCCGGAACAGGGCCTTCTGGCCTTCGGCCAGCTTGTCCGCGTAGTTGTTCATGTTCTGCGCCGTGATCGTAAAGGCGACCTTGTCAGACGGGAACGGATCCGGACGATGTTGCCCGGACTTGTAGTTGGCTACCGGGGGCTTGGTAAGGCCGCCGTTCCAGGCCGGAATCGTACTGCCGTTGCCCGCCTTCTCCCCACCCAGCGGCGTCAGGGACGAGCCCAGCTTGGCCGCTTCGGCAGCCGAGACAGCCGCCTGCGCCGTGGTGGCACTCAGGGAGACAGCTAGTGCTGCCCCGAACCATGCCAGCTTTTTATTCATTTTCAAAACCTCTGCTACAGGAAATTGATGGTGATTGCAGGGGGACGGCGGGATCTGTCCGCCGCCCCCTGTCTGCCCACTCACGCGGCCAGGATCAGAACGAGTACTTTACCGTGGCCGTCATATTATCGCGGTCATGGAGCAGGTTGCTGGATTCCGCGCCCCAGAAGGCGTTGTAAGCCACACCCACTTCGACCACCTGGTTGTAAAGCGCGTTGACACCCAGCGTGGCGGCCTTGCGGTCTTCCAGGAAGTTGCCGGTACGGTGCGAATTGCCCTTCACGTCATGGGCGAAACGCAGGACCGGGCTAAGTGCGACACCCGCGAAGACGTCGTTGTAAGTCGCCGACAGCACCGCGCGGTAGCCCCAGGAGAAGCGATCCATGTAGTCATCCAGCGGGCCTTCGGAGAGGCAGCTGTTCGGATCGTACTTGGGTGCGTTGCAGGCCGTGTTGGCGGCGCCGCCCGGGACTTCACTCGTGGGGAGGTACAGCAGCGACGCGGTGGACGCGTACTTCAGGTCCTCGCCCTCGGGGATGTAGTTGCCCCCCAGCTCGAGAATGCCGAGGACGCTGTCGGCGCCCAGGGCCGGGCCGAAGTTGTTCACGGCGGTGAAGTTGATGTTGTAGGTCTCGAGCTCGGCCCAGTCCTTCACAACAGTGTTGGCGCCAAAGGCCTGGCCACCGTTCAGGATATCGCCGGCAGTGCCCGTCAGGCCATTGCCGGCCGTGGGAGCATTGAGAGTGTTGTAGGCCACCAGGTTGTCACCGAGCTCGGCCAGGATCACGTCGTTCGGACGGTAGGCCAGTTCACCGGCCACTGACAGGTCGCCCAGCGTGGTGCTGAAGGACAGGCCGTAGAGGTTGATGTTTTCCGGGTAGACGAGCTGGTACTTCGTGGTGTCGATATAGTTATAGGCGTTGGCGGTCAGGATACACGTCTGGAGGGCACCACCGGCCGCGGTACAGGCATTCACCGCGGCAATGGTCTTGGCACTACCAGCCTGGTAACCATTGGCCTGGCCAGTGACCGCCTGTGCCACCGGCTTGTGGCTGTCATAGCTCATGTAGAACAGGCCGAACTCGGTGTTTTCCATGCTGTAGCGGAAAGCCAGGCCGAACTGGTCCTTGGCATCCACTTCCTTGTCAGCAAGGCGCTTGTTGGTGAGCCAGGTCGAGCCATTGCCGTTATAGGTGCCCAGCGTGGCAGCCTGCTGGGCCAGCGTCAGCGAGCTGGCCGGATTGAGCGCGCTCACGAGAATGCTGTTGGCGCCAAGGCCGGCGAAGGCATCATCGGTGGAGTAGAAAGTGCCGACGTCGTCCGCTTCGGAATAATCCCAGTCGAACTGGTAGAAGGCTTCCACCGTCAGGTTGTCGCCAATGCCGAGCGAGCCGTAGAGCATGGGCAGCGGCAGCAGGGCTTCCTTCACTTCGGCGCCCGGCAGGCGCAGCTTGGAAAGGGAGACCGGATTGGCGCTGTTGATGCCGTCCTGCAGGAAGAAGGCTTCGCCCCAGTTCACCACTTGCTCGCCCAGGCGGACGTTGAGCGGGAAGGAGCCGACATCGAAGTTGCCATAGACGTAGGCGTCCAGGAAACGCATGTCCTTGCCGGAATGCTCGTCGATTTCACGCGGGAAGCCGCAATCGGTCGGAGTGAGCGTGGTCTGCACATTGCAGCTCGCCGCATTCGGATAACGGCTGGGGCTCGCGCGATTGGGCTCCTCGTCCATGATCACGGTGTCATAGAAGGCCGTGGCACGGGTGAACATGCCCACGTTGTCGTACTTGAGCTCGAAGTCGGACGTGATCTTGAACGCGCTGCTGACCGGACGGGAGTCATTGTCGAAGTTGGCGTCGCCATCATTCTTGTTGATGAAGGTACGGCGATTTGCCGCGACCGCGGCGCTATAGCTGGCGTAGTCGGCTGACAGCGCCTGGTCCGGGGCTTCCTGGCGCCAGGTGGAGCCAACGGACAAGGTGGTGTCCAGCGACCCGGTCACCGCGCCCATGTTCAGCTCGAAAGCCGACGCCGTGCTCACCGCAAGCGGCAGCACCGTGGCCAGGGCAAAGCCGGCCGCACGGGGGGCCAGGCGAAGGGACCGAATATTCTTGTATTTCATGTCGGAGCTCCAATCATGATGAAAGTGTTGGTTCCGGCGCGAAGGCTTGCGCAACCCCTGAAGACTGCGTCCTGCCCGACCGTTTCCGGTGTGTCGGGACAGGCCTGAAAGCCATTCGCCAGTGCCGGTTCCTGCGTCACGCCGACCTCCGCATGCATCGGCCGTGACATTTCTTCTTCTTTCGGTTCCGGCCTTCACCAGGCCGGAACCACCTGTAATGTTGGCGCCATCCGCCTTGCGGCGGACAGCGCCCGATCCCGGATCAGGGCAGCGTGCTGATCGTCACCGCCGCGGTTCCGGCGGTAATGAGCGCCTGCGTGGTGGTGGGGATCAGGACGCGCGAAGCCGACGGTGCCGCCGTGCCCACGATCGGATTCAGCTTGTGGAAATAGCACTTCAGTTCGCTGGTGCTGGCTTCGACCACCGCGTAGCCTTGCGCTTCCGTGTCCACATGGCCGGTTGAGCCGCTGAGCCAGGGATTGGTGGCCAAACCAAGCGAGGACAGCATCGTAGCCAGGCCAACTGCCGAGGCGAAGGTGGGGCTGGCGGCGATGCCAGCCTGGATGGCTGCCGCCGAGCCATCAATGGCAGGCTCAGCGAAGCCGATTGCCCCCAACCGAGCCTTGATCTGCTGATTGAGCTGCGCCGCGAGATTCGTAGCCCGCTCTGCCGATGTAGCGCCAGCCAGCACCTTGCCCATGGTGAAATCGAGCATGTTCAGGTGGGCGTTGAAAGCCACCACCTCCGGACTGCCCATGTAAAAGGCATTTGCAGGAGCTGCGATCGGGACGGGCACATACACCAGCTTGCCGATCAGCGAGTTGGTCGGATCCAGGCCATCGGCCGCCGCCTTGAGGTAGGTGAACCAGGAGGTGGAGCTCACGCCCGCGGTGACCAGGTCCACCATGGCGGCGGTTCCGCCTGTGGAGGCGGTCACTTCCGCGCCCAGGGCATCCGTGGTCAGGACTTCACTGGCATACTCGTTGTAAACGGTGCCCGCGAAGAAGGCGTGGATATCGCCAGTCACGGCAACGACGTTCTGGATGCCGTTGTCGATGAGGTGGTTCATCAGGTTGGCGCGCTCCATGCGGTAGCCATCCCACTGGTCGGCATTGAGCACGAACTTGCGCAAGAAGCCCGAGACAGCCGCGGCGCTGCCACCCAAGGCAGCCGTGTAGAAAGGAGAAAGCGCGCCATTGGTACGGATGTCGTTACGAATGGACGGGCTGACATCACCGGCACTGAAGTAGGCGGCGCTGGCAGAAGAGCCGATGGCAATGGCCTGCGCGCCGGTCGCAGCCTGCGCGGATGCGCCGCCGGCGGTAGCGCTGTACGAGCCAAGATAGGCGGTGACCGCCACCTGGGCCTGCGTCGCCGTAAGGCCTGCCCCTACGCCAGCCCCGACCATGGCCGTAGGACCACTTGCAAGCGCCGCGTGAATCGCACCAGCACCCGCGCCTGCATTGGCATCTGACGCGCCAAACGTCTTGGCGCCTACAAAGGCAGAGGCCATGTCCATATTGCCGCCGAAGGAACCGGCAGCCGTGCCGATGCCCGTCGCCAGGGTGGTCACGGAGCCCAGCGCAATCAACGTGGCAATGGCGTTCTTGCCATTGAGCCCCATGCGCAGCAGGGAAACCTCGTTGCCCCAGACCTTCCAGGTGGAGGTCGAGTTCAGCATCGTGGACTTCCACCAGTCACGCTGGGTGGCGCCCAGGATGGACAGCAGCGTCATGTTGGGCGAAGCGGCATTCTTCAGGCCCTCGACCAGCTTCAGGGTGCTTTCCGGCACCAGGTAGCGCGAATTGATACGACCCAGCTCCACGCCAGACCCGGACGGTGCACCGGGGTTCGGGGTGTTTTCGGGAATCAGGTGATCCTGCTTGTAGAGGCGCTCGTCCGTCATCACCAGGTGCATGACCGTTCCGAACTTCAGGTCACGGTAGAGCTGGATGTTCTGGAAGCTCGGATTGGTTTCCTGGAAGGTCACGTCCGCCGGCATGAATTCGAACCAGGCCTGGTTGGCGCTGCGACGGCGCTCAAACTGGGCATTGTTCTTGTTGGTGTAAGTTTCGACGTTCAACCATGCGTCGTCGGAGAACTCGTGGTCATCCCAGACCGCCACCAAGGGAAAGCGCTCGTGCATGGCCTGGATGCGGGCATCCGAGCGATACAGCTTGTAGAGGTGGCGGTAGTCGGCCGTCGTGGTGGCGTACTTGCCGGGAGGATCTGCCGGCAGCAAGGCACCGGTGGTACGTTCCGGCGGCAGTTCGGCGCCGGTCGGGAAGGTAATGACACCGTGACCGGCTTCGGCCCCGGCAGCGCCGGCATTGTCGGTCTCGTAAATGTAGTCGCCCAGGTGGACAACAAAATCCAGGTCGGCAGGAGTCGCGACATCCTGCGCCACGATGTGGCTGAAGGCGCCCCAATGATTCGAGCTCCAGTCCTGGCAGCTCATGAAGGCGAACTTCACAGTGCGGGTGGCGTCCGCGGCGGGAGCCGTCTTGAAGCGGCCCACGCGGCTGAGCACGGTGCCCGCTGTGAACTGGTAGTAGTAAACGGCATCCGGATCGAGGCCGGTCAGCTTGTGGCGGATGGTGCCGTCATAATCGACGTAGGCCGGCACGGTAACGTCGGCCACCAGCGCACCCGTAATTGCGGTGCTTGAGCCCAGCAGGGCGCTGTTGTCAGCCATCGTGACCTTCAGGCTGATGGCAGCATCCAGGGTCGCGGCGGCAGTGGCAGACGCGGCGCCGGTATCAAGCAGGCGGGTCCAGAGGATGATGCTGTCGCTCTTGGGATCGCCAGAGGCAACGCTCTGCGGGAAGTACCAGTTCGCTCCCGTGGCGGCCGCAGGCATCGGCCGGACCGGGGTGGGATACAGCGTGGGATCCAGCGCGCTGGCGGAGGTATCGTCGTTCTCGCCAACGATGTCGCAACCGGTCATGCCGATGGCGGCGGCGGAGACAGTGAGGAAGCCCCCAAGACGGATAAACTCGCGTCTCTTCATGTTTTTATTCTCCAGCAGAGAGTTGTAAAAATTTTTGTTGGTTTCCGCAAAGTGCGGGCATCTGGCGACGGTCTGAGGGGATGTTGATTTATTGCGGGGGCCTGATGCGAATCAGGCCGCCCACTGGCCATAAAACAGGTATGACCCGCCATCCACTCAATACGTCACCCAGGAATGCTTATCGCCCTTCAGGTCCTGGCTTGAACATCAATACGTGACCACTGCACACGAGGCCTGCAGGCGTTAAAAACCTGCATATGGCCTTCCGTCAGGCCCAGTCAAAAATCATGACTGACCATTCACGGACCTTGCCGGGTGCGAATGAAAAGGAGAATAACCTCTAGGTCTTGCTCATTAAAAGAGGTCAGGCAACAACTTTCCTCTTTTGAATGCAGGACGTTAGAAAGGAGGCGGGAGATACCATCAGACAATGAAACAGTAGGGTCGCAACAGCGCTGCAGGATGGGAGCAAATTGGCAAAAATGCGCCCTCCCTCAGGAGGGGCCCGAAGGGTTGATTTGGAAAGACAAGTTAAAGACGCCTGATGCCTCCGGGACGGCTGATTCGCCCCTCCGGCTCCCTGACCGGGGCGGCCGCCTGAGGAAAAACTGCTCAGGCGGCCGGGGAGGCATCCTGCCGGTCAGCGGCGCGCAGGCGCTCCAGGGTCTCGCGGACATCCGGCGACAGCTCCCGGCCGGCCAGGCGCGCCAGCTCGGCGCGTGCATGCCCCTGGAGGACGGTATCAAAGCGATGCCAGCTGCTCATGGCGCCCAGCAGGCGGGCGGCAATCTGGGGATTCAGGGCATCGAGACGTTCCACTTCCTCCAGCAACAAGCGGTAGCCGCTGCCGTCCTTGCGATGGAACGCCCGCGGATTGTTGTTGGCGAACTGGCCCACCAGGGCACGCACGCGATTGGGATTGTCGCGATGAAAGTCGGGGTGCTCGCGCAGCTGGCTGACGCGCTGGACTGCCGCAGGCAGCGGCGCGCTTGCCTGCATGGCGAACCACTGGTCCATGACCAGCGCCTCCTGCTCCCAGCGGGCGGAGAATCGCTCCAGGCAGGCTGAGGCTTCCGGGGCATCGGCATGCACCAGCGCCACCAGGGCGGCCGCTTCGTCGGTCATGTGACGGGCCTGGCCGATCTGGGCCACCGCCAGGATGTGATGGCGCGGCTCAAGATCCACCAGCAAGCCCAGCGCGGTATTGCGCAGGCTGCGCTCCGCTATGGGCTGCGCCCCGTATTCATAGTCCCCGCAGCCGATCCGCTCGAGGGTCGCGAGCAGCCAGCCCTCCAGCTTGCGCGCCAGGGCATGCCGGAAGCAGTGACGGCCCATGTGCAAGGCCTCCGGATCGGGCGACTCGGCGGCATCGATAAGCTGCAACAGGCCCGGCAGTTGCAGGAGCTTGGCCGCCAGGGCGGGGTCACTGCCGGCCAGTGCCTGCACGGCGCCGGCCAGCGCCTCCAGCAAGGCGGCATCGGGCAGCAGGTGGCGTCCTGCCGCGCTATCCGCCGCCAGACGCAGCAATTCGGCGCAGAGCAGGTCCTGGGCCATGAGCCAGCGATTGAAGCCGTTGCCGTCGTGGCGCATCAGGAACAGCTTGTCCTGCTGCGAGAGCTCCTGCTCCAACCGCACCGGCGCGGAAAAGTTGCGCAGCAGCGACGGGACCGGCGCAACCGGAATGCCGGTGAAGACAAAGGTTTGCTGCGCCTGCTCCAGCACCAGCACGGTCTCCCCTGCCCCGTCCGCCAGCGGCTGTTCGCGGCCGTCGCGGCCCAGCAGCGCCACCCGCACCGGCATGGGCACCGACCGGGGCAGCGGGAAACCGTCGACATGACGCAGCTCCTGGCGCAAGTGCAGGTGATATTCCTGGCGCTCCGCCACGAATTCGCCGCGCGCATGCAGCACCGGCGTGCCGGGCTGGCGATACCACTGCATGAAACCGGAAAGGTCGCGCCCACCGGCTTCGGCCAGCGCCTGCACGAAATCCTCGACCGTCACCGCCTTGCCGTCGTTGCGGCTGAAATACAGGTCGGTGCCGCGACGGAAGCTGTCGGCGCCCAGCACGGTATGCAGCATGCGCACGATTTCCGCGCCCTTGTCGTAGACCGTGGCGGTATAGAAATTATTGATCTCGACAAAGGACTCCGGACGCACCGGATGCGCCAGCGGACCGGCATCCTCGCCGAACTGGTAGGCGCGCAGGAAGTTGACGTCCTCGATGCGCTGCACGCTGGCCGACAGCATGTCGGCGGAGAATTGCTGGTCGCGAAAGACGGTGAAGCCTTCCTTCAGGCTCAGCTGGAACCAGTCGCGGCAGGTGACGCGATTGCCGCTCCAGTTATGGAAATACTCGTGGGCAATCACCGATTCCACGCGCTGGAAGCCGGCGTCGGTGGTAGTGGCCGGATGCGCCAGCACGCAGCTGGTATTGAAGATATTGAGGCCCTTGTTTTCCATGGCCCCCATGTTGAAATGCGAGACTGCCACGATCATGTAGATATCGAGATCGTATTCCCGGCCATAGACTTCCTCGTCCCAGCGCATGGAGCGCTTGAGCGAATCCATGGCGTGGTCCACCTTCTCGATGTCGCGCTCTTCGACGTAGATGCGCAAGTCGACCTTGCGCCCTGACACGGTAGTGAAGGTGTCGCGCTGGCAGGCCAACTTCCCGGCCACCATCGCGAACAGATAGGAGGGCTTGGGAAACGGGTCTTCCCAGGTGGCAAAATGGCGGCCTTCGGGCAACACGCCCTCGGCAATCAGATTGCCGTTGGCCAGCAGCACGGGAAAGCGCTCACGGTCGGCGCGCACGGTGGTGGTAAAGCGCGCCATCACATCCGGGCGATCCGGATACCAGGTGATCTTGCGAAAGCCCTCGGCCTCGCACTGGGTGCAGTACATGCCGCCCGAGCAATACAGGCCTTCAAGCGCGGTGTTGCGCTCCGGGTGGATGCGCACGCGCGAACGAAGCTCGAAGCGGGCCGGTAGCGGGCCGGCCACAATCAGCTCCTCTCCCGCCTGATGCAGGCGCTCGGGCGCCAGCGCCACGCCATCAATACACATTTCCTCGAGCTCGAGGTCGACGCCGTAGAGGCGCAAGGGCGCATCAGCGGCGGCGCCGGGCGCGCGCTCCATTGCCAGCGTGGCTTCGACCACGGTATGGCCTTCATGGATATCGACCAGCAGGGTGACGTCCTGCACACGCCACGCCGGGGGCTGGTATTCGCTGAGATAGATCGTGGGCTTGACGGATTCGGAGGACATGATTACACCGTGAGCAGCTCGACCTGGTAGGCCGTGAATTTGCGGATATTGATGACGCCGGTATCAAACAACAGGTACTGGCCCTTGATGCCGAGCAGGGTGCCGCTGACATCCGGGTCCTGGTCCAGGTTGAAGGAGCGGATCTTCTGCGGGTATTCCAGCACCGGATAGCGGAAAGACTCGGCCTGCGCCGCCGGCAGCGCCTGGATCTGCTCCGGGAAGCGTTGCTGCAGCGCGGCGAGCTCGTCGGCACAGCGCGTCATCAGGTCGTCGCGCGCGGCCGCAAGATCCACCGGCGCGCTCTCCCCTTTTAGCAAGGCCTGCCAGTTGGTCTTGTCGGCGATATGTTGGGCGAGCGCGACTTCGACCAGCCCGGACTGGTAGCGCGTGGCCACGCGGAAGATCGGCAGGGCCTGGGTCGCGCCCTGGTCCATCCAGCGGATGGGGACCTGGGTTTCCCGGGTGATGCCGACCTTGAGGCCGGAGGAGTTGGCCAGATACACGATGTGCGGGATGTTGCAGTGGGCTTCGGCCCACTCCGGCTCGCGGCAGGTCCCGGCGGCAAAGTGACAGGTTTCGGGCTTGAGGATGCACATGTCGCAGGCGGCAAGCTTCTTGAAGCAGACGAAGCAGTGCCCCTGGTTATACGACTTGGACGTCTTGCGACCGCAGGCGGTGCAGAAGATATTCCCCTGGTAGCGCAGGTGCAGGGTCTTGCCCAGGAAAGGCGCCAGGGGCACGGACACATCCCCGAGGGGAAGGAAGTAGGACACGGGCTCGTTCTTTTCGGTCCGCATTTTTCGTAAAGTACCCAGCATCACCACCTCATCGTCTACTGCAGGCATCCATGACGCTTTCGCATCCCTTCCTGCCCCTGATCGCCGAAACCCTGAAAGCCACCGGAGCCACCGACGTGCTGGCGGTGGGCGCCCTGCCCTGGCCCGAAGGCGCGCCGGCGCCGGTACAGCTGCCCGCCCGCGCCGCCCTCGCCGCCGCCCGCCAGCAGGGCCGGGCCGATCTCGCCATTGCCCGGCTCGAGCCGGGCATGGACAAGGTGCTGGCGCGCCAGCTCATCGCGGCGCTGCGCGACCTGCTCGCTCGCCAGACGCTGGTGTTTGTACCGGAAAACCTGATGGAAGACACCGCACTTGTGGGCCTGGCCCTGAACCGGCAGGCCTGCTTCGAAGTGGACGGCATGAAATGGCAGGCCTGGAGCTACGACATCCGCACCTACAAGGCGGTGCCCGACTGGCTCAACCCGCGGTTCTGGGCCAATCCGGAGAACTGGGACAAGTTCCGCTGGTAGGCAGGCCCGGCACGCCCTCGGGTGCCCCTGCGGAGCTGGCTGCGGCGCCTGGTCTCCTGTAGGTCGGGACTCATCCCGACCCGCGGAAATGCGCTGTATCTTTTGAGTCGGGATGAATCCCGACCTACAGGCTAAGGATGAATCCCGGCCTGCAGGGATAGACAGTCAATGCAGGAACTTCACCGGCTCCTCATGATCATGGTCATGAGGAGCGTCGCAGGTCTCGCCTTCCTTGTCGCCCTTGTCAATATAGCCGGTGCGCTCGGCTTCGGGCAGGTTCCTGTGCTCCCAGGCGATCACCGCCTGCATGCAGGTGGCGCGCTGCTCATCGCTCAGTCGGCGGCCGTCGGGCCATTTGCCGGTCTCGATGGAGCGCCGGAACACGGCGACCAGGTCCGGCGTCAGAGTGGCGAGAAGCTGTTCGAAAGAGGGGTCGCTCATGGTTCACCTTGGGCGGGCAGATGGCTGCTCCAGCCGAGCTTGGTGCGGCAAGCCGCATAGAAGTCATGGCCCGGCGGATGCAGCAGCCGCAGCTTGAAAGGATGCTTGTTGACATAAACCCAGTCGCCGGCGCGCAGGCTGAGGCCGGTCTGCCCGTCACAGCTCACCATCGGGTTGATGTCTTCCGTGCACATCAGCAATTTGATCTCGCTGTTGCCGTCGACCACGATGGGCCGACTGGACAGCGTGTGCGGGTGCATGGGCACCAGCACCATCGCATCGAGCCGCGGGTGCATGATGGGCCCGCCACCGGACAGCGCATAGGCCGTGGAGCCGGTGGGAGTGGCGATGATAAGGCCGTCGGACCGCTGCCGGTAGACGAACTGGCCCTCGATGTAGAGCTCGAACTCGATCATGTGCACGGACTTGCCGGCGTACAGCACGACGTCATTGAGCGCAACGCCCTCGCCCACCGGCGTGCCGCCGGACTTCACCACCATGTCGAGCAGGAAGCGCTGCTCGATGGCGTAGTCACCGTCGAGCACGGCGCCAACCTTCTGCTCGATGTCGCTGGGCGACACATCGGTCAGAAAGCCGAGGCGACCGCGGTTCACGCCCAGCAGGGGCTTGTTGTAGCGCGCCAGCGCGCGGGCCGCGTGCAGGATGGAGCCGTCGCCCCCGACCACGATGATCAGGTCGCAGGCCTCGCCCAGCATGCCGGGCGTACCCACCTGCAGGTCGCTGCGGTGCGGCAGCACGGCGGCGGTATCCTCGTCGAAGATGACCTTGACGCCGCGGCTTTCCAGGAAGCGCAGCAGGAACTCCAGGGTGTCCGAGACGGAGGTGTTGCCGGGCCGGCCCATCAGGCCGACATTGCGGAATTGTTCCATGGCATCCAGGGCTGCAGGGGTGGCGAGGGCGCTATTCGCCGGGCTTGACCAGGTAACTGTCGCGCTCGGCACGCATCAGCGACCAGAGGCCGCCTTCCAGAATCTGCGTATCGTACCCCATGACGCCCAGCAGGAAAGCAGCCGCGGCACTGCGCCGGCCGGTATCGCAATAGACGATATAGCGCCGCTCCTTGGGCAGCAGGCGCGATTTCACGCGCAGCGCCTGCAAGGGCAGGCAAATCGCCCCTTTCAGCACGCCACGCTCCTGCTCATCGGCAAGACGCACATCCAGCCACTGCGCCTGACCCTGCTCGACCAGGCCCATCGCGGCCGCGAATTCGACCAGCGCCAGCGAGGGCGACTTGAGCAGGGTATCGAAGTCGGCCTTGTCCAGGCGCATGAGCACGCCGTCAGTGGTCATGGTGATGTCGGCGTTGCGGGTGCCCTCGATCAGCAGCCCCTCTTCCCCGAAATACTGGCCCTTTTCGAGAAGGGCCAGCGTCACCGGCCCGGAATCGCCGGGAATGGTGACCTCGACCACACCGGACTTGATGATGTAGCAGCAGTCGGCTTCTTCACCGCGGCGAATGATGTGCTGGCCGGCAACGACCTGCTCCGGTTTGAGACGCTTGAACAGCTCCATCACATTGCCGGGCGGCAGGCGGTAAAACAGGCGAGACTGCAGCAGGCGAACGATCCAGTCATTGCTCTCGCCCGGCTGCAGGGCGGCCAGAGCGCGCTCCAGGTTCTCGGTGGACTGGTCCCAGGCCAGTACGCGGTCGAGCCGCTTGCTTTCAAAGCGCAGGATGTTGACCGGGGTGAGAGCACGCACCGTTACCTGACGGGGCTGCTCCGAGGCCAGCGCATAGCTGGCATCCAGGTCACCCGCATCCAGGGTTTGCGAGGCCCCGCCCTCGGCCTCCAGGGTGACCGCACCACTGAGCAGGTAAATGGTGTAACCGTCACTTTCGTGGCGACGACAGATTTCCGTGCCGGCCGGCAGGGTTTCGAGCTGCTGCCCTTCGAGCAGGTAGTCGAGCCGCTCCGACGACAACGAGTTCAGCGGCACGAAGGCTTGCAGCAAGTCGCGATTGATACTGAGATGAGCCATGGCCGTTACCGGAACCGCAGGACGTTGTCGATGGCCGTGTCCGCCGACTGGTGGCGGGCGCAGCGATCAGACTGGCCAGTGGAGAACTTGGTGGGGGAATCCGTGCGGATGAGGCGCGCCTCGCAGCACTTGTTGTCGCCAATGCTGGCCGTGCAGCGCGGATTTTCATAGTGCGCCAGCCAGGCCCGGTATTGCTCCTCGCCGACCAGGCACTTGGCCGCGACAAAGGCCATGGGATTGCTGACATAGCCGGCAAGCTCGGGCACCGTGACGGACACATGCCCGGCTCCCGGATGGAAGACCACGAAGTTCATGCCCAGGGTCTCGAGGCGACGCAGGAACTCGTCGGCGGCGCCCTCCTCGCGCTGGGCCTGCTCGGATTTCACCGCGGCCAGCTGGCGGCCGAGATCGGCAACCGACTCCTCGCGCCGGACCAGGTCGTTGCGCAGGGCATCCATGCGGGCGCCAAAGCGCGCGGTTTCCTCACCAAGGCGCTGCTCCAGGGCCAGCTGGTACTCGGCCTTCAGGCGGGCCTCGCGGGTCAGGTACTCCTGCTCTTTCCGGCGCAGCAGCTCTTCGAACTTCTGGGTTTCTTCGCCCACCTTGGCGTGCATGACGGACGCCAGCTGCTCCTCGTGGAGGCGGCGCTCCGTGGCCAGGTTCTCCTCCAGCCCGCGCATGCTGGCCATCTGCTGCTGCATGACCTCGATCTGCTCGCGCAAGGCGTCGGCCTGGGCCTTGACCGCGCGTTGCTGGCTGAGCAGCTTGGTGTTCTGCGCCCCGAGGATGTCCACCTGCTGCTGGTGCAGGAGCCCCAGGCGGGCCACGGTCTCGTTCTTGTCGTTGCTGAGGGTATTGATATGCAGCTGCTGCTCGGCCAGACGCTCCAGCAATTGCGTGCGCTCCTGGACCCAGCCGGCGGGTGCGGCCGCGGGCGCGGCCGGCGCCGGGGCGGCCGACTCGGTCAGCACCGGCGCATCGTCGTCGTTCAGGACCGGAATGTCCTCATCCACATAGGCGGGCGGCGGCGGCGCACTGCGGCGCTTGGGCTTGAGCCCGAACCGGGGCGCGGCGACGGTGACCTGCTCGGCGATCTGGGCAAAGGTATTGCGGCCCTGCATCACCGGATCCCAGAGCTTGGGCGCATGCCAGGAAATGGAGCACTGGCTCCGGCAGACCAGGTTGATGGGGCCGGCGCCCATGTCGGGGCCGCGGCCGGCGATTTCCGCCATGTGCCGGAGGGGCAGGTTCCAGCTCCGTTCAGGGAAGCCGGTCTTGTCAAAAGCGATATTGAACAGCACGACCCCGCGGACCTTGAGTGCGTCGTCCAGTTGCACATAGGCGGCGTGCTTGTCCTGGCCGGCATAGACGTTCAGGCCGACATAGCCATCCAGGGTCGCCTCGAAGTCGGAAAACACCATGGCCTTGTCGATGCCTTCCCCGTCCCAGAAGAAGACCAACTCGGTGGAAGCCAGATTGTTTTCAAACATGGAAGGGGTCCGCCTGCCAGAAAGTACCCTTCCCGGGTACGTCGTTGGAATTGTTATGACCGCAGTCTAGCCCCCGCTCCTGCAAAAACAAAGACCTGCCCTGCCCCGCTGCGCGCTTCCGGGAGCACGGTCACACTTGGCATGACTGTGGTGCGGGGTCATCCCGGGAGGCGCCAACGGGAGGCATCCGCGACAGAGGGGCAAGCGGGCCTGCTGCGCCATGGGCCCACGCTCGTGGCTGGCCACTGGCGGCCAATCCCACCCCGGTCCGGTTGGCACCCAGGAACACTCAGGGAGACCGGTCGGGCACCCACTAAAAAGCCCGCGTATAGCGGGCTTTTCGGGGCTTGCGGGATTTACATTTCCTCGGCGTCATCCGCCGCATCAAGATCTTCGAGGAGGGGCCACTCGCCCGCCTCCAACCACTCTTCTTTGAACTCCTGCATTTCCATATGGGTTCTCGCTTTCTGTCAGTATCTGGATATGTAGAGCATTGAACGTGCCAGATGTGACAAACGCATGAAAGCAAAGAACTGTGCGGAAGCCGTAACAGATCGTTAAAGCCTTACTCCAAGACCTGACGGTCCACCACCGGATTGATGAAAGGCTCGCCGCGCCGGAGCTTGTCGTAGAGCTCCGGATCAGGCCATTCCTGCCGGACCTGTTCGGAGAACACGATGGCATCCAGGCTCAGGAGCCCCATGCGAGGGTTCTCCACGTCCCCCCGGAAGCACTGGGCATAGCCGGTGGCCGTCTCGTGGACGATGACCGACTGCAGGGTGATGTCGGCCTCCCCGTTGCGCATCCGGGTATTCTGGAGGACGGCGTCGACGAGCAGGTAGAAGACCCGGGAAAACTGCTCCGCCGAAGGCGACACCGGCAGCCGGATCCAGCGCGCGCTGAAGGTCTCGCAAGCCTGGACATAGGCGGGGTCGTCCTTGTCCCAATAGCAGATGGCGTGGTCAAAGCTGTCGATGAGACTGCGCATGGGACCTTTCATGAGGCCGAAGTCGTAGACCATCTGGCCGTGATCCAGGGCATGGGCCTCGAGGATGACCTCGACCTTGTAGCTGTGGCCGTGGATGGAGCGGCGGCAGCGGTCGCTCGTGCAGTTGCGCACGATATGGGCGTTCTCGAAACCGAACAGCTTGCGGATCAGCATGGGGAGACCTCCGGACAGGGCGGGGATTCTACCCCTGCCGCGCCCCCGCCGCGATCGCATCTTGGTCCTACGGCGTGTACAATTCGCGCCGGTTTTGCACCGCCTTGCCCGGCTGCCCTGGGGATGGCGCTCCAGCCACCGCCCCCTAGCCTTTTTGCGGGATCCTTGCCCGTTCCATCAGGAGTACGCACCATGAAGAAGCCTGTTCGCGTTACCGTCACCGGCGCCGCCGGCCAGATCGGCTACAGCCTGCTGTTCCGCATTGCCTCCGGCGAAATGCTCGGCAAGGACCAGCCGGTCATCCTGCAGATGCTGGAAGTGCCGTTCGAGAAGGCCCAGGCCGCCCTCAAGGGCGTCATGATGGAGCTGGAAGACTGTGCCTTCCCGCTGCTGGCCGACATGATCGGCACCGATGACCCCGCCGTGGCCTTCAAGGACACCGACTACGCCCTGCTGGTCGGCGCTCGCCCCCGCGGCCCGGGCATGGAGCGCAAGGACCTGCTGTCCGCCAATGCCGAGATCTTCACCGTGCAGGGCAAGGCCCTGAACGACCACGCCAGCCGCAACGTCAAGGTGCTGGTGGTCGGCAACCCGGCCAACACCAACGCCTACATCGCCATGAAGTCGGCCCCGGACCTCCCGGCCAGGAACTTCACCGCAATGCTGCGCCTGGACCACAACCGCGCCCTGTCCCAGGTTGCCGCCAAGACCGGCAAGCCGGTGGCATCCATCAAGGGCATGGTGGTGTGGGGCAACCACTCCCCGACCATGTACGCCGACTACCGCTTCGCCACCATCGACGGCCAGAGCGTGAAGGCCATGATCAACGACGAAGAATGGAACAAGACCGTGTTCCTGCCCACCGTCGGCAAGCGTGGCGCCGCCATCATCGAGGCCCGCGGCCTGTCCTCGGCTGCCTCCGCCGCCAACGCCGCCATTGACCACATGCGCGACTGGGCGCTGGGCACCAACGGCGAGTGGGTCACCATGGGCATCCCCTCCGACGGTTCCTACGGCATCCCCGAAGGCATCATGTACGGCGTGCCCGTCACCTGCGCCAACGGTGAGTACACCCGCGTGGAAGGCCTGGAAGTGGACGCCTTCTCCCGCGAGCGCATGGACTTCACCCTGAACGAGCTGCTCGAAGAGCGCGACGGCGTGAAACACCTGCTGCCCTGATCGCAGGTGGCGTAAGACAGAAAGCCCGCATAACGCGGGCTTTTTGCTTTCCGGAGCTTGGGTATCAGTTTTGTAGCTTTTGAAGGCTGTCGAATGGCCCAGGAGGATAAAATCAAGACAATACAAATCACCTACTCACGGACAAGCAATTAGCGAGGCCCGCATGTCTCCCCGTACGACGCTGCCATTGGCGCTGGCCCTCACGCTCGCCGCCTGCGCCACCTCCACTCCCTTGCCCGAGGCCAGCGCCCCCGCCCTGGCGGGCAACTGGACGCTGCAGGAGGCAAGTGGACTGCCCCTGGTTCCCGACACCATCCGTCTCGTGCTGCGCGACAGCCCGCCACGCGAGGGCGAGACCGGAATGGAAGTCAGCGGCTACGCCGGGGTCAATCATTATCGCGGGATGGCCCGCATCAACACGGCGGAACGTCAGCTATTCATGGGCCCGCTGGCCACCACGCGCATGGCCGGCCCGGCGCCACTCATGCAGTTCGAGGGAGCCTTCCTGCAACAGCTGGAAAAAGTGGCGAGCTATCAATGGCGGGATGCCGACACGCTGCTGCTGAGGACTGTGCCAGGGGAAACCCTGACGTTCACCAGGGGCCGTCCGTAGGCATCGCTGGCGACAGGAGAGCGTCCACAAAAAAGCCCGCACTTTGCGGGCTTTTTTATCGGCGCGGCATTCAGACCAGTTTCTTGTCCGCCACAATTACGCCGTTGTTGTCCGCGTACACATACTCGCCCGGACGGAAGGTGACGCCACCAAAGGTCACGGGAATATTGGTCTCGCCCACACCCTTGCGCACGCTCTTGAGCGGGATGGCGGCCACGGCCTGCACGCCGAGGTCGAGGGCGCCGAGGGCGTCGACGTCACGCACGCAGCCAAAGATGACCACGCCTTCCCAACCGTTCTGCACGGCGCTCTCGCCGATCATGTCACCCATCAGCGCGCAACGCAGCGAACCGCCACCGTCGACCACCAGCACTTTCCCGTGGCCCGGGGTGGCCAGCAGCTCCTTCACGCGCGAATTGTCCTCGTGGCATTTCACGGTGACGATCTCGCCGCCGAAGGCCTCGCGCCCGCCGAAGCTGGCGAACATGGGTTCGCACACCTGGACATGGTCAGGATGGTCATCGCAAAGATCACAGGTCACAAAGCTCATCATCAGCTCCTTGATGTCATGCCAATTGAATAGGGAGTGATCGATTCAGGCCCGGGCCAGCCAGGCCAGGATGTCATCGTAATAGTAGCGATGCGCGCCCATCGGCTCCGGTGCTTCGGCACAGGCGACGAGCGCCGCGCCCAGGTCAGCGCCCGGCACCGGGTGCAGACGGCTCAGGGGGCCGCGCATGAAAGGCGAAAACAGTCCGGACAAACGGATGCCGAGAGCCTCGCCCGCCCGGACCTGGCCGCGTGTTCCGAGCAACAGGGAAGGCCGGAAGATCGAGAGGCGCGGAAAGCCAAGGGATGCCACTTCCTTCTCGAGCAGGCCCTTGACACGGTTATAGAAGATGGGGGAATGGGCATTGGCGCCCAAAGCCGAAACCAGCAACAGATGACTCGCGCCCTGGCGTCGGGTGATATCGGCAAACTCGAGGGCATAGCCGTAGTCCACCTTGTGGAACTCAGCCTTGGTGCCCGCCTGGCGGATGGTGGTGCCGAGGCAGCAAAAAGCGTCGTCCGCCACCTGCCCCTCCAGGGCGGCAGCCAGCTGGTCAAAGGAGGTTTCTACCCGCACCAGCTTGCGGTGCTTGAGGGGAACGGGGCGGCGGCTGATGACAATGACGCGGCGGTAGGCAGGCGACTCCAGGAGCTGCTCAAGGCAGGCGGCGCCGACCAGGCCGGTGGCCCCGATCAGGATGGCGGTCTTTCCGGATTTGGCTGACATGGTTCCCGTTACTGGCTGGGGTGAAGCGGCGATTATGCCCCCCTAAGGGGGGGAGCGCATCAGCGACGTCACGGGGGGGCACGGCCGGAATCAAAGGCGCGGGCACGCGTTTACGTTAACGTAAAGGTAAGCCATAATGCGCCCACAGTCCAACGGCAGCCCCTCCATGAGCCGCAGCTACTCCATTTCCGATCTGGCAAAGGAATTCGACCTCACCACCCGCACCATCCGCTTCTATGAGGATGAGGGGCTGCTCTCGCCCGAGCGTCGTGGCCAGACCCGCGTCTATTCGGCGGGCGATCGCGTGCGGCTGATGCTCATCCTGCGCGGCAAGCGCCTCAATTTCTCCCTGGCCGAGTGCAAGGAGATCTTCGATCTCTACGATCCCGAACAGGGCAACCGCGCCCAGCTCACCCTCATGCTGGACAAGCTCGGCCGGCGCCGCGAGGCCCTCGAGCAACAGCTGAAGGACATCCGGCAGATGCAAAAGGAACTGGATACCGCCGAAACCCGAATCCGGGATGCCCTGACCGGCACGCCCTCCCCCAAAACCCGCCCCGAGGAAGCAAAAGCATGAGTTACACCGGCATGAATTTCGGCCTGGGAGAGACGATCAACGCCCTCCGTGACAGCGTCGAACAGTTTTCCCGCAAGGAAATCGCCCCCCGCGCCGCGGCCATCGACCGCGAAAACGAGTTCCCCATGGACCTGTGGCGCAAGTTCGGCGACATGGGCTTGCTCGGCATGACGGTGTCCGAGGAATACGGTGGCAGCGACATGGGCTACCTGGCGCATGTGATCGCCATCGAGGAGATCTCGCGTGCATCGGCGTCCGTGGGCCTGTCCTACGGCGCGCACTCCAACCTGTGCGTGAACCAGATCCATCGCAACGGCAACGCCGAACAGAAGGCGAAGTACCTGCCAAAGCTGGTCAGTGGTGAACATATCGGCGCACTCGCCATGAGCGAGCCCAACGCGGGCTCCGACGTGGTCAGCATGAAGCTGCGCGCCGACAAGCAGGGCGACCGCTACATCCTGAACGGCAACAAGATGTGGATCACCAACGGTCCCGATGCCCACACCTACGTGATCTACGCCAAGACCGACATCAACGCCGGTCCGCGCGGCATGACCGCCTTTATCGTGGAGCGCGGCTTCAAGGGCTTCAGCCAGGCGCAGAAGCTCGACAAGCTCGGCATGCGCGGCTCCAACACCTGCGAGCTGGTGTTCCAGGACTGCGAAGTGCCGGAAGAAAACGTGCTGGGCAAGGTCGGCGAAGGCGTGCGCGTGCTGATGAGCGGCCTCGACTACGAACGCGTGGTGCTCTCCGGCGGCCCGGTCGGACTCATGCAGTCCTGCATGGACGTGGTCATTCCCTACATCCACGAGCGCAAGCAGTTCGGACAGGCCATCGGCGAATTCCAGTTGATGCAAGGCAAGGTGGCCGACATGTACACCCTGCTCAACGCCTCGCGCGCCTACCTGTACAACGTGGCCCAGGCCTGCGACCGCGGCGAGACCGCGCGCAAGGACGCCGCCGCGGTGATCCTCTATACCGCCGAGAACGCCACGAAGCTCGCGCTGGAAGCCATCCAGGTGCTGGGCGGGAACGGCTACATCAATGACTACCCGACAGGCCGCCTCCTCCGCGACGCCAAATTGTATGAAATCGGGGCGGGTACCAGCGAAATCCGTCGCATGTTGATTGGCCGCGAGCTGTTCAACGAAACAAGGTAAAGGCCTGGAGACTGGCATGGCGGTAATCAAGACGACCATCAATACGCACGATGCGGGCTACCAGGAAAACGTGGCGCACCATCGCGCGCTTTCCGCCGAGCTGCAGGCCCTGCTGGATCGCATCCACGAGGGCGGTGGCGCGGTGGCCATCGAGCGCCACAAGGGCCGCGGCAAGCTGACGGCGCGCGAGCGCATCAATACCCTGATCGATCCGGGCTCGCCCTTCCTCGAACTCGCGCCACTGGCGGCGCACGAGGTCTATGCCGAGGAAGTGCCGGCGGCCGGCATCGTCGCCGGCATCGGTCGCGTCAACGGCATCGAATGCGTGATCGCCGCCAACGACGCCACCGTGAAGGGGGGCTCCTATTACCCGCTCACAGTAAAGAAACACCTGCGCGCGCAAACCATCGCCCAGGAAAACCGCCTGCCCTGCATCTACCTGGTGGATTCCGGTGGCGCCAACCTGCCGCGCCAGGACGAGGTCTTCCCGGACCACCTGCACTTCGGCCACATTTTCTTCAACCAGGCCAATATGTCGGCGGACAATATCCCGCAGATCGCGGTGGTGATGGGCTCCTGCACCGCCGGCGGCGCCTATGTACCGGCCATGGCGGACGAAGCCATCATCGTGAAGCAGCAGGGAACGATCTTCCTGGCGGGTCCGCCGCTGGTGAAGGCCGCCACCGGCGAGGTGGTCAGTTCGGAGGACCTGGGCGGCGCTGAACTGCACAGCCGCATCTCCGGCGTAACCGACCAGCTGGCGGAGAACGACGAGCACGCGCTGGAGCTGGCGCGCGCCTCGGTGAGCCGCCTCAACCGCGTCAAGACCGTCACGGCGGATGTGCGCACACCGGTGGCTCCGCTCTACCCCGCCGAGGAGCTTTACGGGATAGTTCCGAAGGATGCGCGCCAGCCCTTTGATGTGCGCGAGATCATTGCCCGCCTAGTTGACGGCTCCGACTTCGACGAGTTCAAGCCCCTCTACGGCAGCACCCTGGTCACCGGCTTTGCCCGCCTCTGGGGCTACCCGATCGGCATCATCGCCAACAACGGCATCCTCTTTTCGGAATCTGCCCTCAAGGGCGCGCACTTCATCGAGCTGTGCGCGCAGCGCAAGATCCCGCTGGTGTTCCTGCAGAACATCACCGGCTTCATGGTGGGCAAGAAATACGAGGAAGGTGGCATCGCCAAGAACGGCGCCAAGATGGTGCATGCCGTCGCCTGTGCGAAGGTTCCCAAATTCACCGTCATCATTGGCGGCAGTTTTGGCGCCGGCAACTACGGTATGTGCGGCCGCGCCTACGAGCCACGCTTCCTGTTCATGTGGCCGAACGCCCGCATTTCAGTCATGGGTGGCGAACAGGCCGCCAGCGTGCTCGCCGACGTAAAAAGGGCCTCGCTGGCCAAGCAGGGCATGCAATGGAGCGCTGAAGAAGAAGCCGCGTTCCGCGGTCCGCTGCTGGAGAAGTTCACCCGAGAAGCCCACCCTTACTATTCCAGCGCCCGCCTCTGGGACGACGGTGTCATCGATCCGGCCAAGACCCGCGACGTGCTGGGCCTCTCGATTTCCGCCGCGTTAAATGCGCCCATTCCGGACAGCCGCTTCGGCGTCTTCCGCATGTAAGGAGGCGCCATGAGCAGCCTGCTGACTTCCCTGGACACGCGTGGCGTCGCCACCATCAGTCTTAACCGCCCGGCGGTGCACAACGCCTTTGATGACGTCGTGATTGCCGAGCTCAATAGCGCCATCGCCGGCTATGCCAGGCATCCCGAAGTGCGCCTGCTGGTGCTGCAAGCCGAGGGCAAGAGCTTTTCCGCCGGCGCCGACCTCGGCTGGATGAAGCGCATGGCCAGCTACTCGCGCGAGGACAACCTGGCCGACGCGCGCGAGCTGGAGCGCTTGATGCGCGGCCTGTACGACTTCCCCAAGCCCACGATCGCCGTGGTGCAGGGCGCGGCCTATGGCGGCGCCGTCGGACTCGTGAGTTGCTGCGACCTGGCCCTCGCCTCCGAAAACGCCAGCTTTGCACTCTCGGAGGCAAAACTGGGCCTCGCCCCGGCCGTGATCAGCCCCTTTGTCATCGCCGCCATCGGCGCGCGCCAGGCCAGCCGCTATTTCCTGACCGCGGAACGCTTCAGCGCCGCCACCGCGCGCGAGCTCGGCCTCGTGCACGAGGTTGCCAGCGCGGAAGCGCTGGGTGAGGCCGTGGAGAGGCTGCTGGCGACGCTGCTCGCCAACGGGCCGGTCGCGCTCATGGCTTGCAAGGCATTGTTGCGCCGCGTCGCGGCGGCCAGCTCACCGGAACTCGCTGCCTATACCACCGAACTGATCGCCAGCCTGCGCACCTCGCAGGAGGGCCAGGAAGGCCTGGGTGCTTTCTTTGACAAGCGCCAGCCCGCCTGGCAACAAAAGAAATAAAACATGGCCCCTGCCCTCGCCGCCCTCCCCGTCCATGCAGCCCGGTCTTTTGCCGGCGCCTGCATGAGAGCGACCGGAGGCGCGACAAGGGCGCGCGCCCCACATGCCGGAGCCGATGCATGTTTTCCAAGATCCTGATTGCCAACCGCGGCGAGATTTCCTGCCGCATCACCCGCACCGCGCACCGCCTGGGCGTGAAGACGGTCGCGGTCTATTCCGATGCTGACGCCGGTGCCATGCATGTGCAGGCGGCTGACGAAGGCGTGCACCTGGGTCCGGCGCCGAGCCGAGAATCCTATTTGCGCGCCGACAAGATCATCGCCGCGGCGCTGGCCACGGGCGCCCGGGCCATTCATCCCGGTTACGGCTTCCTGTCGGAAAACGCCGGCTTCTCGCGCGCCTGCCGCGAAGCCGGCCTGGTCTTCATCGGTCCCTCCGCCGAGGCCATCACCGCCATGGGATCCAAGTCCGGCGCCAAGACGCTGATGGAAAAAGCCGGTGTGCCGCTGATTCCCGGCTACCACGGCGACAACCAGGACGAGGCCTTCCTGCTGGCCGAAGCCCGCAAGATGGGCTTCCCGGTGCTGCTCAAGGCCTCCGCCGGCGGTGGCGGCAAGGGCATGCGTGCCGTACATGAGGAAAAGGAATTCAGCGAGGCGCTGCATGCCGCCCAGCGCGAAGCCAGCAATGCCTTTGGCGATGACCGCATGCTGATCGAGAAGCTGCTCGTGGAGCCGCGCCATGTCGAAGTACAGATACTGGCCGACCGCCATGGCAACGCCGTCTACGTCTTTGACCGGGACTGCTCCATCCAGCGCCGCCACCAGAAGGTCGTCGAGGAAGCCCCCGCACCCGGACTGAGCCCCGAGCTGCGGCGCGCAATGGGCGAAGCGGCCGTGCGCGCCGCCAAGGCCATCGACTACGAGGGCGCTGGCACCCTGGAGTTTCTGGTGGATCGCGACGGCCACTTCTACTTCATGGAAATGAACACCCGCCTGCAGGTGGAGCATCCGGTCACCGAGCTCATCTCCGGCCTCGACCTGGTGGAACTGCAGCTGCGGATTGCCAATGGCGAGCCCCTGCCCTTCACCCAGGCCGACCTCCAGCCGCGCGGCCACGCCATGGAAGTACGCCTTTACGCGGAAGACCCGCATAAGGAGTTCTTGCCCTCCACCGGCACCCTGCAGGTATTCGAGCTGCCGGCGCCAGAGGGCGTGCGCGTCGACACCGGCTACCGCAGCGGTGATGCGGTCAGCGTTTATTACGACCCCATGATGGCCAAGGTGATCGCCTGGGGCGAAACCCGCGACATCGCGGCGGAACGGCTCTGCAATGCCCTGCGCCAGGCGCGCGTCGCCGGCGTCAAGCACAATGCCCGCTTCCTGACCCAGGTGCTTTCGCATCCCGCCTTCCGCGAGGGCGAGATCAGCACCCACTTCATCGCCCAGCATGAAGGCGACCTGCTGCCCCGGCAGCTGGAGCGCCAGGCCTCCCTGTTGCTGCTGGCCGGGCAGGTCTTCCTGCAGGACGGCGCATCGGGGCCCGACGCCACCTCACCGTGGCGACAGCTGCAGGGGTTCCGCGTGGGGGCGCCCGATGTGGCCCTTGTCCGCGTGAAACTGGACGATGAGGTGCATGAAGTCCGCCTCACGCCGGGCCCGCAGGGCTACCAGTATGCGCTGGCAAGCGGTACAGGCCGTTGCACGTTGCGCGCAGTCATCAAGGGTGACTACCTGCTGGAGCGGGATGGCCACAGCCAGGTCTTCTCAGTGGAACGCCAGGGCGATCACCTGCACGTATTCATCGAGGGTGAACATATTGAACTGGTCCGGACGCCGCGCGCCCCGAGCAATGCCCAGGCAGGGGATGAGCGCCACTACCGCGCGCCCATGAACGGCCGCATCGTCAGCGTGAACGTGCAGGCGGGCGACAGCGTGCAGAAGGGCGATACCCTGCTGGTGATGGAAGCCATGAAGATGGAACACCGCATCCGCGCCCATGGCGAGGGTGTGATCGCGGGCATTCCGGTGGCCGCCGGCGATCTGGTCAGCGAGGGCCAGAACCTGGTGGATCTGTAGCGGAAACGGGAATGGCCAATGCCGTGCCCAAGACACGGCAACTCGCTCTGCACCGATTGATCTGCCTTGACCAGCTCCTTCTTGACTCGCACTCCAGAGACAATAAAAAAAGCCCGCAAAAACGCGGGCATTTTTTTGGGGCCAGTCTCAGGACCAGAAGTAACTGGCGGGCCGCAACAGAATGTTTTCCACGATATAGCTGGAAAGCGCGCATACGGTCATGTGCGAGAATGCGGTCGTCCCTGTCGGCAGGATACTGGCATCAGTGATGAACAACCCCTTTACCTCATGGCATTCCCCCCAGGGATTCACCACCGACTTGAAAGGATCGTTCCCCATGCGGCAGGTTCCCTGCGGCTCGTAAGCCAGCATGCGCAGGGCAAAGAAGCCCAGGGCGCCATACTCGATACGGTCGATGGCCTGGTCGAGCTCAAACACGCTGTTGGCCGACACGAGGTCATAGGCCGGCAGATGCACTTTCTCGGCCCCGGCGGCAAAAAGCACACGGCCGGCATGGCGCAGTGCCTCGCGGAAATACCCGAACTCGTCGCGACTGAGATTCCAGTCCACACGCTTCTCGCCGGTGTCGACATCCCCCACCCACTGCACCTGGCCCTGGCCATGGTCATGAATGAAGACATTGAGCGCTGCGTAGTTCTTGTAGTTCTCCATGAACCGGACATGTGCATCACCCTCGCCGAGCTCCCCCTGCGAGATCAGCTGCATGGGCGCGGCGAGACCCGTCACCATAAGGGCATGGCCGTTTTCCGGGCGCCGGAACTGATCGACCTTGACGCCGGTCAGGGCGCCGCGCCAGCCGTAGACCGGCTCGGGAAACTTGCCGATGACGGTGACGCTGGGATGCACTGACAGGTTGCGGCCCACCATCCCGCTCTGCGCGCCGATCCCGCTCTTCTGCAGGATCAGCGGTGTCTGCACAGCCCCGGCGGCCAGGATGACGAGCTGGGCGTCAGCGAAGAAATGGGCGACTTCCTGGCGGGTGTCGGGATCGATGATCTTTCCCTCTACACCGCTGGCGCGACCATTACGCATGTTGACGAAATCAACACGCGCATTGGAGTAAATTTCAGCGCCATGGGCGATCGCCCACGGCAGGTGGGTTACCAGCTCAGACTGCTTGCGATCACTGGCGCAGCCGGCGATGCAGTGTCCTGTCAGCGCACACTGGCGCACATTCCGGGAGACCGGACGCCACTTCCAGCCCATGGCCTCGCAGCCGCTGATGACGATATTGGCGTTGTCATTGATTTCATGGGCTTCGTTTACATGCACGCCAAGTCGCTTCTCGACCTTGTCGTAGTGCGCGGTCATGTCTTCCCAGGAGAGGTTCTCGATACCGTGCGTCTTCTGCCATTCCTCGAGCACTGACTTCGGCATGCGCTCACAGATGGTCGCATCGATTACCGAGGATCCCCCCACCATGGCGCCCTGTAACAGGATGAGGTCACCCGTGGCATTGGTCTGCAGGCCATTGTCCTGGAACATGCGCTGCATGCTGTCGGCAAGATCTTCCTTGAAGTCTGTGCTGGGCACGTAGCGGCCAGCCTCCAGGATGATGACACGCTTGCCGGAGCGGGCCAGCTCATAGGCCGCGATGGCGCCGCCGGAGCCGGAGCCAACCACAATGACATCCGCCTCAAGGCGAAGTTGCTTGGACGAAATATCCGCTGCCTGTGTAACCGGCAATCCCTCTTGCGGCATTTCTTTATAAATCATCTCAGCCTCGGATCAGGAAGCAATGGCTTCTTGTTATCGTCGTTGACCTGCGGTCCGTTACAGTCATTCAGCGCGGCAGGGGCGTATTGCCCAGGCGGCGAATGCCCCACTTCTCCGTCACCGGCCCGTCATACTGCAAGGAAGGCCAGGTGCGAGTGTCCTGCCAGTAGCCCAGCGTGATCAGCATCTTGAGGCTGGACATCACGCCGCGCTGCAGCACATTGCCGGTTTGCCAGTTGTTGACGTGACGCGCGGCTTTTTCATCGGACATGGTGGTAAAGCGGGAAAAACGATAGAGGGAGCCGTATTCCAGGGTCTGCGCCCCCAGCTTCAACAGCATGCGGGTACGCTGGTTGAGCTTGCCGACCCAGACGTCCACGTTCTGCATGACCGGAATTTCCTGGCTGGAAGGCAGGTCATACTTCTCGGTGGGCAGCATGATCACGCGCAGCTTGTCGAAGACGCGGTATTCCAGATCGGAGAGATGGACAATGCCCGATGGCACGGCGCCGGCGCCGGCAGCCGGCACATCGGCGGCCAGCGCACGCCCCGGCAGCGCCAGAATGGCTCCGGTGGCGGCAGCAGCGCGCACGCCAGCGGCCAGGAAACGGCGGCGGGAAAGATGCTCAAGGCCAGAAAGGAAGCCGGGCGGAGGGGAATCGTTGTAGCTCATCTTGCTCCTCGGCGGACACCGTCCGGGGCAACTTTGTAGTTTTAAGGCAGGGAAATGCCAAATCAGGCCGTGAGTCTATCCAATGACCAGCCAAAACCCAACAGTCTCTCTGTATCAGATCACCCCATTCCAGAGCCGCCGCCTCTCCCTTTCCGGATCGTTCTCCAGAACGGTCCGGGTGGCAATGCGCAGGGTCGCCCGTTCCCCTTGGCGGTAAGGCTTCCAGGCCGGCCATCGCGCCGCTGCCGGGCTTTCGCCCCGGGCAAAGGCGGTCCATGCGCTGCGAACCTCGGCCGACAGCCGCGCCGCCGCCTCCCCTCCCCCGGTGAAAAACTGGCCCGTGGGCTGATCCGTGATGCCAAATACAAAGGGCACTTCCATCACATGGCAGCTTTTCAGACGGCGGTTCCAGGCGCAGGGCCAGTCGAACAGGTAATGCCAGGTGGGGGCAGGGGCGTCAAAGCGCGCCTCGGCCAGCCGCAGGGTGGGGATGCGAAACATGCGATCCGTCTCATAGGCACAAAAAATTTCGCTGCCCGCCGCCTCGGGCATGAGGGCACGATAACCCTCCAGCATGACCTCCCCCCGCCCTGGCAGGGTACGCTCGAACTCGTGCCGCAGCCGGTCCGGATCGGCCTCCGGCCGTGCCGCCCTGCCCCCCATGGCCTGGGGCGCCAGGTAAAAAAGATTCCATTCGTCCACCGTCGTACCCAGCAGGACCGGCAAGTGCGCACTCGCCCCCCGGCGCAGGGCCTCCAGCGGGGGCTCGGGCAGGAGGTCGTCCCCGAACACCGGCATCAGGGTCATGCCGAACTGGGACACGGGCCGGGCGTGTGCGCCGCGGTTGACGGTGGTGAGGAAGCAGGCCTGCTGGGCGGCAATTATGCCGGCAATATCGCCCTGCAGGCAGGAGGCGGGGTCGCCGCCCGCGGCATCGACAAAGCGCCGTGTGATACGCGAGGCCTCGGTGGGCGCCACCACATGGTCGGGACTGCCACTTTGCAGGATGGCGCGATGAAACAGGCCTGCGGCCAGTGGCGAGGCCAGCAGGCAGGCGATGCTCATGCCACCGGCCGATTCGCCGAAGAGCGTGACGTTGCCCGGATCGCCGCCAAAGTCGGCAATATGGTCCCGAACCCATTGCAAGCCAAGGATCTGGTCGCGCAGTCCGGCATTGCTGACACCGCCCAGGGCCGGCCAGTCGGACCATTCCCCGAAGCCCAGGATACCCAGCCGGTAATTAAGGCTGACCACGATGACCCCATTGTCGCGGACCAGCGCGGAGGCTTCGTAAAGGGCCTGGTGACTGGCGCCCGTGGCAAATCCGCCGCCGTGGATCCAGACCATGACCGGCAAGGCCGCCGCGCGCTGTGCCGGGCGCCAGATATTGAGGGCAAGGCAGGCCTCGCCGCTGCCGCCCACGCCCATAAAAGGGAGGTCCTCCTGAGGAGCCGCAGGCGCCCAGCGCGTAGCCTCAAACTCACCCGCCCAGGGCTCGACCGGCACCGGAGCGGCAATCCGGCGCGCCGGAGTCAGCGGCTGCGCATAGGGAAGGCCCCGGAAAAGTTCGATGCTTCCGCGCGCAAGACCGGTAATTACACCCAGGCGGGTAGACACCCGCGGAGCGACAGAAGCGGACGTCGACATGGGACGCTCCAGGAAAAGGCGTGAGGGAAGCGGCCCGAAAACCGGCGCGTCCGACCGCAGACATCGGGAAACGCCCATTAGAACAGCCGGCGGCAATGGCGGGAACCACCTCCGTGCCCCTTTGCAGGCGTACGACCCTCCGCGATGGAGAGCACCTCAACGCCGGCTGCAATCCGCACTGCCACCACCTCCCGTCAATCCCCGCACTACGCCCTCTCGGCTGCGCCTCACCGGAAAATGATGCGACCCCGGTTGTTCTCGATCAGGGCCGGCCCGATGCCGGGCACCTCCTCGAACTGCTCAAGGGAATTGAAGGGGCCATGCTCCCTGCGGTAGGCGATGATGGCCTGGGCCTTCTTCTCGCCCACGCCCTTGAGGGCAGTCAGGGCTGTTAAATTGGCGGTATTGACGTTGACGCGGCCGCCGACGGAGGCGGCGACGGGACGACTGGCCTTTGCCACAGGGCGGGGAGCGTCGAGGGCCTGGACCTGGGGCAGGTACAGCACCAGAAGCAAGGCAAGGAAACGTATCATCATGGTACTCATCCTTGAGTCGAGACACCCGGCACAGACTAGCAAGGCAAGCGCCTTCATCAAGCAGACAAAACCCCTGTGTGGCCACCGCCCTGCTCCCGGGCAAGCTGAGCAAAAAGCAGGAGGACCTACTGCACTATTTCACACAGATCAAAGAAGAAATCAGGGTCTGCTGTCAGCGTGGGCCTGGAGTGGCCGACCAGCCCCAAGGGCAGAGTGAGGACGACTGCCAGCTTCAGCAACCCGAGTTCATGCAATCGCCTGACGTATGCTAAAAGAGGTGGGCACGAGCCATCGCACATAAGGAAGAGGCATGCCTGCCGAGGAAAACAAGAACACCCTGGCCCGCCAATGGGAAATGCTGAAAATGCTCCCGTCGCGCCGACCCGGCATTACCGCGCGCGAGCTTTCAGAGCGCCTGCAGTCGGAAGGCTTCAATGTCTCCAAGCGTACCGTAGAGCGCGACCTGCAATCCTTGAGCGCCACTTTCCCCCTTTCGTGCAATGACCAGTCGACCCCCTTCGGCTGGTACTTCGCTCCCGGCTGCCACCTCGACCTGCCGGGCCTCACGCTTTCAGAGGCGCTGACCCTCAAGCTGGTCGAGCAGTACCTGACGCCGCTGCTGCCGGGCACCATGATGGCCACCCTTGGCGCCCACTTCGAGCAGGCGGCGCGCAAGCTGGATGACATGGCCGACAGCAACCCCGCGGCGCGCTGGACGGAAAAAATCCGCTCGGTGCTGCCTTCGCAACCCCTGCTCTCCCCGACAGTCGATGCCGACATCCTCAGGGGTCTGCAGGAGGCCCTGCTGCGCGAGCGGCAGGTGGAAGTGCACTATCGCAAGCCGGGAGCCCGGGAGAATGCTGTCTACGCCCTGAATCCGCTGGCGCTGCTGCAGCGCGGGCCGGTGACCTATCTGGTCGCCACCGCGTTTACTTACAGTGATGTGCGTCTCTACGCCCTGCACCGCATGCATGCCCTCACGGGCCTGGAGTCAGCCGCCCTGCGTCCTGAGGGCTTTGACCTCGACGCCTACATTCGACAAGGCGGCGCCAATTTCGGCGGCGGCACGGAAATCGAACTCCGCCTGCGCGTGGATGCGAAGCTCGCCGCCTTCCTGGCCGAGGCTCCCCTCGCCGAGAACATGCGCCTCCGGCCCGACGGCGACCGTCACCTGGTGGAAGCCACGCTACCCGACACCTGGCAGTTGCGCTGGTGGATCCTGTCGCAGGCAGAGCAGGCGGAAGTACTGGAGCCGCCGTCGTTGCGCGAGGAAATCCGGCTGCGACTGGCGAGCGCACTGGGCAATTACGCGCCTCTCCCGACTGCCACGGCCTGAGCGATAGCCATCGCCGCATTCCAAGCGCCGGCTTGCGGCACTGGCAAGGACAGCATTCCTATCGCTTCGACGGCATCTTCCGCGTAAACACCAGCGTGTCGCCTTCGGAAAGCCGAGGGTTATAGCCATAGCCATCGAGATCAAATTCCGGCAGCGCCACCGGATCTGAAAGCCGCTGCCGCACGATCCACCCCGCCATCAGTCCTCGTGCCCGTTTGGCATAAAAGCTCACCATCCTGAACTTGCCGTCCTTCTCCTCCCGGAACTGCGGCGTGACCACTCTTGCCTTCAGCGCCCGGGTCAGCGCGGCACGGCTGTACTCTTCCGACGCCAGGTTCACCAGCACCGGATCACCCTGCTCCGCCAGCGCCGCATTCAGTGTCCGGGCAAGAGTGTCGCCCCAGAAAGCATAAAGGTTGCGCCCGGCCGGATTGGCCAGCGCGGTGCCCATTTCCAGCCGATAGGGCTGCAGGCGGTCCAGCGGCCGCAGCAGGCCGTAGAGGCCCGAGAGAATGCGCAGCCGGGACTGGGCGAAGGCATGGTCCTCGGGAGTGAAGGTCCAGGCCTGCATGCCCTCGTAGACATCCCCCTTGAAGGCGAGGATGGCGGCGCGCGAGTTGGCGTCGGTGAAATCAGGACTCCACTCCCCGAAACGGGCCACATTGAGCGCCGCCAGCTTGTCGCTCAGGTCCATGAGCGTCGCGACCTCCTGCACCGAAAGGTCGCGCAACAGGCCAACCAGCGCCTGGCTCTGCGCAATGAAGGCGGGCGTGGTCAGCGGCAGATCAGGGACCGGGGTGTCGTAGTCGAGTGTCTTGGCGGGCGAAAGAATGACAAGCATGAGGGGCCTCCGGCAGGCGGCCATTCTAGCCTCAGCCGGGCGCTGCCGTTAGACTTGCCGCCTTCACGAGGAGTTCTGCCATGGTATTCATGAAGCTGGAAAAAAAGGGCACGGTCTATGTGCTGACGCTGACCAACGGGGAGCACGACAACACCTTCAATCCCGAGGTGCTGGCCGAGTATCACCAGTGCCTGGACCGTATCGAGGCTCACCCTGACAACGCCGCCCTCCTTATCACCAGTGACCATGCCAAGACCTTCTGCAACGGCATCGACCTGACATGGCTGCTGACCCAGGGCCCGGAGGGCTTCCAGGCCTTCGTGACCGACCTCGAGAAACTGCTGTTGCGCGTGGCGGTGCTGAACCTGCCGGTGGTGGCCGCCATCAACGGCAACTGCTACGCCGGCGGCGCCATCCTGGCCTCGGCCTGCGACTTCCGCTTCATGCGCGAGGACAGGGGCCGCTTCTGCTTCTCCGAGGTCAACATCAAGATCCCCTTCACCCCGGTGATGGTGGACATCATCAAGCTGCTGCCGGATGCGCAGGCGCTGCGCGACCTGGCGCTGACCGGCAAGGCCGTGGGTGGACTCGAAGCCTACAAGATGAAGGTGGCGGACCGTCTCTATCCGGAAGCCACCCTGTTGTCGGAGGCCATGGCCTTTGCCGAGGCCATGTCGGAAAAGCACCGCTCGACCTACACCACCATCAAGCGCAGCCTGCGCCCCGACCTGACGGCCTTGGCCACCGAGCGCGGGCTGATTCGTGCCTGAGCTGACGCCCGGCGCCGCGATCCGCCTCAGCGCGCGCGTCACGCGCGTGCTCGCGCCCAATCCGGGCTTCATGACCGGAGCCGGCACCAACAGCTACCTGATCGGGCAAGAGGAGATCGCCGTGCTCGACCCGGGCCCGGCGGTTTCATCGCATGTCGAGGCCCTGCTGGCCGCTGCCAACGGCCTCGGCGGACGCATCCGCTGGATCGTGCTCACGCACACCCACGAGGATCATGCGCCCGCCGCCATCGAGCTGCAGGCGCGCACCGGCGCCCTCATCCTGGGGCAGCCGCCGCTGCCGGGCGATCCGGCCCAGGCCACGATCACCGTGGATACCGTACTGGTGCACGGCGAGCGCCTGGCGACACCCGGCTTCAGCCTGCGGGCGCTGCATACCCCCGGACATGTCGGCAATCACCTCTGCTACCTGCTGGAGGAAGAGCAGATGCTCTTCAGCGGCGACCACCTCATCAATGGCTCCACCGTAGTCATCGTGCCGCCCTCCGGCAATATGGCGGACTACATCCGGTCGCTGGAAATGCTGGGCCACGAGAACATCGCCAGCATCGCTCCCGGCCATGGCGACACCATCGCCAATGCGCAGGCACTGATCCAGTACACGATCCACCACCGCCTTGCGCGCGAAGCAAAAGTACTGGGCAAGCTCTCTCATGAAGTACAGACGCTGGCCGCGCTCACCCCCAGCGTCTATGACGATGTCAGCCCCGGCCTGCATGCCATCGCGCAATACTCACTGCTCGCGCACCTCATCAAGCTGCGCCAGGAGGGAAAGGTCCAGGAAAGTGAGAATGGCTGGCAACTGATCTGATCTGACCTGACCTGACGGAGACCCACCCGGCCTTGCAGCCGCTTACCGGCTTTGCAGCGCGCAGAGGGAAACAAGACGCGAAGTGCATGGCAGCCCCGGCCCATGTGGCTGGCAGGCCATGGGGAATATTGTGCAACGCGCCACCGAAAGCAGGAGCACAGCCAGGAGCTCGCCCGGCCCTGCCTTGCCACTAATGCGTAGTACGGTCGCGTGAATGATTTTTCTGCGGGGGATGCGGCGGCTGATGCACTTCCTTCACATAGTCGCGTTCGCGCTCCTGCCGGGAGTCGTCCCGGTCATGTCCTGGCCGTCGGCCCGGACGCACAGGTTCGCGGTCGTTCTCAAGCGGATTCATGTCGGCTCTCCTGTTATGGCCCCCTTATGGACCCCTTCCTGTTACGGACCCCGTTGGGCCCCTTTTGCGAATGATGATGAGCCTCCACTTTATTCCCCGTGCGCCCCGGGGAAGAGGTAGTTTGGTTTTAATTCGAGTATTTGCGTAAATACAAAGCCAAATCCGTAACTATTGCCTGGCATGAACTTCAAATTGCGCCCAACAAAAAGCCCGCCGGAAGGCGGGCTTTTTGCCAGCACGAATCAGCCGATCAGATCTTGCCGGTGAGTTCCGGCACGATCGTGAACAGATCACCCACGATGCCGTAGTCGGCGACCTGGAAGATCGGGGCTTCTTCGTCCTTGTTGATCGCGACGATCACCTTGGAGTCCTTCATGCCGGCCAGGTGCTGGATGGCGCCGGAGATACCGACGGCCACATACAGCTGGGGCGCCACGACCTTGCCGGTCTGGCCAACCTGCATGTCGTTGGGCACGAAGCCGGCGTCGACCGCGGCGCGCGAGGCACCGACGGCGGCGCCGAGCTTGTCGGCCAGCGAGTACAGGATGTTGAAGTTTTCACCGTTGCCCATGCCACGGCCGCCGGAGACGACGATCTTGGCACCGGCCAGTTCCGGACGATCGGACTTGGCCAGCTCTTCACCCACGAAGGAGGAGACGCCAGCGTCCTTGGTCACGGCCACGGCTTCGATGGCAGCGGAGCCACCGGTGGCGGCAGCGGCGTCAAAGCCGGTCGGGCGCACGGTCAGGACCTTGATGGCATCGGTGGACTGCACGGTGGCGATCGCGTTGCCGGCATAGATCGGGCGCTCGAAGGTGTCGGCGGAGACGACCCTGGAGATTTCGGAGATCTGGTTCACGTCCAGCAGGGCAGCCACGCGCGGCAGGAAATTCTTGCCGTTGGTGGTAGCGGGAGCCAGGATGTGGCTGTAGCCCTTGCCCAGTTCAGCCACGAGCTGGCTAACGTTTTCAGCGAGCTGGTTGGCGTAGGCGGCGTTGTCCGCGACCAGCACCTTGGCGACGCCGTCGATCTTGGCGGCGGCTTCAGCGGCGGCCTGGCAGCCGGAACCGGCGACCAGCACGTGGATGTCGCCACCGATGGCCTTGGCAGCGGTGACAGTGTTCAGCGTGGCACCCTTGATGGTGCCATTGTCGTGTTCGGCGTAAACGAG
>JAJFBF010000111.1 GCA_020697295.1 Moraxellaceae bacterium | reverse complement strand
CGGTTTCCTGGCGCTGCCCTGGGCGCTCAAGTTCCTCTGGGCGCCTTTTGTGGAGCGGAATTTCGTGGCGGGCTGGGGACAGCGCCGTTCCTGGATCCTGCCGATGCAGTTCGCCGGCCTCGTGCTGCTGACGCTGGTGGCCTTTTTCGATCCGCTGCGCCTGGGCACCACTGCCGGCGTTGCGCAGTTCTTCGTGCTCATCTTCCTGCTCAATCTTTTTGCCGCGACGCAGGACGTCGCCACCGACGGCCTCGCCGTGCGCACGCTGGCCTTCCACGAACGCGGCCTGGGCAACGGCGTGCAGGTCAGCGGCTACCGGCTCGGCCTCATCCTCGGCGGCGGGCTGCTGCTCTACCTGCTCGGCGTGTGGAGCTGGCGCGCGTCCTTCCTCCTGGTGGTGGTTTTTCTCGCACTGCTGACGCTGCCCATCCTGCGTTTCCACGAGCCGCCACCGCTGGTGCACGGCGAGGGCCAGCGCCTGAAGTACTGGCGCATATTCAGCAGTTTCTTCGCGCGGCCCGGCCTGCGTGGCTGGCTGGTGGTGCTCGTCACCTACAAGATGGGCGAGTCGCTGGGCTCGGCGATGGTGAAGCCCATGCTGGTGGACATGGGGCTCGACTTCAAACAGATCGGTCTCATGGTGAGCCTGGTCGGTTCGCTGGCGACACTGCTCGGCGCGCTGCTCGGCGGCTGGCTGACCAGTCTGCTCGGGCGTTATGCCGCCATCATCGGCTTCGGCGTGTTGCAGGCGCTGGGTGTGGCGGCCTATGCCTGGCTGTCCTGGCAGCATGCGGAAGGGCTGCCGGTGAACCTGAATCTCATCTACGGCATCAACGCGCTCGAGCATTTCGTCAGCGGCATGGCCATGGCAGCGCTGCTGACGGCGGTGATGGACCTGTGCCGGCCCGAGCACGCCGCCTCGGATTTCACGGTGCAGGTCAGCATCCTGGCCATCTTCGGCGGTGGCCTCTTCCTGCTCGCCGGCATCGTCGCCGACGCCCTGGGGTATACCGGCTATTTCCTCGTGTCCGGCGCGCTGGCGCTGGTGCTGCTCTGGCCGGCGGCCCTTTATTGCCGGCGGATTCCCGGGCTGCAGGCGCCGCTTCCGGGCAGCGTGCTTTCGGGGGACAATGCGCGCCCCTGATACGGCGCGGGCCCATCATGAGTGATCCCATCCAGCACCATCTCGACGCGCGCGGACTGTTCTGCCCGGAGCCGGTCATGCTGCTGCACAACAAGGTGCGCGAGATGCAGACCGGCGAAACGCTGGAGGTGCTGGCCACCGATCCGTCGACCACACGCGACATCCCGAAGTTCTGCCGCTTCCTCGGCCACGAACTCGTGGCGCAGGAAAAGCTCGAGGAGCAGGACGAATACCGCTACCTCATCCGCAAGGGCGGCTGAACGCCCGGCATTAAAAAAGGGGGCGGAGTCATTTATTGTTTTTATAAATGACTCCGACTCCTTTTTTTGACCCCTTTTTTTAAGGGCGGCTGAGCGCAAGACATAAAAAAACCGGCAGAAGCCGGTTTTTTTATGTCCGCGGTTTTCATTCGTCGGTGAGCGAGCACTCGGCGGCGCCGGGGTTCACCTTGCAGCGCACGTTCTTCAGCAACTTCATCATGCGCTTGTCATAGACGCCTTCCTGGGCGAGCTGGATGCGCGCTTCGCGCATCATCTTGAAGTAGCGTGCCTCGTCGGCGGAAGACAGGCTCATCCACTGCGACTCCGGAATCTCCTTCTCGGCCTTAGTGGCGATGGCGAAGGCCTTGTCCAGCTGGGTCAGCACATAGGCGCGGCTCTTCGCGCCATAACCCGGCGGGAAACGCTTGTGGTTGATGAGCAGCGTGGCGCTGATCTGACCGAGCGGGAAGCGGTAGATCGCGCCCTTCGTGCCGATGCCCTTGCCGAGTTCCATGGGGCCGTAGAGCAGCACCGGGGCGACCAGGATGTCGACCTGGTGGTTGTTGAACTTGCCGGCGAAGTTGGTGAGGTCGGAGGCCACGGGCTGCGCGCCGAGGCGCTGCACGATCTTCGCCTGGGCCTTGTCGATATCGAGCACGGCGACCTTCTTGCCGGCCGCCTTCTCCACCGAGTTGATGGCGCGGTCGATGACCAGCACATAGGCGGCGCCCATGGGAATCACGCCGGCGACTTCATAGATGTCGTTGACCATGAGCGGGGCGAGTTTGGGATTGGCGAGCGACTCTTCCAGCAGGCGCATGTGCCGGATGGAGGGCACGGCGCCGATGGAGTCGATGCTGCCGACGAAGGCATTGAACTGGCGGGCGCGGATGGTGGTGATGGCGACACCGTCGCAGATGCCGGCCTTGAAGTCCTCGGCGGCGATGCGCTCGTCGGTGTAGGGACGCAGCTGCAGGTCCACGCCCCAGCTGCGCGCCACCAGGGCCTGGTCGCGGGCCAGGCCGAAGGCATCGCCGCGGGCGCCCAGTGGGTCGTAAACACAGAAGGTGGCTTTCTGCAGGGCCAGTGCCGCAGGGCTGGCGAGGAGGGCGGCGAGAAAGAGGAGGGGAGCGAACTTGTGGTGCTTGCCTGCTGTCATGGGATTCCCTGGCGATATGCCGTGCGACTTTGACATTGGCTAATGTAAACCTCATCGGGGTCCAACCCCCCTGAGAATGTCTTACAACCTTAGCCTCAGGGGGTCAGCTCCGTCCGGCCGGAGTTCCGGTGCTCCGGTCAGGGCGGCTTTCCAGTCGGCGGAGCTGCCGTGCCAGGCGGTGGTTGAGCAGCACGGCGGCCACGGTCAGGCCGACGACCAGCCCGGCCCAGAAGCCGTAGGGGCCGTAGCGCTCGCCGGTGAGGAAGGTCAGGCCGAGCACATAACCAAGCGGCAGGGCGAACAGCCAGTAGGCCACCAGTGTCATCACCATGGGGCCGCGGGTGTCGTGCAGGCCGCGCAGGCTGCCGGCGGCGCCGACCTGCAGCGCATCGACGACCTGGTAGGCTGCGGCGAAGAGCAGCAGGTCGGCGGCGAGCAGGCGCACGGCCGGGTCGTCGCTGTAGAGCGCGGTCAGGCTGTCGCGCGTCAGTACGATGAAGAGGGCGGAGAGCGTGGCGAAGGCGGCCAGCGCCACGAGGCCGACGCGGCGGGTGTGGCGGATGGCGGCGAAGTCATTGCGGCCGTAGGCATGGCCGACGCGGATCGTCATGCAAAAGGCAAAACTCAGCGGGAACATGAAGAGCAGCGAGGTCACCGAGAGCGCGATCTGGTGGCCGGCCACCTGCAGTTCGCCGAGCGGGCTGATGAGGATGGCGACGATCGCAAAGACGCTGACCTCGAAGAAGATGGCAATGCCGATCGGCACGCCGAGGCGCAGGAAGGCCATGAGGCGCTCCGGCTCCAGACGGCTGCGCTCGTGCAGCAGCCGGACCCGTGCGAAATGCGGCGACTTCAGCACGTAGGCGAGCAGCATCAGGAGCATGAGCCAGGCCACGATCGCCGAGGCGACGCCGCAGCCGACGCCGCCCATGCGCGGCAGTCCGAACTTGCCGTGGATAAGCACGTAGTTGAGCGGCACGAGCAGCAGCAGCCCGGCGATGCTGACCAGCGTGACCGGCAGCGGTTTACCCATGCCTTCGCAATAATTGCGCAGCACCGCGAAGAGCGCCGTGGCCGGCAGGCCCCAGGCAATCGCGGCGAGAAAGCGCCGCGTCATGTCGCGCAGATGTGCCGGCGTATCGAGCAGATGGAAGACCGGGTCCACGAAATGCAGTAATGCCGCGCCGAGCAGGCCGATGGCGAGCGCCAGCCAGAGCGCCTGATGTGCGATATGGGGAATTTCCGCATGGTCGCCGCGACCGCGTGCGGCCGCCACCAGCGGTGTCGTGGCGAGCAGCGTGCCGGTGCTGAGCAGCATCAGCGGCAGCCAGATGCTGGCGCCCAGCGCCACGGCGGCGAGATCGAGCGGCGAGGCCTGGCCGGCCATTACCGTGTCGACGAAGCCGAAGGCGGCCTGCGACAGCTGGCTGACGAGGATGGGGCCGAGCAGGAGGCCCAGCGCGCCCAGCTCGCTGCGAAAAGTCGTGGGATGGGACATGGCAGTCTCGAATCAGGCTGCGCAGTGTAGCAGGGGAGGGGCGGCGGCCGGGCTTCGCATGCTGTGGCGCTGCGCCTCGCTCGGCTGCCCGGAAAAACAAAAGGCGCGGAGGATGTCCGCGCCTTTTGTGTTGCTGCGACAGCGATCAGTTGGAGTAGAAGTTCAGCGTGTAGCTCCCGCTCCAGGTCTCCACGTTTTCGGCGCCGAAGTTGAAGCCCTTCACGAGGGCCAGGACCTTGGCCTCCAGATCGGGGTTGTTCAGCTGGCTGCTGCCGATTGCCGCTTCGCTCACCGAGCCGTCCGGCAGGATGCTCAGCTTCAGCGTGATGGTGCCCTGCATGGTGGGGTCGTCACGCAACGCGCGCTGGTACAGGTTGTTCACGCGTCCCGAGTAACGGTCGAAGCCCTTGCGGACGTTCTCCTGGGTACGACGCGACTTGCCGTCCTTGCCGACCTTGACGTCGCCACCGGCTGCCACCGCGTTTGCAGAGATGTTGCTCTGCACCGACTGCAGCTTGCCGCCACCGGCAGCACCGGCGCCGATCAGGCCGGCCGTGCCCTTGCCGCCCGCCTTGCCACCGCCGCCACCGCTGCTCACGGGGCCGGTGTAGACGCCGGCGCCGGAGCCGGAACCGGCACGGCTGGTGATGAGGGAACGGCTGGTGCCGGCTTCCTGGGTGTTGGTGATGAGGCCGCCGGTGCCTGAGCCCACCTGTCCGGGCATGCCGGTCGGGGTGCCGACGGCACCCACGTTCATGTCGCGCAGGTCGGCGAGGTCGTCGAAGCCGGCTTCCTGGATGGCCTGGCTGGCGCGTGCCTTGGCCGCGCTCTTCTGCAGGTCGCTGACCACCGGCTTGGGTGCCGATTCATCGACCGGCTTGGGAGCGGCTTCTTCCTTCTTGACGACTTCTTCCTTCTTCACCTCTTCCTTCTTGGCCACAGGCGGAGGCGGGGGCGGAACTTCCTTGCGCTTCATCACCACCTTGGCGAGGTTTTCCGGCACGGCTTCGGCCTTGGCACGATCCGGCTTGGGAATCTCAATGCGCGGCACGATGACCCAGATCATCGTGCCCTCCTTCGTGCGCATCACCGCGAAGGCGATCTTGCTGTAGTCGGAGGCGCTGCAGGTCGCCATGACCTTGCGCAGCAGGTTATAGGGAATGCTCTTGTCCCCGAGGATCATGATGTGGCGCTCGGGAATGCCCTGCTCGTTCAGCGTCGGCGCGGCCTTGCTGGCGCGGTAGGCCAGCTCCTTCGCGAGCCCCGGGATCACGTCGCCCTCCAGCGCCAGGGCCTCGGCGGTGGTGGCCACCTTCATGCCCTGCACGACGATGTCCTTGCTGTTCACCATCACCGTGAGCACGGTCTCTTCCGCCCGCACGTCGGCCGTGGATTTCGGCAGGTCGAGCTGCGAGCTGCTGGCTGTCGGGGATGTTGGTGACGTTCTGCGAGTTCACCAGCAGGAAGAACACCAGCACCGTGAGGATGTCGATGAGCGAGGTGAGCTGGATGGAGGCGGGCTTGCGCAGCCGGTGCCGGCGCGCCATGCGGGCCAGGTGGGCGGACTTGCTCATGCGGCACCTCCACTGGGCGCGGTCTCGGCGGCGGGGGGCGCATCGCCGATGCCGATGTCCGGGAAGAGCGCGGCCTTGATCCACTTGCCGTTCACCTCACGCGGCTTGTAGCGCACGGAGTCCATGGTGTGGATGAGGGTGTCGTAGGCGGTGTCCGGCTCGAGCAGCAGGGTGATCTCGGTGATCGAGGGATGGCTGCCCTTCACCGTGAGCAGGTACTCGTGCAGGCCGCGGAAGTCGGGGCCCTGCGCGGTGGCGGGCACGATCTTCAGCGGGCCGGACTGGCGGTCGGCGACGATGAATTTGTCCTTGTAGATCATGACTTCGAGAACCAGGGGTTTGGGCGCATCGGCGCCCCCCGCACCGCCGCCGGACGGCAGGTTGACCTGCAGGCGCGACAGTTCGGTGAAGGCAGAGGTCACGAGCAGGAAGGCGAGCAGCACCACCATCAGGTTGATGAAGGTGGTCATGTCCAGGTCGGCTTCCATCTCGCGGTGTTTACGGCGCCTCATGAGGTCGTACTCCACAAGACGATCCGCCGGCGTTCTGCCTCCCCTCCCTGTGGCCGGCTGTTGCATGCAGCGACGGACCGGAAATCAAGGACCAGTTGCCGTGGCCGCGCCGCGCGGCCGGCCTGCGGCAGCAGCTGCAGGATGCGGCGCCGCACCGGGGCCTGGCTCATGACGCGTTACCGACGTCGAGCTGGCGCACGACGTTCTGGAACTTGATGGAAGCGGCTTCCAGCGATTCCACGGCCTGGCCGGTCTTGGACTGCAGCAGCGAGAACATCACCAGCAGCGGGATGGCGGTGATGAGGCCGAAGGCCGTGCAGTTCATGGCTTCGCCCACGGCGGCGGAGAGCAGGTTGGCTTTTTCGGCGGGGTCGGCGGAGGCCACGGCGGTGAAGGCGTGGATCAGGCCGATGATGGTGCCGAGCAGGCCGAGCAGGGTCGCGACGTTGGCCAGGGTGCTGAGGTAGTGCGTGCGTTTTTCCAGGCGCGGCAGTGATTCCATCAGGCCCTCCTCCATCGCCATCTCCATGTCGCTCTGGCGGCGCGAGGTCATCATGCGGTTGAGGCCGTTGGAGAGGATCATGCCGAGTGCGGAATCGGATTCCTTGGTGCGCTCCAGCGCGGGCTTGAGCTGCCCTTTCGACACCAGGTCGAAGGTCTCGGCCCACAACTCCCTGTTCACGCGCTCGACTTTCGTCAGGTAGAGCCAGCGTTCGATGCTGATGCCGATGCCGGCCACCAGCGTCA
>JAJFBF010000055.1 GCA_020697295.1 Moraxellaceae bacterium | reverse complement strand
CGGTTGGTGTACTTCTTGGCGATGGAAATCACGAGACGCAGGTTGGCCTCGACCATTTCCTTCTTGGCGCGGCGGGCCTTGGCCTCGCCCACGCTCATGCGGCGGTTGATTTCCTTGATGTCGGCGATGGAGAGGCCGACCTCGTCCTCGATGGCGAGCAGGCGGCGCTGCGAGCGCAGGATGTCGTCACGGTAGGCGTCGAGGAGCTTGGCGAACGGCTTCTTGGTGGCGATCTGCTTGTCGAGCCACTCCAGGTTGGTTTCGTTGCCCGGAAAGTTCTCGATGAAGTGCTTGCGGTCCATGCGCGCACGCCGCACGCAGGCGGTCATGACTGCGCGTTCCTGGGCGCGGATATCGTCGAGCACGGCGCGGATGCCATGGCTGATGCCGTCGAACAGGCGCGGCGTCAGCTTGAAGATGGTGAACTGCTCGGCCAGCTCTTCCACGTTCTTCTGGAAGGCCTTGCTTTCCGGACCGCTCTTCTTCAGCGCGGCCTGGGTCTTGGCATAGCATTTCTTCAGGTTGTTGAAGCGCTCGGCGGCAAGCACGGGGTCGAGGCCGCCATCGCCTTCTTCCTCGTCGTCGCTTTCGCCCTCGGCTTCTTCTTCCGCTTCCTCGGCGGCGCCCGCGACGGCGGGAGTGGCGCCCTTGGCGCCGGCCTTGCCCTTGCTGCTGAGTTCGGCGAGTGCGACTTCATCGTCGACCACGGGCGGCGGCACGGCGGCATTGCCGTCGTCGTGCGGGTCGAGGTAGCCGGCGATGATGTCGGCGAGGCGGCGCTCGCCGGCTTCGAACTTGTCGAACTCGTCGATGATGCCGGCGACGGCGCCCGGCCAGTAGGTCATCGAGCTGAGGACTTCGCGGATGCCTTCTTCGATGCGCTTGGCGATGGCGATTTCGCCTTCGCGCGTCAGCAGCTCCACCGTGCCCATTTCACGCATGTACATGCGCACGGGGTCGGTGGTGCGGCCGGGTTCGTTTTCCACGGAAGCGAGCACGGCGGCGGCTTCTTCGGCGGCCACGTCGTCATCGGACGCTTCCGGCTTCTCGTCCAGCAGCAGTTCGTCGGCCTCGGGGGCGCGCTCATGCACCGGGATGCCGAGATCGTTGAGCATCTGGATGATGTCTTCGATCTGCTCCGTCTCGGTGACGGATTCGGGAAGGTGATCGTTCACCTCGGCGTAGGTGAGATATCCCTGCTCCTTGCCCTTGGCAATAAGCTGTTTCAGCTGGGATTTCTGCTTCTCTTTGTCAGCGGTCATCTAGGACGCCTCGCGGGGAACGGCGGTGGAAAGCAAGCGCGGGATTATAACTGCCAGCCCGGAGGCCGACCAGCGCGATTGTCGGAGTGAATTAAAGGCTAAATGGGGCTATCTGGCTGATTTTCAAGCCGGCGCAGGGCCGTCGCCGGCGGCGGCGGCCTGCCTCAGGCGTTCGATTTCACGCTTTAGACGGGTCAGCGTCTCAAGGTCGGAGGTGTCGCGGAGCTCGCGCTCCAGGGCCTCCAGGCGCAGCGCCCGCAGCAGGTCCTGGAACTCCCGGTCGACCCCGGTGTTCGGGGTCAGGAACTCGCTGGCGGCGAGGCTGGCCAGCTCCTCGCCCTGGGGCGTGCCATGCCAGATGCCAAGCAGGCCGGGGGTGCTGATGCCGGGGTTGGCCTGGAGCAGCTCCAGCAGCTGCACCAGCAGGGAGTCGGGGGCGTGGCCCCAGCCCAGCACCTCGGCCGGACTGGTCAGGCTGGCCTGGCGGGGGTTCTGCAGCAGCAGTCGGATGGCGCGCTCGCCCAGGCTGACCGAAGGCGGCCGCTTCAGGGGCGGGCGCCGCGGCCGGTCGCCACCGCGCCCAAAGCCCTTGCCACCGTAGCCGCCCTTGCCGTAACTGCCTTGGCCGAAGCCGCCATTGCCCTTGCCGAAGCCGCCCTTGCCGCCCCCAAACCCGCCCTTGCCCTGGCCAAAGCCCCCGGGCGGATAGTCGTCCTGGTCATCGAAGTCGGGCGCGAAGTGACCGCCGAAGCCTTCGGCATCGATCGGGGCAAAGCCCCCATGGTCATCGGGAGCCGGGGCCTGGGGCGCGGTGGGCGCGGCCGGGCGCTCGCCACGGGTGGCGGCGAGGGGTGTGGCGTCGAGCACGGCGGCGCGCAGGGTGGCGGTTTCCAGGCGGGTGACCTCGGCCAGGCGGCCCAGCAGCATCTCGCGAAAGAGTCCGTCGGTCAGGGTGGCGATTAGCGGCTTGGCCAGCATGGCGAGCCGGCTGCGGCCTTCCAGGCTGTCCAGGTTCAGCTCTTCGCCCAGGTGGCGGAGCATGAAGTCGGCCAGCGGCTCGGCCTCGTTGCGCATGCGGTCGACAAAACGGTCCTTGCCTTCCTTGCGCACCAGCGAGTCCGGATCCTCCCCCGTGGGCAGGAACAAAAAGCTCGCGCTCTTGCCGTCGACGAGGGCGGGCAGGGCGGACTCCAGTGCGCGCCAGGCCGCCTTGAGGCCGGCGGCGTCGCCGTCGAAGCAGAACACGATTTCCGGCACCAGCCGGAACAGGCGTTCGATATGCGTGGTGCTGGTGGCGGTGCCCAGCGTGGCGACGGCAAAGGTGATGCCGTACTGGGCCAGCGCCACCACGTCCATATAGCCCTCCACCACGATCACCCGCTCCAGCTTGCCGGGCGCCAGGCGCGCCTCGTACAGGCCGTAGAGCTCCTGGCCCTTGTGGAAGACGGGGGATTCGGGCGAGTTCAGGTATTTGGGCTTTTCATCGGTGAGCACGCGCCCGCCGAAGGCGATGACGCGGCCACGGAAATCACGGATGGGGAAAATCACGCGGTCGCGCATGGCGTCGTAGGAGCGGTTGGACTCCTCGCGACGGATAACGAGGCCGGTGGCGAGCAGGTTCTTGCGCGCTTCGTCGTCGCTGCCCTGCGCAGTGATGAGGTTGTCCCAGCCGGGCGGGGCATAGCCCAGGCGGTATTGCTTGGCGACCTGGCCGGTGAGTCCGCGTTTCTGGAGGTAGCCGATGGCCTTGGCCTTGTCGCGATGCTGGCGCAGCTGCAGCTCGAAATATTTCGCCGCGGCCTCCAGCGTGTCGTAGAGCCCCTGGTGGGATTCGCGCGGCGGCGCATCGGGGTCGCGCGTGTCCGGCACCTCCAGTCCCACGCGCCCGGCCAGCTCCTTGATCGCGTCGAGGAAGCCCTTGTGCTCGTATTCCATTAAAAAGCTGAGGGCGTTGCCGGAGGCGCCGCAGCCGAAGCAGTAATAGAACTGCTTTTCGCGGCTGACAGTAAAGGAAGGGGATTTTTCGCGATGGAAAGGGCAGCAGGCCGCGTAGTTCTTTCCGGCCTTCTTCAGCTTCACCCGGCTGTCGATGAGGTCGACGATGTCCGCGCGCATGAGCACGTCATCGATGAACGCTTCGGGGATGCGGCCGTATGCCATGGAGCCAGAGTCCGGGTGATGGTGGAGCCTTGAAGGAAGTCGTTCGGTCACGGCGCGCCGTGTTCCGTCTTGCCGGGGCGGGGGTTTCGCCCGGCGCGGGCCAGTCCCGAAGGCGGCCCGGTTACACGGCCGCGGCCGCATTCTGGCGCCACCGGGGCGGCGCTGCTCCCGACGCCCCAAGCCTATCCTAGCCGAGGCGCCGCCTCACCTGCCGTCGTTAGTGTGCCCGGAGCCCGCCAGCTGACACGGCAGGCGCCGCGGCCAAGCGGGAAGGCCGGGCCGGCACGCGCCCGGACCTCAGCCCAGGCGGGCCTTCACCTTCTGGGAGACGGCACCGGTGTCGGCGCGACCGGTCAGCTTCGGGCGCAGCAGGCCCATCACCTTGCCCATGTCCCGGGCGCTGGTGGCGCCGGCCTCGGCAATCGCGTCGTTGACCAGGGCGTCGATCTCGGCCTCGGTCAGCTGCTGCGGCAGGAAAGACTGCAGCACGACAATCTCGGCGTTTTCCTTGGCGGCGAGCTCGGGGCGGCCGCCAGCCTCGAAGGCGGTGGCGGACTCGCGGCGCGACTTGACGAGTTTTTCCAGGACGGCCAGCACGCGCGCGTCGTCGAGCTCCACGCGCTCGTCGACCTCGATCTGCTTGAGGGCGGCGGTGGCCATGCGGATCGCACCAAGGCGCTCCTTGTCCTGGGCGCGCATGGCGTCCTTCATGGCTTCCATGAGACGGGCTTTGATTTCGGACATGACGGCACCTTCCTGTGGCGGTGGGGGTTGTGGCTCTGCAGATCGGACTGCGGCCGGGGGCGCCCGACCCGAGAGGGCTCTGCAGGTCGGACTTCAGCCGGGGGCGCCTGGCCGACACCTGGCTTTGGCGCTTGCAGGTCGGGCTTGTGCCGGGGGCGCCTAGCCCGACACCAGCCGGGGCCAGAGCCCCGGAAACGAAAAAGCGGCACCTGAGGCGCCGCTTTTACGGTGGCCGAAGAACGGCCGGAAGACCAACCGGCTCTTAGTAGAGGCGGGTCGTCTTCATGTTCTCGCGAGCGAGCTTCTTGGCGTGACGCTTCACAGCGGCAGCGGCCTTGCGCTTGCGCTCCTGGGTCGGCTTCTCGTAGAACTCGCGCTTGCGCACATCGGCCAGGACACCGGCCTTTTCGCAGGAACGCTTGAAGCGGCGCAGGGCAACGTCAAACGGTTCGCCTTCTTTAACTTTCACAGCCGGCATTCAGCTCACCTCAAATCTTTACTGTTTAGGGCCCGGCAGGACGGGTCCCCGGACAAGGGCAGCGATTCTAGCCACTCTGACCCTGCGGGACAAGCCCTGTCTGGTCCTGCCGGACTAGGCGCTCCCGCCGGGGCCCGCTAAGATGCCTGCCCACCCGCCAAACCCCCGGAATCCCTGGCCGCCATGCGTGTACTCGGCATCGAAACCTCCTGCGACGAAACCGGTGTCGCCGTCTATGACAGCGAAAAAGGGTTGCTGGCGCACAAGCTTTACAGCCAGATCGACCTGCATGCCGACTATGGCGGCGTAGTGCCGGAGCTCGCTTCCCGTGACCATGTACGCAAGCTGATCCCCCTGCTGCGGGAGCTCCTGGCCGAGGCCGGCACCTCCCTCGAGGCCCTGGACGGCATCGCCTATACCGCCGGGCCCGGCCTGGCCGGCGCCCTCATGGTGGGGGCGGTGTTCGGCCGCAGCCTGGCCTGGAGCCTGGGCCTGCCGTCTGTCGGCGTGCACCACATGGAAGGCCACCTGCTGGCGCCCATGCTGGAGCCGGCCCCGCCCGGCTTCCCCTTTATCGCCCTGCTGGTCTCGGGAGGCCATACCCAGCTTATGCGGGTGGACGGCATTGGCCGTTACGCCCTCCTGGGCGAGTCCATCGACGACGCCGCCGGCGAGGCCTTCGACAAGGTCGCCAAGATGCTGAAGCTGGATTATCCGGGTGGCCCCGCGGTCGCCCGGCTGGCCGAGGCCGGCGATTCTGAGCGCTTCGACTTTCCCCGGCCCATGCTCGATCGGCCGGGTCTCGATTTTTCCTTCAGCGGCCTCAAGACCTCAGTGATGAATGCCCTGCGCACTACCGACGACTATCCCGGCAAGCCGGCCGACATCGCCGCCAGCTTCCAGGCCGCGGCGGTGGACACGCTGGCGCGCAAGTGCGAGCGCGCCCTCAAGGAGACCGGCGTCAAGCGCCTGGTGGTGGCCGGCGGTGTCTCTGCCAACAAGTTGCTGCGCGCGAAGCTGGGCGAGATGGTGGCGCGTCGTCGAGCCGAGGTTTTCTATCCCGCGCTGCCCTTCTGCACCGACAACGGCGCCATGATCGCCTTTGCCGGCTGCCAGCGACTGCTTGCGGGCGAGCACGAGGGCATGGGCATCACGGTGCGTCCACGCTGGCCGATGACCGAGTTGCAGGCCCCGGGCGCGGCCTGATTCCGCGGTTTTTCAGGTCTTGGCCCTGGTGCTTTTGGGCTCTGACCTTCAGTCGGCCTTGGTACACTTCGGGTTCTTCTCTGTGACGGACTTCGGCTTTATTCCCGTGGCTCTTTCTTGCAGTTGGCCATAGTGCTTTTCGTGTTCTTGCCTGTAGCTGGCTCCGGTGCTCTTGGGTCCTTTTTCCATAGCGGATCGCGGTGCCTGGTGGTCTATTTCCCCTAGCTGACCGCGGTGCTTTTCGGGCTCCAGGGAGGACGTATCCCCGCCTCCGGCAGGAATACATCCTCCCCTCCACCCAAGCGCTTCCCGTTGTGCCCGGGCAAGGTCATCGGCCGGTGGCCGTCGGCTCCGCCTCAATTCCTTCGGGATGCGCATTGGCTTCGCCTTGCTAAAACAGATGACGGGCACCGGCAGACCCCTGCGGCGTGAGTGGAGGCCATGGTGCCGAAATGGCGAGATAGCCGAGATAGCCGAGATAGGCCGAGATAGCTGAGATAGCTGAGATAGCTGAGATAGCTGAGATAGCTGAGATAGCTGAGATAGCTGAGATAGCTGAGATAGCTGAGATAGCTGAGATAGCTGAAATAGCTGAAATAGCTGAAATAGCTGAAATAGCTGAAATAGCGAAGATGGCCGGGATAGTGAGGGGGCTGAGTTGGTGCTGAGGCGAAGCCGACGGCCACTGGCCAATGGCGCAGCCGGGGCACACGAAAAGTCTTGGGCGATGGGTGGGATGTGTTCTTGCCGGAGGCGAGGACACGTCCCGCCCAGCGCCCGAAACATCACAGAAGTCAGGGGCAGGAACAAAGCCAGCGCCCGAAACATCACAGAAGTCAGAATCCGTCGGGCTGAAGCCCGACCTACAGCCCGACCTACGGCAGAAAGTAGAAAGCAGAAAGAATCAGGGCGCCCCGGGAGACTCCGGCTCAGTCGGCACCTTCTTCTGCCCAAAACGCCGCTCCTCCCCCCGGATCAACGCCCGGATATTGCCGTGGTGACGACCCAGCAACACCAGGCTCATCAGCGACACCCCGACCAGATAGTCCGGCGCCATATATGCGCAGACAAAAGGCGCTGCCACAAACGCCGCAATCGACCCCAGCGAGGAAATGCGGCTGGCGCCAAAAGCGATCACCCACAGCGCAATGACCGCCAGGCCCAGAGGCCAGTACAACACCAGCAGGATCCCGAGCGCCGTCGCCACTCCCTTGCCCCCCTCGAAGCGGAAAAAGACCGGGAACAGATGCCCCAGGAAGGCGGCAAAGCCGGCCGCGGCCGCCCAGGCCGGGGGCAGGTGCAGGCCGTGCTTGGCGATCAGCACCGGCACCACCCCCTTCAGCATGTCGCCCAGCAGCGTCAGCATGGCCGGCCCCTTGCCGCCCAGGCGCAGGACATTGGTGGCGCCGGGGTTGTGGGAGCCCTCCGTGCGCGGGTCGGGCAGGCCCAGCAACTGGCAAACGATGACAGCTGTGGAGACAGAGCCCAGCAGATAGGCGAAAATCAGCGTTCCGGTGGCGATCAGCTCTGGCGGCATGCGGAGTATTCCTGCACGGTGGGCGGATGCCCTGATTCTAGGAGCTGATCCGTTGCAAGTCTTGCCTGTTTAGGCGCCATTTTTCCGGTCGTCCCATCCTCAAGAGGCCTCATGGACATCGTCTATATCCGCGATCTCAAGATCGAAACCGTTATTGGCATTTTCGACTGGGAGCGCCGCATCCGCCAGACCGTGAGCATCGACCTGGAGATGGCCTGCGACATCCGCCGCGCCGCCGCCAGCGACAATATCGCCGACGCCCTCGACTACAAGGCCGTGGCCAAGCGCCTGATCAGCTTTATCGGCGAGTCCGAATTCCTGCTCGTCGAAACCCTGGCCGAGAAAGTGGCCACCATCGTGCGCGAGGAGTTCGGCGTGCCCTGGCTGCGCCTGCGCCTGTCCAAGCCGGGCGCCGTGCGTGGCGCCCAGGACGTGGGCGTGGTCATCGAGCGGGGCGAGAAAGCCTGATGCCACGCGTCTACCTGGGCCTGGGCAGCAATATCGACCGCGAGCGCCATATCCGCGCCGCCTTGCGCGAGCTCGAGGAGCACTTTGGTGTGCTCCTGATTTCCCCCGTGTACGAGAGCGTGGCGGTCGGCTTCGAGGGCGACAATTTCTATAACCTCGTGGTGGGTCTCGACACGGAATTGTCAGTGGGCGAGCTCTCCGGCCTGCTGCGCGCCATCGAGGATGCCAACGGCCGTGTCCGTGGCGGCCCCCGGTTTTCCGGGCGCACGCTCGATATCGACATCCTCACCTACGGCAATGCCTGCGGCGAAATCGAAGGCGTGCAATTGCCGCGCGACGAGATCCTCAAGAACGCCTTCGTGCTGCGCCCGTTGGCTGATATCGCCGGACAGGATCGCCATCCCGCGACGGCGCGACCTTTTGCCGAGCACTGGGATGCCTATGACCAGCAGCGCCAGAAGCTCTGGCGTATCGAATTTACGCTCGACAGCGATGAGGATTAAGACATGTTTTCCATGAAGGTCACGCCGCGCTTTTATGAAACCGATGCGCTCGGCCATATCAATAACACGGTGCTTTCGAGCTGGTTCGAGGCGTCACGCGAGCCGGTGTTCCGCCTGTTCAATCCGGCGCTGGCCCTGAAGGAATGGAACCTTATTCTTGCCCGCGTCGAGATCGACTATGTGGCGCAGACCCACTATGGGCTGGAAGTTGAGGTGCGCAGCTGGATCGGGAAGATCGGCAACTCCTCATTCGTGGTCGAGCAGGAAGCCTGGCAGGAGGGCGTGTGCGTGGCGCGCGGCAAGGCGGTGCAGGTCTTCTTCAATTACGTCACGCAGAAAAGCGAGGCGATTCCGGCCGAATACCGCGCGCTGCTGGAGGCGCATCTGCCCGCGGCATGAGAAGAGGGGCGGTACTGATTTCGGGGAAATGCCGGGGATACAGTGTTCCCCTGAAAAGGCCGCAACAATGCGGCCTTTTTTGTGCCTGCGAATGCGCGGTCGCTGGTCAGAGGCCCCGGCCGCCGTCCACGGCGATAATCTGTCCGGTGATATAAGGCGCATCCTCGAGCAGGAAGGCGATGGTGGCGGCGATGTCCGCGGGCGTGCCGAGGCGTGCCAGCGGAATGCCGGCGAGGAGGTGTTCCTGCGCGGCCGGGTCCGGCGCTCCTGTCGAGGGCCACAGGATGGCGCCCGGGGCCACGCCGTTGACGCGTACTTCCGGCGCCAGTTCCTTCGCCAGCGATAGCGTCAGCATGCTGTGCGCTGCCTTGGCCATGCAGTAAAGCGTATGGCCCTGCAAAGGGCGACTGGCGTGGATGTCGAGCAGGTTGATGATGGCGCCGCGACTGTCGCGCAGCGCCGGCAGCAAAGCCTGCGCCAGGAAGAAGGGGGCGCGCGCGTTGCTGGCGAAAAGATCGTCCCACTGCGCGGGCGTAGCGGTCGCCACCGGCGTCGGGTAAAAGCTCGAGGCGTTGTTCACCAGCGCATCCACGCGTCCCCAGGCCGCCAGTGCGTCGGCCGCCATGCGTGTGATGTCACTGTCGAGCGCGAGGTCGGCCACGAAGACGCGACAGGAGTCTGCGCGCGCGGCATTGAGTTCTGCCGCCAGCGCATCGGCCTCGGCGCGCGAATGGCGACAGTGCAGGGCGATGCGCCAGCCGCGGGCGTGCAGCACGCGAGCGGTGGCGGCGCCCAGGCGTTGCGCGGCCCCGGTGATCAGCACGACGCGGTTCGTCATCGTGCCGGTGGCGGCTTCAAGTGCCATGGGACTGTCTCCATTGTTCGCGGTAATCGTGCAGCGCCTGCTCGCGGGTGCGCTCCAGCGCCTGGATAAAAGCCTCTCCTTCCAGTCCCTGCTCCTGTAGCGCGCGCGGCGAAACGGCGCGCAACGCTTCCAGTGCCCCCTGCCAGTAATCTCGCGCTGGATAGGCGCGGCGCTCGAGTCCGAGTCGACCGCGGGCATCGGCCTCGCACACCAGCAGCAGCTCGGCAAAGCGCTCCGGCCGGCGCAGGGCATCCATGTCCAGCAGCTTGCGCAACAGCGTGGCGGGCTTCATTTCATCGGCGCGGTGCACATCAAGATGAAAGCGCGAAGCCAGCGTGCCCAGTTCCTCGAAGGCACGGGGTGCCTTCAGGCGCTTCGCCAGTTCGCGCACGCGCGGAACGCCGCGGGACTCGTGCGCGATATGGCGGGGCCATTCCGCGCTCGGCGTGTCGGCCTTGCCGAGGTCGTGCACCAGGGCGGCAAAGCGCACGCGCGCTTCGGGCGACAGCGTGGCGGCCTGGGTCAGCACCATCAGGGTGTGCAGGCCGGTGTCGATCTCCGGGTGGTGCGCCTCGGGTTGCGGCACGCCGAACAGGCGGTCGACTTCCGGGAACCAGGCGCCGAGGGCGCCGCAGTCGCGCAACACCGAGACATACACTTCCGGACAGGGCTCGCCGAGGGCGCGCTCGGTTTCCTTCCAGACCCGCTCGGGCGTGAGGTGGGCCAGTTCGCCGGACGCGGTCATCTCGCGCATCAGCGTCATCGTCTCGTCCGCCACGGTAAAGCCGAGCGGGGCATAGCGCGCGGCAAAGCGCGCCACGCGAAAGACGCGCAGCGGGTCCTCGCGAAAGGCGGGGGAGACATGGCGCAGCAGGCGCGCGTCGAGATCGCGTCGACCACCATAGGGGTCGACCAGGCTGCCGTCGTCATCCAGCGCCATGGCGTTGATGGTGAGGTCGCGGCGGACGAGGTCGTCTTCCAGGCTGATGTCGGAGGAGAAGTCGCAGATAAAGCCGGTGTGGCCGCTGCCGCTCTTGCGCTCGGTGCGGGCGAGGGCGAACTCCTCCTGGCTGTCCGGATGCAGGTAGACGGGAAAGTCGCGGCCGACCGGCCGGTAGCCCTGGGCCAGCAGGTCATCCGGGCGCGCGCCCACCACCACCCAGTCGCGCTCATGCACGGGGCGGCCCAGGAGCTGGTCGCGGACGGCGCCACCGACGAGATAGGTCTTCATGCTGGTTTTCCGGAATGCCCTTGACGGCTTTGCGGATTCTCACTGATTATCCGGGGCATGCAAATGCTCATGTCCGTCTCCCGTACCGTTATTACTGTCGCCCGCTGGCTGGCAGCAGCCAAGCGCGCGCGAGTGTTCCGACGGCCGGACTGAGCGTTTTTCAGTTTTTTGCAAAAAGGCCGCAGATTCTGCGGCCTTTTTGTTTTTGGGCTCCGCCCCCTTGCACACCTGTCAGGAGACGCACATGACTACCGGAAACCTTGCCGAACCGCCGCAACGGAGCGGCATTCCCGCCGCTTACCTCGGACTCGTGGTGATCTGGTCCACCACGCCGCTGGCCATGGTGGTCAGCCTGCGCGACCTCGATGCCGTCTGGGCCCTGGCCCTGCGCATGCTGATCGCCGCCGTGCTCGCCCATGGCGTACTGCACCTGGCCGGCCTGCGCCTCGCCCTGGGCGCCGACGCCCTGCGCCGCTACGCCATCGGCGCCCTCAGCATGTACGGCGCGATGCTGTTTACCTACCTGGGGGCGCGCCAGCTGCCCTCCGGCATGATTGCCATCATTTTCGGCTTTTCCCCCCTGCTGGTGGGCCTGCTGTCCTGGGTCGCCTTTCGCAGCGTGCGCTTTGCGCCCTTGCAGTGGCTGGGCCTGGGGATGGCCGTACTCGGCCTGGCCATGATCTTCCTGCAAGGCGAGAAGCTGTCGGCCATCCATACGCCGAGTGTCCTCCTCTTGCTCGCGGGCGTGTTCTGTTATGCCGTGTCGGCCCTGTGGCTCAAGCAATTGCCGCAGGCGCTGCCGCCGCTGATGCAAACCACGGGGGCCCTCTGGCTGTCCGCCCTGGCGGCGCTGCTCACCGTGCCGCTGCTGGCCGGCCCGGCACCTTCGCACTGGCCGGGCCTCGCCAGCGCGCTGGCCCTGGTCTATTCCGCCGCGATCGGGTCCATCGTGGCCATGCTTTGCTATTTTTACCTGCTGCAGCGCATCGAAGTCGGCACCATGGCCTTGTCCACGCTGATCACGCCGGTATTCGCGTTGCTGCTGGGGATGCTGTTCAACCACGAGCGCTTCCGCCCGGAAATCCTCTGGGGCATGGGCATGATCTTGCTGGGCCTGGCGGCCTACTATGAACGTGAGCTGCGGCGGGCGTTGCTGCCGTTTGTTGGCAAGGGACGCCGCCTGGTGGCGGTGCGGGTGCCTGAATAGCGACGGGGGGCGAGGCCAGGAGGTTCAGCTTCGGGGGGCGGGCCGGGGCTACTCGGTTGGCAGGGAAAAACGACGGCTGGCTGGAGGCTGAGGCCTGTCGACGCAGGTGGCCGGTAGCTGCCGTAGTTGCCTGTGTCGGCTGTCGCCGACCTCAGGGCCGGATCACGAAATCCGAAAGGTTCTGTCCGGGCTCGGACCAGCGGGCTTCCACATGCTCGACCCGGGCCTGGGAGGGCCCCTGGTGGGCCCAGCCCAGCAATGATTTGAGGGCTTTTTCCTCGCCCTGGGCCAGCACCTCGACGCGGCCGTCGGCCAGGTTGCGAACCCAGCCGGCCAGACCGAGCCGGGTGGCCATGGCGGCGGCGTTGGCACGATAGGAAACACCCTGGACGTGTCCGGTGATGATGATGAGTAGCTCTTGCTTCATGGTCTGGCCTGGCGCAATGGAAGGCGCCGGCGCGGGTCAGGACCCGGCAGGCAGCTGCAGGATACCGCTTTGCGCACTGCAATGGGTGCGCTCGACGAGGGTATCGCCCTCCCAGGACTCCAGGTGCACGTCGAAACGCCAGAGCCGGTGCAGGTGCTTGAGGACGTCGTTCATGCTCTCGTCCAGCGGTCGCCGGTTATGCCGCACATGGCGCAGGGTCAGCGCGCGATCGCCATGGCGGTTCACGTTCCAGACCTGGATATTGGGCTCGTTCATGCTCAGGTTGTACTGGTTGGACAGGGCTTGGCGCAGGTAGCGGAAGCCGGCATCGTCATGGATGGCCGAGACCTCGAGCTCGCGGCGCTGGTCGTCGTCGAGGATGGAGAACAGCTTGAGCTCGCGCATGACCCGTGGCGACAGGAATTGCTGGATAAAGCTCTCGTCCTTGAAGCTCTGCATGGCGAACTTGAGCGTGTCCTTCCAGGGGCTGCCGGCAATGTCCGGGAACCAGTGCCTGTCCTCGTCAGTGGGGTGCTCGCAAATGCGGCGGATGTCCTGGAACATGGTGAAGCCGAGAGTGTAGGGATTGATGCCCCGGTACCAGGGGCTGTCAAAGGGCGGCTGGTAAATCACGGCCGTATGCGTCTGCAGGAACTCCAGCATGAAGCCGTCGTTCACCAGGCCCTCGTCGTAGAGGTGGTTGAGCAGGGTGTAATGCCAGAAGGTGGCCCAGCCCTCGTTCATGACCTGGGTCTGGCGCTGCGGATAGAAGTACTGGGCGATCTTGCGCACGATGCGCACGATCTCGCGTTGCCAGGGCTCCAGCAGCGGCGCGTTCTTCTCGATGAAATACAGGATGTTCTCTTGCGGCTCCGCCGGCCAGCGCAGGCGCTGGGCTTCCTCTTCCTCGTGCCGGTTGCGGAAGGGGATGGTATGCCAGAGCTCGTTCACCTGCGCCTGCAGCGCCGCCTCGCGCTCTTCCTGCCGGACACGCTCCTGCTCGGCGGAAATGGGGTAAGGCCGTTTGTAGCGGTCGACGCCATAGTTCATGAGTGCATGGCAGGAGTCGAGGATGGCCTCGACCTCGCGCACGCCATGGCGTTCCTCGCACTGGCGCAGGTAATTCCGGGCAAACAACAGGTAGTCGATGATGCTCCCGGCATCGGTCCAGCTGCGAAACAGGTAGTTGCCCTTGAAGAAGGAGTTGTGGCCGTAGCTGGCGTGGGCCAGCACCAGCGCCTGCATCGTCATGGTGTTTTCTTCCATGAGGTAGGCGATGCAGGGATTGGAGTTGATGACGATCTCGTAGGCCAAGCCCATCTGGCCGCGCTTGTAGGAACTTTCGGTGGCGACGAAGTGCTTGCCGAAACTCCAGTGGTGGTAGCCCACCGGCATGCCCACCGAGGAGTAGGCATCCATCATCTGCTCGGAGGAGATGACCTCGATCTGGTTGGGATAGGTGTCGAGGCCGTAAATGTCGTGGGCGATGCGGCCGATTTCCTCGTCGTAGCGACGGATGAGGTCAAAGGACCACTCCGAGCCGGTGGACAGGGGCGTGCGCCGGGTCATGCCTTCTTCCTCGCGAACAGTTCGCGGAATACCGGATAGATGTCGGAAGCATCGATGATCTGCTGCATCGCGAACACCCCCGGCCACTCCGTCATCACCGCCTCATAGGCCTGCCACAGCGCCTGGTGCTCGCGCGGCGTGATCTCGATATAGGCAAAGTACTGCACCAGCGGCAGGATCTGCTCGGACAGCAACTGCTGGCACAGCGGTGAGTCGTCATTCCAGTTGTCGCCGTCGGACGCCTGGGCGCCATAGATATTCCATTCATCCGCCGGATAGCGCGCGGCCATGATCTCCTTCATCAGCTTGAGCGCGCTGGAGACGATGGTGCCGCCGGTCTCCCGCGAATAGAAGAATTCGTCTTCCTCGACCTCCTTGGCGCTGGTGTGGTGGCGAATGAACACCACGTCGATCTTCTTGTAGTTCCGCTTGAGGAAAAGATAGAGCAGCAGGAAGAAGCGCTTGGCCATGTCCTTCATGCCCTGGTTCATGGAGCCGGATACGTCCATGACGCAGAACATCACCGCCTGCGAGGAAGGCTTCGGTACCTTGATGTGGTGATTGAAGCGCAGGTCGAAGGTGTCAATAAAGGGAATGCGCTCCAGCTTTCGCTTCAGCCTGTCGATTTCATCCCGGAGTTCCCGGCCACGGGCCACTCTCTCCGGAGAACTGTCCTGGTCAAGCAGGCCCTGCAGTTCGGCCATGGCCGCCTTCAGGCGCTTGCGGGTGCCGGCGCCGAGGGCGATGCGACGCGCGGTCGCGGCCCGCAGGCTGCGCACGATGTTGATCTTGGCGGGGTTGCCGTCGTTGACGATGCCGGCGTTCTGCCACTGGAAAGTCTCGAGGCCGGCCAGGCGGCGCTTGACCAGGTTGGGCAGTTCGAGGTCATCGAAGAGGAAGTTGAGAAACTCTTCCTGGGAGATGGTGAAGCTGAATTCGTCCTGGCCCTCGCCACTGTCGGAAGCCTGGCCGTCACCGGCGCCATTGCCGCCGCCGCCCTCCTCGGGGCGCTTGATGCGGTCGCCGGCAGTGAACTCGCGGTTGCCGGGGTGCACCATTTCGCGCTCGCCACCGCTGCCATGGTGGAAGACCGGCTCGGAGATATCACGGGTGGGAATCGCCACGCTCTCGCCATGCTCCATGTCGGTAATGGAGCGGCGGGTGACCGCATCGGCAACGGCCTCCTTGATCTGGGCGCGGTAGCGCTCGAGAAAGCGCTGCCGGTTGACCGTGCTCTTGTTCCGGCCATTGAGGCGGCGATCAATGATGTAGGACATGGGTCCTCGCTGCGTCTTTTTCCCCTGCCCGTGGCGGGAAGGGAGCCGGGGCTAGGGGCGGCGCCGGGGGCGCACCCCTGATCTGTCCTGCGCGGCCGCTGCCCCGAAGGGAAGGAGGGCCGCGGGACGACCTCAGTCACTGCGCCTTGCGTACCCGCAAGTACCACTCGGAGAGCAGGCGCACCTGCTTCTCGGTATAGCCACGCTCCACCATGCGCCGTACGAAGTCCTGGTGCTTCTGCTGGTCGCCCTTGGACGCCTTGGGATTGAAGGAGATCACGGGGAGCAGGTCCTCGGTGTTCGAGAACATCTTCTTCTCGATCACGGTGCGCAGCTTCTCGTAGGAGAGCCAGCTCGGGTTGACGCCGTTGTTGTTGGCGCGGGCGCGCAACACGAAGTTGACCACCTCGTTGCGGAAATCCTTGGGATTGGAGATACCGGCCGGCTTCTCGATCTTCTCCAGTTCCTCGTTGAGCGCGGCGCGATTGAAGATCTCGCCGGTGTCGGGGTCGCGGAACTCCTGGTCCTGGATCCAGAAGTCGGCATATTGCACATAGCGATCGAAGATGTTCTGGCCATACTCGGAGTAGGACTCGAGGTAGGCGGTCTGGATTTCCTTGCCGATGAACTCGATATAGCGCGGCGCCAGGAATTCCTTGAGGAAGCGCAGATAGCGGTCCTGCTGCTCCTGGGGAAACTGCTCCTGCTCGATCTGGGTTTCCAGGACATGCAGCAGATGCACCGGGTTGGCCGCGACTTCCGAGTGGTCGTAGTTGAATACCCGCGAGAGGATCTTGAAGGCAAAGCGGGTGGAGAGGCCGTTCATGCCCTCGTCGACGCCGGCGGAATCCCGGTATTCCTGATAGGACTTGGCCTTGGGGTCGGTGTCCTTGAGGTTTTCGCCGTCATAGACGCGCATCTTGGAATAGAAGCTGGAGTTTTCCGGCTCCTTGAGGCGCGACAGCACCGAGAATTGCGCCAGCATGCGCAGCGTATCCGGGGCGCAGGGCGCGGCGCGCAAGGAGGAGTGATCGAGCAGCTTCTGGTAGATCTCGATTTCTTCGGTGACGCGCAGGCAATACGGCACCTTCACAATATAGACGCGGTCGATAAAGGCTTCGTTGTTCTTGTTATTGCGGAAGGTCTGCCACTCGGCCTCGTTGGAGTGCGCGAGCACGACGCCATCGAAGGGAATCGGGCCGATGGCCTCGGTACCGTTGTAGTTGCCTTCCTGGGTGGCGGTGAGCAAGGGGTGCAACACCTTGATCGGTGCCTTGAACATTTCCACGAATTCCATGAGGCCGCGATTGGCGCGGGCCAGTCCGCCCGAGTAGGAGTAGGCGTCCGGATCGTTTTGCGCGAACTCCTCGAGCTGGCGGATGTCGACCTTGCCGACCAGGGCGGAAATGTCCTGGTTGTTCTCGTCGCCAGGCTCGGTCTTCGAGATGGCGATCTGGTTGAGGATGCTGGGCTTCAGCTTGACGACGCGGAACTTGCGGATGTCGCCGCCGAATTCCTTAAGGCGCTTGACCGCCCAGGGCGACATGATGCCGCGCACATAGCGCTTGGGGATGCGGTATTCCTGCTCGAGGATGTCGCCGTCCTCGTCGACGTTGAAGAGATTGAGTGGCGACTCGTTCACCGGCGAGCCCTTGATTGCATAGAAGGGCAGGTTTTCCATCAGGGACTTGAGCCGCTCCGCCAGCGAGGATTTGCCGCCGCCGACCGGACCCAGCAGGTAGAGGATCTGCTTTTTTTCCTCGAGACCCTGCGCGGCATGCTTGAAGTAGGCGACGACATGCTCGATCACCTCCTCCATGCCATAGAACTCACTGAAGGCGGGATAGCGCTTGATCATCTTGTTGGAAAATATGCGCGAGAGGCGGGGGTCGCGCGAGGTATCGACCAGTTCGGCTTCACCGATCGCGAGCAGCAGGCGCTCGGCGGCGGTGGCGTAGGTGGAGCGGTCGTTCTTGCAGAGCTCGAGGTATTCTTCCAGGCTGTATTCTTCTTCGAGGGCCTGGTCAAAGCGCTCCTGGTAATGACGAAAAATGCTCATAACCCACCTCAGTACGGTGAAGACCACGAGGAATCCGCAGCAAGCCGGATGCCCTGAGAGTAGCCCCAAACCCATGGCGACGGGCAAGCGAAATTTGCATTTTTTTGTGATGCGTAACAGATGTGTTACGCAGTGTGCCGCTCATCATTTTCAGCGCGCCGCCGGTCGTGGCCGGTCGGGTCGTCAGGGCGCCGGACAACCGCGACGGCTGGTGAAAATGGCGCCGTCGTCGATGCGGCAGGCGGTGAGGTGTCGGCCCCAGACACAGCCGGTATCGAGCGCGACAAAGCGCGGATTGCCGGTGTGGCCGGCGAGCGCGGCCCAGTGCCCGAACAGTACGCGGCCCGTAGTGAGCCCAGGATTGGGGAACTCAAACCAGGGACGCAGGCCGGGCGGCGCGCCTTCGGCTTCTTCCTTGTAGCTCAGGTCGAGTGCGCCATCCTCATGCAGCAGGCGCATGCGCGTCAGGTGATTGGTGATCACGCGCAGGCGTGTCATGCCCGCCAGCGAGTCTGTCCACCGCGCGGGCTCATTCCCGTACATGTGCATCAGGAAAATTGATATTTCCGGCCCCTGCAGCGCGGCCTCGACTTCGCGCGCCAGTTGCTGCGCCGTCGCCAGCGACCAGGCAGGCGGGATGCCGGCATGGGTCAGCACCACATCGTGCGCGGCATCGGCCAGCAGCAGCGGACGGTGACGCAACCAGTCCATGAGCTCCATGCGATCGGGCGCCTCGAAGATCGCCTGGGTGCGGTCCTTTGGCTTGGCCGTGGCAACACCGTAGTGGATGGCCAGCAGGTGCAGGTCATGATTGCCGAGCACGGTTTCCACAGCGGGGCCGAGGTCGCGCACGAGGCGCAGCACGCCCAGTGAATCGGGGCCTCGCGCCACGAGGTCGCCGGCCAGCCAGAGCCGGTCGTGTTCCGGATCGAAGGCGATCTGCCCGAGCAGGTCCTCGAGCGCCTCACGGCAGCCTTGCACATCACCTATGGCGTAAAGGGCCATGCGGTCTCCAGAGGGCCGGGCGCGGGGACTGCGTTCCGGCGGGTGCGAAAATCGCGGCAGGAAACGCCGGTGGTTCCCGGCTGTCGTCCGCCTGCGCGACCCGGTTCAGTGCAGGACGCGGGGAATCGCCAGGGTGAAGGCGGGAATGGGAGCCTCGAAGCTCTGGCCGTCGCCATCGATCATGCCGTAGGAGCCATGCATGCTGCCCACCGGCGTCTCCAGCACGGCGCCGCTGGAGTATTCGTAGCTGGCGCCCGGCTCGAGCTCGGGCTGTTCGCCGACCACGCCGTCACCGCGCACTTCCTGCACGCGCGCCTCGCCATCCATGATGATCCAGTGCCGGGTGAGCAGGCGCGCCGGCTGCGGGCCGTCGTTGGTGATGCGCACGTGATAGGCGAAGACGTAGCGGGATTCCGCCGGATTGCTCTGGTCTTCTAGGTATTCGCTTTTGACCTGCACCTTGATGGCGTGGTCGGCGTCGGAACGGGACAAGCTGTCATTATTCATGTCGGTTTTCCGGTCCAGGCATGTTGGCAAGTCGCACCCAGGTGGCCACGTCGACTTCTTCCGGGCGCAGGCCGAGGTCGATGCCGGCGGCCTCGAACTGCTCCGGATCGCCCTGGCCCTTGAGGGCGTTCCGCAAGGTCTTGCGGCGCATGTTGAATGCGGCGGTCAGCAGTTGTTGCAAGCGTTTCTCGTCCACCTTGTTATAGCGCGGTGTGGCATGGGGGCGCAAACGCACAACCGCCGAATCCACCTTGGGCGGCGGACTGAAGGACTCCGGCGGCACGTCCAGCAGCCATTCGACCTCGCAGCGGTACTGCAGCATCACCGACAGGCGGCCGTAATCGCCGGTTCCGGGCTCGGCGGTCATGCGCTCCACCACCTCCTTTTGCAGCATGAAGGTCATGTCGGCGATGGCGTCGACCTGCTCCAGCAGGTGGAAGAGGATGGGCGTGGAGATGTTGTAGGGCAGGTTGCCGATGATGCGCAGGTCATGGGGGCCCTGGGCCAGGGTGCGGAAGTCGAAGCGCAGGGCATCGCCCTGGTGCACGATGAGCTCGCCCTCGCCGAAGAGGCGCTGGGGCAGGGCGGCGGCGAGGTCGCGGTCGAGCTCCACCACCTGGATGCGGCCCAGGCTCCCGATCAGCTCATGGGTGAGGGCGCCCAGGCCGGGGCCGATCTCGACCACGTTCTGGCCGGGCACGGGGCCGAAGGCGGCAACGATGCGGCGGATCACGTTCTGGTCGGTGAGGAAGTTCTGGCCGAAACGCTTGCGGGCGAAATGCCCCTCTACAGTTCGGCTGGGGCCGCGGGGCTTGGGGCGGGTATTCATGCGCATGTCCTGCGGGAAATCATGTCGAGGGCGGCGGCCAGCGCCGCCATCAGGCTGCCGGGATCGGCACGGCCGCTCCCGGCGAGGTCGAGGGCGGTGCCATGGTCGACCGAGGTGCGGATATAGGGCAGGCCGAGGGTGATGTTCACGGCATTGCCGAAGCCCTTGTGCTTGAGCACAGGCAGGCCCTGGTCATGATACATGGCCAGCACCGCGTCGGCATGGTCCAGGTACTTGGGGGTGAAGAGCGTGTCCGCCGGCAGCGGGCCGATGAGCTCGCAGTCCGTATCCGCAAAGGCGGCCAGGGCCGGGGCGATGACCTCGATCTCCTCGCGCCCGAGGTGGCCGCCCTCGCCGGCGTGGGGATTCAGGCCGGCGACCAGGATGCGCGGCCGGACGATGCCGAACTTGCCGCGCAAATCCTGTACGAGGATGGCCAGCACCTCCTGCAGCAGCGGGGCCGTGATGGCGTCCGGCACCGCGCGCAGGGGCAGGTGGGTGGTGGCCAGGGCCACGCGCAGGCCCGGGCAGGCCAGCATCATGACCACGCGCGGCCGGCCCGCCTGCTCCTGGAAGAATTCGGTGTGGCCGCTGAAAGGCATGCCGGCGTCATTGATCACGGACTTCTGCACTGGCGCGGTGACCACGGCATCGAACTCGCCCTTCAGGCAGCCTTCACCGGCCCGGGTCAGCATGGCCAGCACATGGGCGGCATTGCGCGGGTCCAGGCGCCCGGCGACGGCGGGCACCGCCAGCGGCAGCGGCAGCACGGCCAGTTCCCCTGCCCGGAGCGGCCCCGGGGTGTCGGCGGGCAGCAGGCGCAGGGGCAGGCCGAGCTGGCGGGCACGGGCCTCGAGCAGTGCCGGGTCGGCGATGGCGACCAGGACGCAGGGGTGTTCGCGCTGGGCCAGCTGGACGACGAGGTCGGGGCCGATGCCGGCGGGTTCGCCGGGGGTAAGGGCAATGCGGGGCAGGGACGTACGCGGCGGGGTCATGCGGCATTGTCGCCAGCTACCGGTCCGGGTCAAGCCGGATGCGTCTTTCCGGCGCCGGGCCAGTGCCCTCCGCGCGGCAGGGGCTGCTGATGGCCCCGAGCCGGCATCCGCCAGAGTCGCGGGCAAAAAAATGCCCGCCGGAAGCGGGCACTTGCCACTGGCCGGGGCTTAGGGGGTACGGACTTCCACGAAGGCGTCGTTGCGCAGTTCACGCAGCCAGCTGGCCAGCTCGTCATCGTATTCGCGCGCGTACAGCGCCTGGCGGGCGATGTTGGTGCGATAGCGGTCGCTCATGTCCTGCTCGCGGGTGCCGGTGACGGTGAGGATGTGCCAGCCAAAGGACGACTGGAAAATATCGGAGACCTGGTCCACCGGGGTCTTGCGCATCATGGCATCGAATTCCGACACCATGTCGCCGGGCGAGACCCAGCCCAAGTCGCCACCCTGGCGGGCCGACCCCGGATCCTCGGAATAGGTGCGGGCGAGCTCGGCGAAGCTGGCTCCCTTCTGCAGGCGGGCGCGGATGTCCTCCAGCTTCTGGCGTGCGTCCTCGCTGGGCAGGATCTCGTTGGGCTTGATCAGGATGTGGCGGACCTGCCACTGCGGCACTTTCACGTCGTCCACGCCGCGCTTGCCGACCAGCTTGATGAGGTGGAGGCCACCCGGCGTGCGGAACGGCCCGGCGACTTCGTTGACCTTCAGTTTCCCGGCGCTGGCGACAAACAGTTCCGGCAGCTGCGCGGCCTTGCGCCAGCCGAGGTCGCCGCCCTTGAGCGCGGTCTCGGCGGCGGACCAGGTGGCCGCCACCTGGGCAAAGTCCTTGCCGGCGGCGAGTTCGGCCTGCGCTTTCTGCACCCGCGCCTCGGCGGCGGCGATGTCCTTGGGGGTGGCTTCCTCGGGCAGGGCGACAAGGATGTGACCGAGGCGGTACTCGGTGGCGAGCTCGGCCTGGCCGCCCGGGGAACGCAGGAAATTCTGCACGTCCTGGTCGGTGATGCGGATGCGGTCCTGCATGCGGCGGGTGCGCAGGCGGGTGATCACCAGCTCGCGCTTCACCTGCTCGCGGACTTCGGCGTAGCTGCCGCCGGGCGTGGTATCCAGTTGCTGCTGGAAGGCGGCCAGGCCCATGCCGTTCTGGCGCGCGATCTCCTCCAGGGAGGCCGTCACTTCCTTGTCGTCGATGCGGATGCCGGCCCGCGTCGCCAGGTTGAGCTGCAGGTTCTCGAGAATGAGCTGTTCCACGACCTGCTTGCGCAGGACTTCCTCCGGTGGCAGCGCGGCGCCGCGCTGGCCGAACTGGAAGCGGATGTCCTCGAGGCGCTTGGCGATCTCGCTTTGCAGGATGACGCTGTCATCGACTACCACCGCGACCTTGTCGAGTGGGAGGACGTCAGCCCGGGCCAGCAGGCTGGTCGAGAGCAGGAACAGGAGGGCAGGAATGCGCATCAGGGTAACTCCGGGCGAGCGCTGTTGCGCTCCACCAGCTGGTTGTAGCCGAAGATATTGTTGTTGAGCAGGCTCCGGACACCGCTGGAAATCCCGGCGAGGCCCTTGAGCTCGATTTCGATGAAGATGGCGCTGCGCTCGCGGCGGGCGCCCGGGCTGATGTCGTCCGGGTCGGCGAGGAAGCGGCGGTCGAACAGGCGCACTTTCCAGCAGCAGGCCTCGTACTGCAGGCCGGCCACCTGTTCCTGGATCTCGTCGCCACGCAGATCGTATTGCCAGAGGCCGAGCAGTTGCCAGTGCGGGCCGAAGGGCTGCACGAAGGAAACATGGGCCTGGCGCAGTGCCTGCTGGCCCAGCGCCGGATCCTGGCGACGATAGTTGTAGCCGAGATTGGCAAGGCGATCGCGGCTTTCCGGCAGGTAATTGAAGTTCACGCCGATCTGCGAGGCGTGTTCGAGATTGGCGGTCCACAGGGCGTCGGCGGTGCTGCTCCAGCCGCGGCCGATGGGGGCGGCGACCTGGGCGGCAAGGCCGGAACTGCTGTCGGTGGCCACCGGCGCGGTCGGGTCGAGGCGTACCTTGCGGTCGCGGAAATACTGGATCTGGCCGACGGAAGCACGCACCACTTCCTCGCCGGTGGCGGGCGTCAGGATGCGCGAGGTCAGGCCCAGCGAGAGCTGGTTGGCGTCGTCGATGCGATCACCGCCGGCGAAGCGGCTGTCGCGGAACAGCTGCTGGTAGGTAAAAGTGTTGTTGGCGGTATCGAAGTTGGGAAGCTGGTCCTGGTCCTGGTAGGGCGAGAACAGATAGTAGGCACGCGGCTCCAGGGTCTGCATGAAGCGCCCCTGCTCCCGCTCGAAGACCAGTTGGCCGTCCAGGCTGAAGTCGGGGACGGCCACGCTCTCGCTGCGGCTGCCGCCGGCGATGCCGGCGCCGGTGAGCTCGTAGTTGAGCGTGCGCAGGCGCAGGCGCGGCGTGAGGTGCCCGGCGGGACCTGCCAGCACATGGCTTACCGACGGATCGAAAGCAAAGCGGGCGCCGTTGATCTCCGGACCCGAGGCATCGTCGACAGTGCGCTCGAAGTAGACCAGCTCGCTGCGCAGCGCCGGCGCCAGGCCACGCGCTTCCGGCCGGCCCGCGGTCAGCAGCAACTGCGGCAGGCGGGCATACGGCTTGTCGATGTCGGTGATGATCGGGTCGATGGTCTGGTAGCCCTGTACGCGTCCGAGCAGCGTCCAGTAGTCGTTGCGCGCATAGATGAGCTCGGCCCGGCGCTCCTGGAAGGCGGTGTTGGCGATGCTGAGGTCGGTGCCGAGGTCAATGAAGTAGGCGCTGTCGGACACATAGTTGACGTCGGTGTTGAGCTGCAGGTCGGGCGTCAGGCGGCCGCTCTGCTTCCAGGACAGGCTCTGGCGGTCGCGGTCATCGTAGAGCTGGTCGTTGGGCAGGAAGCCGCCCTCGATCTGGCCGGTGCCGAGGTAGGGCAGCAGGTAGCGGAACTCGCCCTCGAGCATGGTGCCGCGCCGGCTCATGAGGCGCGGGGTCAGGGTGGCGTCATAGTTGGGGGCCAGGTTCAGGTAGACGGGGAGGGCGAAATCAAGCCCGCCGTCGTTGGTGCTCCCAAAGCGCGGAATCAGGATGCCGGTCTGCCGCCGTTCATCGATGGGAAAATTGAAATACGGAATATAGAGGACCGGCACGTCCCGTATCTGGAGGATGGCGTTGCTGACCTCGCCGCGCCCGGTAGCCTGGTTGAGACGGATGTTGCGCGCCTCGAAGGCCCAGCTCCGGTCGTCCGGCGGGCAGGTGGAGTAGACCCCGCGGGCGATGGTGAGCAGGCCGTCCTGGTTGCGCTCGATGCGGTCGGCGCGGCCGTGCGCATTGATGGCGCTGGACACGAACTCGGTACGCTGGATGCGGGCCCGCTGGGTGGTGAAGTCGAATTCGGCCTGGTCGCCGGTGAGCAGCAGGCCGGGCTCGGCGATGAGGATGTTGCCGCGGAAGCGGCCCTCGTTGCTGTTCTGCGTGAGTTCGGCCTCGTCGGCGTCGATGCGTCGTCCAGGCTGGCGGATGCTGACGCGGCCCTTGAGGCTGGAGGTGCCGCCGGCCTCGTAGTGCACGTCCTCGGCCTGGATCTCGATGTCACTGAGCTCCGGGTCGCCGACCTTGGCCGTGGCCGGGATGGGGGTGACCCAGACGCCGGGGCAGGTGGCGTCGATGCGGGGCCGGTCGGCCGCGGGCAGGGACTGGAGTTCGGCGCGGGTGGCCCAGCCATAGCGGGGCTTGTCGAGGTCGTTCGTATCCTCTGCCGCAGCCAGACAGGCTGGCGCCAGCAAGACCAGCCAGAGCGAGGCATGCGAGAGACGGGACATGAGCAAATTGCGGCTGGTAGATACGCGAAGTTGCCGGATAATAGGCAACTCGCTCTTTGACGGCCAGAGGATTTTGTAATGGGAGATGTGGATCAACGCGCGCGGCAGCTGGAGGCCTGGGCCCGGGAGTGGCTGGGTCGCGAGCGGCCGGAGCTGGTGCCGGCCGGTTCGCTGGCGACGGTGTCCGGGGATGCCAGCTTCCGGCGCTACTTCCGCCTGCCCCTGGCCGGAGGGACCCTGATCGCGGTCGACGCTCCCCCGGAAAAGGAAAACTCCCGGCCTTTCGTCGCCATCGCCCGGGCCCTGCGCGCCCACGGCGTGCATGTGCCGGAGGTGGTGGCCGCCGACTTCGACCTCGGCTTCATGCTGCTCGAGGACTTCGGCGACGAGCTGCTGCGTCCCCGCCTCGATGCCGCCAGCGTCGACACCCTGTATACCCGGGCCATGGAGGCCCTGCTGCACCTGCTGGCTTGCGACGACGTGCCCGGGCATGCGCTCCCGCCCTATGACCGCCAGCGCCTCATCGACGAGATGGCCCTGCTCCGCGACTGGTTCATTGCCCGCTACCTCGGACTCGAGCTCGATGCCGGGCAGCAGGCGGTCCTCGCCGACGCCTTTGCGCTGATTGCCGGCGACGTCACCGCGCAGCCCCAGGTCTTCGTGCACCGCGACTACCATTCGCGCAACCTGATGCTGCTGGCCAATGGCGAGATCGGCGTCATCGATTTCCAGGATGCGGTGACGGGCCCCGTCACCTACGACCTCGTGTCGCTGCTGCGCGACGCCTATGTGGTCTGGCCCGAGGCCGACGTCGCGCGCTGGACGCGACAGTTCGCGCAGTTGCTGCGCGAGGCCGGGCGCCTGCCGGCCGGAACCGACGACGCCACCTTCCTGCGCTGGTTTGACTGGATGGGCGCGCAGCGCCATCTCAAGGTGGTGGGCATCTTCGCCCGCCTCAGCCTGCGCGACGGCAAGCATGGCTACCTCGACGACATCCCCGTGGTGTTCAATTACCTGCTGGCCGAAATCCGTGCGCAGCCGCCTCTGCAGCCGCTCTTCCGTCTCTTGCGCGACACCGTGTTGCCGGCCTACCTGCACAAGAAACCGGACGCGGCAGCTACACTCGGTCAATGGACGGCGTGAGGACGCGCACCGCGTCCGATGCCTGAGGGAGTGCCACGCATATGAAGGCCATGATTCTTGCCGCCGGGCTCGGCACGCGCATGCGGCCGCTCACCGACCACCTGCCCAAGCCCCTGCTCGAAGTCGGCGGCAAGCCGCTCATCGTCTGGCATATCGAGAGCCTGGTGCGTGCCGGCTTCACCGAGCTTGTCATCAACCATGCCTGGCTTGGCGCGAAACTCGAGGCGGCGCTCGGCGACGGCAGCGCGCTGGGGGCCCGCATCCACTGGTCGCCGGAAGGCGAGCCGCTGGAAACCGCCGGCGGCATCCTGCAGGCGCTCCCCCTGCTTGGACGCACGCCCTTCCTGGTGGTCAATGGCGATATCTGGCTGCGCTACGATTTTTCGCATCTGCGCACGGGCTTTGCCCACATGGAAAAGCAGGCGCACCTCGTGCTGGTGAATAATCCCCCACACAATCCGCGCGGCGATTTTGCGCTCGACGGCCGCATGTTCGCCGGCGTGGAATGCATCGTGCGCAACGAGGGTGACCCGCGCTTCACCTTTGCCGGGGTCTCGGTGCTGCATCCGTCGCTGTTCGACGGCTTGGCGCCGGGCAAGCATGCGCTGGCGCCCCTGCTGCGCGAGGCCATTGCGCAGGAGCAGGTGACGGGCGAGTATTTTGCCGGACCCTGGGTCGACGTGGGCACGCCGGAGCGCCTGGGCGAGCTCGACCAGCAGATCCGCAGCGGACTTTTATAACGGCGCGGCCCGCAGGCGCGATTTTTTTCAGGAGCGCGGCACTTGCCGCATCCGATGGCTTCATTTTGAGGGGAACCGCATGACCGACTACCTGATCGCACCGTCCATTCTCTCCGCTGATTTTGCCCGCCTGGGCGCGGACGTCGACAAGGTGCTGGCGGCGGGCGCCGACATCGTCCACTTCGATGTCATGGACAACCACTATGTGCCCAACCTGACCATCGGCCCCATGGTCTGCAAGGCCCTGCGCAAATATGGCGTGACCGCGCCCATCGACGTGCACCTCATGGTGAAGCCGGTGGACCGCCTCATCGGGGACTTCATCGAGGCCGGCGCCACCTGGATCACCTTCCATCCGGAAGCCTCCGAGCATATCGACCGCTCGCTGCAGCTGATCCGCGCCGGGGGCTGCAAGGCCGGCCTGGTGTTCAACCCGGCGACGCCGCTGCATCACATGGACCATGTCATGGACAAGCTCGACATGGTGTTGCTGATGAGCGTTAACCCGGGCTTTGGCGGGCAGTCCTTCATTCCCGGCACCCTGCACAAGCTCGCCCAGGCCCGCGCGAAGATCGATGCCAGCGGCCTGCCCATCCGTCTCGAGGTGGATGGCGGAGTCGGCGTGAAGAACATCCGCGAGATCGCCGCCGCCGGCGCCGACACCTTTGTCGCCGGCTCCGCCATTTTCAATGCTCCGGACTACGCC
>JAJFBF010000110.1 GCA_020697295.1 Moraxellaceae bacterium | reverse complement strand
GGCATCGTGCTGCCCGGCCCCGAGGCCGGCCGCCTGCCCATCGAACTCACGCGCCGCATCTGGCAGGTGGCGGAGGCGGAGAGCGGCGACCCCGTGCTCGGGCTCAACATGCTGGCCTACGTGGAGCCGGTGGATTTTGGCGAGCTCGGCGTCGTGATGGTGGCGGGCGGCAGCCTGCCCGAGGTGATGAACCGCGTGGCGCGCTTCCATCGCCTGCTTACCGATGCCATGCACTACGAAATCAGCGAGGACGACGACACGCTCTCGCTCACCATCCACACCAACTTCGAGCCGCACTGGCGTGCCGTCGAGTTCGTCTCGGGGCTGCTCGTCGGCCTCCTGCGCCTGCGCCTCAACCCGCCGCCCAGCCCGCTCTCGCTCTCGCTCGCCTTCCACAACCCGGCGGGGCAGGAGGCCTACGAGCGCTTCTTCAACTGCCCGGTGGAGCAGGATGCCAGTACGACCAGCATCGTGTGGCCGCTGGCGCACTACCGGCAGACGCCGGCCGGCGCCGAAGTCGCGCGCCAGTTCGAGCCGCTGCTCGAGCAGCGGCTGGCGAGCCTGGAGGCCGAGGCGAGCTGGAGTGCCCGGGTCATGCAGCTCATCCGCCAGCGCCTCGCCGCCGGCGAGCCGACGCTGGCCGAGATCGCAAGCTGCCTGAATGTCTCCACGCGCTCGCTGCAGCGCCACCTGGGCACGGAAGGGAAGACCTTCCAGGAAGTGCTGGATGACGCCCGGCGCGAGCTGGCGCGGCAGTGGCTGTCAGGGACGGCGGGAAAGTTAAGGTCGCTGACGGAGCTGGCGCTGATCTTGGGGTTCTCCAGTAGCAGCGCGTTCTCACGGGCATTCAGAAGGTGGTTCGGCATGACGCCGGGGCAGGCGGCGAGGGAGAAGAACCTGCGCTAGCGCGCCTCCTGCTTCGATTGATCGGGTCCTCCGCGTGAAGTGCTTTGGCCAAGGCTTGGCCGGCCGAGGCCCCGCTACTGTCTACGTCACTTGGTAAAAAGCCGTTTGCCAACCCATCCAGCCTACGGCTGAATTACTGCTGGCTTTGCACTTAAGAGTTGCTAAAGTAGCCCTTATCTTTCTTAAGGTATCCTTTGGCAATGCTTAAAGAACCTTTCTTCCCCTTGGAATGCAAGGAAGTACTTGAAAACATTGGGTTAAAGATCAAGGAAAAGCGGCTCGACACCCATATGCGCCAGGCGGATGTGGCCGAGCGGGTCGGCGTGTCCGTGTCCACGGTGCGGAAGATCGAGGCAGGCGAGCCGGGTGTGGAGCTGGGCACGCTGCTGCATGTGCTGTGGCAGCTCGGCCTCCTGAAGGACGTGATTGCCATCGACCGCACTCCGTTGCCCAAGGCCGGGCTCTCGCCGCGCCGGGTCCGGCTGCCGTCCGCCGCCAAGGATGACTTCTGATGACCCGTGCCTACATCTACATGCGCCCGCCCGGCGAGCCGGGCCTGGTCACGCTGGGGCGGCTGGACGTCGAGCGCGATGTCGGCGTGTTCACGTACAACCCCGAGTACGTCGCGCAAAAGGGCTGGGTGCCCGATCCCATCCACTATCCGCTGCGCCCGCAACCGTTCGTGGAGATCCGCGGCAACGGCGGCCTGCCGGGCTTCATCCGCGATGCGGCGCCGGACGGCTGGGGCCAGCGCGTGATCGCGCACGTGCGTCAGCAGGAACTCGCGGGCATCGACTACCTGATTCACTCCGCCAATGCCGATCGCGCGGGCGCGCTGCTGGTCGGCACCACGCGCACGCCTTCCGAGGAAACCCGGCTGGAACGGCTCGATCACCTCGAGGACTTCATTGCCTTCGCCAACGGCCTGCAGTCCGGCGAACGCCTTGCCACGTCCACGCACCGCGCGCTCCGGCAGCGCACCTCGCTGGGCGGCGCGCGGCCCAAGGTGACGCTGCTCGACGAGGGCCGCGTGATCCTCGCCAAGCCGCGCGACCGGCACGACGCGGAAGACATTCCCGCCTTCGAGCATGCCTGCATGACGTTCGCCGCCCGCAAGGGCCTGAACGTGGCGCCGACCCGGCTGCACCGCGGCAGCTTCAGCGTGCTGCTGGTGGACCGCTTCGATCGCCTCGTGAACGCGCGTGGCGAGATCGAGCGCCTGCCGATGCTGAGCGCCGCGACGCTGCTCGATGTCGACTGGCGGGCAATGGACGACGCCTCGCAGCGCCGCTGGCGCTATGCCGAAGTCGCGGACGAGATGCGCCGCAAGGATGTGCCCCTGGAAGACCTGCAGGAGTTCTACAAGCGCATGTGCTTCAACGCGCTGGTGGGCAACGACGACGACCACCCCAAGAACCACGCCGTGATCTTCACCGGCGGACGCTGGCGACTCTCGCCCATGTTCGACGTGGTGCCGTCACTGGACGGCGCGCCGCCGCCGGCACTGGCCATGGCGGTAGGGAAGGAGGGCAGGGGCATCAGCCGGGAGAACCTGCTGAGCCATGCCATGCATTTCGGGCACAGCCAAGAGAGCGCGGCGGCGGTGCTGGATGAGGTGGCGGGGTGGGAGGCTGAACTCCAGCGGCATTATCGCGACATGCTTACGGCATCGCAGGCGGCGCTTGCCGAGCGCTCCATTGATGTCGACAGGCTGCGACGGTGATTTGCTGAAAGCCGATTCGATGTGGAAGGGGGCGTTACTTTTAGTTGGATATCCCTGGAGTTCCAGTCATGTCAAACATCGAGACTGCGTCATCCGAGATCACTGGCGTGAGAGCTGAGAAAGCATCCGGTTAAATTCAGCAATTGTTTGGGGTTTGTATAAAACTGGTTTTGTTAAAGTGGGCCGCTTGGATGGGTTGTTCTAATCATGCATGTCTTGGGGCCTGAATGGTTTCCCATTTTCTGAGAAAAAAGAATGAAAAGAAGGAGTATTGCAGCGGGTGGCGCTGTGTTGGCGTGCTTGTTTGCTGTTTCAGGCTGCACGAAGCCCGAGGAAGTTCCTGAAGACTGGAAGCGGCTCGTAAAAACTGAGGGGCAGCATTTCCCTATTCCCGAGTCATGGATAAGTACTCCTGAAGGGAGGATTGCCCATAGCCTTCGGCTGCCGGATTCCGTCCCCAAGCCGGTGCCGTTTGATTTCGAGGAGGCGGAGGGGCCTTGGTACAAGCCGTCCAGTAAAAGAGATGTTGCCATCAAATACTTTCTTCATCTCTGTAAGACCGAAGCGGGTGAATGGACAAGCCGCACGGTCGATAAAGTTGAAGGGGTTTATTTTGCTCGGCCAGAAAACGCTCCAGGAGATGATTTTCTGGGAAGTATCTATGCGCCGGAAGCGCCATGGATACAGAGAAATTTTCAGCTTATGGGGGAGAGTGCGGATAATCGAGGAGGTTATTTTGTTAGGCCGCCGTTCAGAATGTATAAGTTTGTAGAAGAGCCAAAGCGAGACGTTAAATGGCAGAGAAATTTAGATGGAGACTACGTCCGTATATTTGGGTACACGTCAGGATTTTTTGTTAAGCCGGGCCACGTAGTGGAAGCATTAAATGAACTAACGCCAATGCAAGCTATCGGAGTGGAGCAGCCAACTGCGCAATTCGCATTAAGTTGGCGAGGCATTAAGAGGCCGCGAGACAGAGACTTAAGAGTTGCTGGTGGCGAAATGATTATTTACGACCGGTTCTCTAAAGAGGTTATATCCGTCAGCAGGACATTTCAATTAGCTTCGAAAGACGGTTATGAAAAATATGATGCTGCATGGATGGTGGCTCCGGTTTGCCGAGAAAATCTTAAAGTAGTTGGTGGTCTTCCATTCTCGGATTACGTACAGAGAGTTCTTAAAGATAAATAGGGATTTGCCTCAAATGGAACTTGAAAGGCTATATGAGTTTTCAATTCAACAAATTGTCGCTGAGTCTTATTTAGAAGATTTTTCTCGAATTACGGATATTGACTACATTAAGCGTCAGCTCCGGATGGGAACTAATAGGCCCGATTACGTCTATGGTGGCTCCACAAGCGTTGGCGACCCAGACCTAAATCAGGGCTGGCCCGGCCTTACAAGGCTGACCGATCCGCAAATCGATGAGTTTATCGATAAATACGAGATCCTTCATCAATGGTCCGACAACCCCAGTACGGGAGATCCTGAGGGAGAGCGGCCTGCAGAAGATGAAGTTCATACAGCTGGCTTGATCCTGAACGGCGTCGACATGCTCGCCAATACCGGATTCGCTGCAACGTTAATTCGGGACAGGAGAGACGGCCAATACACCCTGGCGATCCGGTCGACCGAATCCCGTCCCTGGGACAAGGGCGGAGACGCCGAGCGGGATATGGAGGCCACGGACAAATGGGGTGTGGCCGCTACGGGATTTGCCCTTGCACAGCTGGATGCGCTGGAAAAGTATTATGAGTGGCTTAAGGTAAATAATTTCATTTCCTACGGCGCAACGCTGAACGTCACGGGCTACAGCCTCGGTGGACACCTGGCCACGGTATTCACCGAAATCCACAAGGATGATCCCTACATTGCCAGCCTGGCGAATACGGTGACGTTCAACGGTGCCGGTCGAGGCACCTGGAATGGCAGCGCGGGCACTGAGGCGGATTTTCTTGCTTACTATCGTCAGGTCCTGAGCGACCCCAAGAGTGCGAATGTCGACCTGAGCGTCGTCTCATCTGCGCAGCAGGCCTTCGTGTACGGCTGGGCACGAGCCACCGGCTTTGTAGAACGGGCCCAGCAGGAGGGCTCTGTTCTCACCCAGCTGAACTATCTGCAAAGCATAAAGGACGCAGCAATATCACGGACACTCACCGGTGTCGCCTTTGACCCGACTTCGCTCTATGCGGACTTCCGCTACGGCTGGGCAGTGATTTCGACCATGCTGAAGTTCGGCCTGGCACCGCAACTGCCTGGCGAGGAGCATATGGTATTCGACGGCGGTCGCATCACTCAGGTGTACGGTTTCGAAACCATCGCCAATCACAACATGACCGCCAATTCCCAGAACAACGGTGCGGAACTGGCCATCGGCATCGAGTCGCAGCCGATCATCGATCGGTTTGCCGGATTCTCCATTCCATTGGGCGAACGAGAAATTCCCTTGCCCGGCGACTACGGATTCTCGCACTCGATCACCTTGATTACGGATTCGCTGGCGCTGCAGCGAGCGATATTCGATCTGGGTGGGACACTGACCCCCAGGGATTTCATGCGCCTGCTGCCCAAGGTGTCGGCGATGGGAACGCAGGAGCTGGTTGGCGCCGGATACGAAGCCGATGCCCTGGAAAACATCCTCGACTCGCTGCGGCTCGTCATTCTTGGACGGGACATAGAGTCGACAACTTTCAAGGAAGGACCGGGGGGCTATGGGGACTGGGTGTCACGCGACACCTTCCATAGAAATGTCCTGGAACTGACGCAGTCGGAAACGTTCC
>JAJFBF010000003.1 GCA_020697295.1 Moraxellaceae bacterium | reverse complement strand
ATGGAGCTTGGCAAGGCGCCCATAGCGCATGTGAAGCTCCGTCTGAAACTCCCTCCATGCCTTCACGAAGCCCTGCTGGACCGCTTCACAATCCACAACTGACGTAGATGGGTTTTCCACCGAAAAGGTCGCTAGCGGTACGTTTGGCAAGGCACGTGCAATATCCACGGACTTAACGGCACCCGATATACTGAAGCTGACAGCCAGCTCATCGATAGGGCTCTGATCAGGAAAGGAGAAGCTAAAATTTGGAGCAGGCATGGCAGGATTGACGGGCCAAGTCCAGCGATCCAAAGGCTCTCGCTGAGGCTGATGCACAGTGGCAGGAACGCGATCACCGATCAGAGACCCGATGTAGGCCAAAGCCGGGATTTGGGCGAGTGCGAATAAATCGAGATGCTGTATATCACGGTCCATCACGCGCCGCAGGAAGGCATTCAACATGTCGTCGATTTCCTGCTTTACCGTTGTCCAATACAACGGATTATCCTCGGCATAGCGGATGTTATTCAGGTCGAGAATCTCCTCCTCGTGAGAAGGAAAGCGCGTGTAGTCCGCTTTGCGCAGGACGGCCGCGCGGACGATATCGGCCTGAATCGCCGTCGGTGTGCGATTAATGCGTCCGGTCACGATAAAGGGAATACTGCGTTTGACGTTGGTGGCGTCATAGAGCCGCTGCACATGTTGCTCATGCTCCCGCTTCATGCCTGAAAGGCGAGCCTCAGGGTACTCACCCGCCAGCTTTCCAGTATCGATGGTCTTATGACACCTGGCACAGCAAAGGATGAGATTGGATGCAGCTTGTGCAAGTTCGGCCGAGCGCCCTGCGTCTCCACGCGGCCCATTGATGCTATCGCCAACGATGTGGCAATGCTCCGCGAGGACGACGCGCTGTCCCGTCAGAAAATTTCTATCAAGAGGCGCATTACAACCTCGGAACTCGCACCGTCCACCCGAGGCCACCCAAAGGTCCCTTTTGACATCTGCGGGAATATAGGTGCTAGACATCATTTAGCTCCCAAGGCCAATGCCCTATCAGTTCAATTCGCTTTCGTTTTCCGCCAATCCAAAAGCCGACCGCATCGGTGCCCACAATTACGAACAGCAGCCCCTGTCCGGGGTATAGATCCTGTCGCAAGGCTCGCTTCCAGTCCGCCAAATCCACTGCGGAGGGTGTCGGTACCGGCTCTGGATGGGTATGCCACAATCCCAAATAGGCCCCGGTCTGGGCCGTCGTACGCCAGTAGCTCTGCGTTTCTCTGTGATGCCGCTCAGACCGAAAGAAGCCAAAGCGGGATTGCCGATCTCCCCTCCCCGGTTTTGTCAGGGCTTCCACTATTCCTGTGCCCCCCTCCTGCAGCAGTTTCCCGAGCAAGACACCGCCCGCCTCCGGCATCATTGAGCCGGTTTGGCGGTAGCCATGCAGCTGCTGCAACACGTCCTCCGAAAGTGCCACCTGCCAGCCACTTTTAGTGGTCAGGAGTAGCCGTTGGGAGGATTTCAGGAACTGCAGCACGGGCACTCCTGATGGGCAACGCTGACGATTTCTGGGGCCAAATGCTGCCGGCAACGAGCATGCCACGGCATCAATTCAAAGCCCTCTGCCAGGGCAACCGTCGCGTCTCCTGCCCAGCAGCGGTATCCCGGCTCACCCGCCAGCACCACCTTGCTCGCCAGGAGGGCAGTTTCCGTTGCGTGCAGCGCAGAATATGGCATGAAACGCCCACCGCACCCGGTGATGTTACGGCTGACAGCCTGACCTGATTTCAGGAATGCCACTCGTGTGTCCGGGCGTGACCCGCCAATATCGGTATGCAAACACTCCAGGCACCCTATGACTCCTGAGCGACTGGCCATGACATGTCCCCCTAGCCCGAGTGGCTCAAGCCAGGTCGATACCAGCAACTGCGGCCAGCCTTCATCAAAGGCGCGTCGGGTAATGGTGCGCTCCAATGCCAATTGCCCAGTGGCCAGGACAATGGTGTCGCATCCTGCTCGCCGCTGAGGGTCCTGCAGCCATTGCTCGGCCGTCCCGACAAACACCTGAACATCCAGCCCGGTGCGTTTCGACTCCAGCTCCTGCTTCAGGGCCTCGACCTTGCGCTTGTCGACGCTCGTGCGACCCAGGACATGGCGGTAGATGTTGTCGTGGCTCACATAGTCGTCATCAACCAGAACCAGCTCATCAAGACCGGTCAGGGCCAGTTGCTCAGCGATGCGGCCCCCAATCGCTCCGCATCCGATGATGACTACCCGCCGTCGCTGAGAAGCGGCTCCGGTTCGCGCCAGAAGATAATCCCGCCAAGTTCGCTGAATGGAGAAGGGCTGCAGCTGGGTAAATTCAGCTTGTTGAGGGCCCCGGATGGTTTTGAACATGAGGCCGAACAGCGCCTCTCCCTGTGAGCGCGGCTGCGCGAAAAGAAAGACATGTAGCCCCGGCTGCTGGCTGACGCTCTGCGCTGACGGCCCTGCTGCTTGTAACAAGTCACTCAGCCAGGAGAGCTGGATCGACGCACCATTCACTGGCGGCAGGAGCGCCTGCTTCAAGCGGAAAAAGTGGGCCTTGCGTCGGGGGAGCTTGAGATCGCTACCCGTGCCCTGATCCAGGGCCAGGAGAACCGGCCCTCCTCCCCTCCCCGGCTTTGCCTTTTCTTGCCTAACCTGCGCATATAGCTGGTCAGGCACAGGGGGAGTGGCGAGAGCTACCAATGAGCCGCCCCCGATCGACGCCCAATAGCCCTCGAATTCGTCCAGTAGCTCCTGGAAGTCCCCGGCCATTTTTTTGGGATATGCGACATTCAGTACCGCGACAGCCTGTTTAACTGCAAAGGCGATGACATTGGCCACGTCAGCCGGATCGAATCCCTCACCTTCATGATCGGAGTAGCAGACGCTGCCAGTGTGGCTGACATGGGAAAGCCCAGCGCCCTCCGAGGGCGGAACCAGATATACCGAGGGCATGGCCGTCAGGGGCAGTCGAAAGTCAACGCGCAGTTGCCACAGCCGTGCTCCCATCGCTTCCACTGCCAGCGAGTTCTGACCGTCCGCCAACTCTGGGGGAGAAATAAGCGTGGCATCGACGGCCGCCAAGGCAGCCGCCAATGCCTGTCCGGACATGGAGGACATCAGGCCGAGGATCCGGTCCCTACCACGGAAGCTTGCACCTTGGCGGCCCTCGCTTCCTTTTCCGCGGGAATCGGGAAGTCCTTTCCGAAAAACCTCACCAAGGTTTTGCAAGCGACCTCTGCCTCCGGCTCAGCCTTGACCTCGTTCAAGGCATCGCGCAGCTCGATGAGCTTGGTGCGGAAGTCGTCCATCTGCTTCTGTGTCATCTTCTCCAGCAGGTCACCGTAGGGCGCTACCGGCAAGGCCACCCTGAGGCGGGCCACCAGTTCGCCTTCGTAAATGCAGCCTTGCCACTGATTGTTCACCGTATTCAGTAGCAGGAGGAGCGCTTCGAGATCGTCGTACTCCTCGGTGAACAATGCCTTGTAGGGGCTGAACCAGTGGTAGGCCGCGGCAGTCAGGGCAATGCTAAACAGGCCGTCGTGGTTGAACTTATGGTCCCGCCAGCGCTTGAGGAAGCGAATGACGCGACGGAATTGCGCCCGGTCCTCGCCCTTATGGCGATTCACAATGGCCTCGCACAGCCCCTGCGGATCGGAGGTCTCCCAGAAGCAGTGCTCCGCGGCGGAGTTTTCCTTGCCCTTGGCCAGGCGCAGCTTGCCGTCGGACCCCGTCACGTAAATGGCCATGTCGACGTGGTACTGGATATCCTCACCCTTCCGATAGCTGACGGTGACGCAACTGCGGCGGATATTTACGGTCCGGCCCGGATGGGCCAAGGCGAACTTGACCGTCTTCTTCAGCCCGACGGGGACTTCCTTCTCCGGTGTACTATCAAAGACCACGCCGACATCAATGTCATAGTCGCCGTCCAGCGGCAGCGTTCCCGTGCCCATGGCGTAACTGCCCTGGTTAAAGGTCCGCAAAATGACCGGTGCGTCATCTGGCAGATAGTCCTTCAGGTTCTGGATTAGCGTGTCACGCTTGGCCCGAAGCAGGGCATTCTCGTCCAGGTCGTCCAACTTGATGGCTTTATGGAATTCCAGAAAGTAGCTGTGCAGCCTGGCCATACATGGCTCCTCCAAGTAGCGGCCGACACTAGATGTTGGGTCGGCAAATAGGTACGACCACAAGATAAGCGACGAACAAAAAACATACAAGTGACTGTACTGACCATACGTCCAGTTCCGACGAACGGTACGGGCGCCCTATTGAACTGGTATGACCAGCCAACACAACCTTTCCGGCACGGAAGATTCGCACTCCGTTACATTTGGCGAAGCTCAGCCATATATTTTCGTTGCGCGAGCGAATTTCCGGGTATTATCTTCGGGTGGAACAACAGGCATGAGGTAGTCCCATGGAGAACCCCGCCCCCAAAAGCCGTGGCCGGCCGCGGACCGCTGCACAGCCGATGACCAGTGCCGAGCGTAGTCGCCGGCACCGGGAGCGCATGAAAGCTCACGGCGCGACCAGTCATACAGTCAGCCTCAGTCCTGAGGTCATGCAGGGGCTGGAACAGTGGGTGGAGGTCATAGATCGGCAAAAGAGCGTCGAGGACATGATCGAGGCAACGGTGGGGTTTGGGATCAACCGGATGCTGGAGCCGGGCAAGCAGGAAATGCTGGCCGCTTTTGCGGACCCGAACAACAAGCCGGTGGGTCGTCTGCTTGCGCTGCTTGGAGCGATGGGCGTGCAGTCGGTACAGAATGAAATCGAGAAGGAATTGAAGGCGAAACCCTGAGCCCAACAGCCGTGTTGGGGTGGGGTTCAAGGAACGCAAAACATGGGAAAGAAGAAGAGCAAATCTCCGTCCAGGTATCGGCAAAGGCTCAATCATGCCGCGCGCTGGACGGACCGGGCCGTCGGGTGGTACCGGGACGTCATGGATGGCTGGGAAAAGTTCTGCACGGGCGCTGCCAAGCTGTTCCTGTGCGCTGTCGTCGGGGGGATGCTGTGGCAACCCGATTATACTGCCGGCGTCTTGAAGCAGCATGGCACAGTGCTGCACTCAATCTTGAGTGCTTGAACCGTAGCACTGGGGCAGCGGATTAAAAGTCCGCTTCACTAGCACGCCGGTGCTGAATGCTGAAGTGCGGCTCGTCGCTCAACTGGTAGCGACAACCCATCCACGTACAGCAACCTCAGCTCATCCGGACCCGCATGTCCCCCTGCACCCGATACCGATGCGCGCCCTTCATCTGATTGCTATTGTGGGCGCTGATGACTTCAAAGGCGGCGTAATGGTTCCTGGCAGGCAGAAACTGTTGCTTCTGGGCATCGACCACCTCCCAGCGACCATCAATATGGAGCTCCGCCCAATTGTGGTACTCCTCGGCCTTCAGGATGGTGTTTTGCCCCACGACATACCCGCCCACCGGACGGGCAGGAATGCCGCAGGCTCTCGCAAGCGCGCAAACCAGGTAAGCATACTCCGTGCAGTCTCCGCGCCGTTCCCTGAGCGCTCTCAGGGAGCCAAGATCATCAGCAACAAAGCCGGAGTAGCGCATTTCATCCCTGACCCACTCATAAATCCCCTTTGCCGTCTCCAAGGGACTGGATCCCATCAATTTGGCAGCCTGCGCCGCGATTTCCGGAGCATCACTTTCCACCATGGGTTCGGGCTTCAGAAAATCCATTTTCCCGATGGGCTCCGGTCGCCGTTGGTCCAGCATCTCCAGCTCTGCTGAAATGCCGACCACGAGGCTGGAAAAAGGCGGCAGTTGCGGCACGTCAATTCGTACTATCGAGTTTCCCAGGCCGTCGGCCAATTCACTGAAAGACCGGCTCACCGAAAGCGAATGCAGACGCTGTCGCCCAGTCTGGCGCAACGGTACGTAAAACCATAACGCCTGGTTGAGGAGAGGCGTTCCGCCCGGATTCTCCAGCGTAAATCCATAGCGCAATACATTCGGCCGGCCCTGCCCGTCCGTCCCCCCTGTACGGCGCAAGGACTGGCTTGAGCAGCCCGATACGCCAAGCAGCGAGACGGTGGCAAGCGCACAACCTGAAGCGAGAAACTGTCGTCTGTTCATTTTTCTGATCTTCGCAAGTCAAGTCACTGAGAACACTGCTGCGGCCTGGGCGGACGCGAGCGGGAGGCGATAATGGCCCGCTGCGCGGCTTCGGCTTCCTTCACAGCGTTCTTTCCATCCACGAAAACCAGTACGGGGATATCCGTCTGCTTCTGCAAGGCATCGGCCTGCGAGTGGAAAGCCAGGGCGTTGCTGCCAATCATGATAATGGCACTGGCCCTCTGATGACGCGCCTTGACGCTACGAAGCACAGCCTCCGGCAGGCCCTTTCCTCTTATTTGAGCCTGCACAGATGCGGGCGGAAACTGGTTCCGCAGCGACAACATCTCCGGCATCAGCACAAAATGGTTATGGGCGAACTCCTTTTCCAGCAGCAGTTCTTGCGCTGAAAGCTGACGACTCGGCGCCACCGCAGGTGGCTGCCCGAGGACGCTCCCGCCCTTGGCACCCCAAATCAGCATCCCTCCCTGAAGGACGGATACCGACTTGAATCCCGCATCGTGCAAACGGCGACACAAGCGGTAGAGCTGAACATCATTCTTTCCCGATCCCGTCAGGACCAGTGGCGATTGCTGCAGGTAGGCCTTGGCATGCAACTCCCCTGCTGCAATATTGAGCGCTCCATCGATATGAAAGTCATTGAAAAGGGAGGGCGATCGCACATCCACAATATGGAGTCTGCCCGATCTCAGCCGCTCAGTGAGCTGGGTGTAGGTGATGGCGCAGGAAAAGTCGGGGGCACCCGCATCCGGCGCTTCAGGCAGCTGCTCCCCAAAAGATTGATCCTCCGCCCGGCAGACATTCGACTTTATGCTTTCCATTGCCGGTGTCGAAACGGTCTCCAGATTCCCTCCAGCCCCCGTCCCCGCCGCCGAGCACACGCCGGCTACCAAAGCCCCAAGCAGGGTGCAACACAAAGGCCACTTCCGATACTGTTCGTTCATTTCACCATCCCGGATGAATCAAATTCAGGTGCCGCCTGTCCTTCGCTCTTGATCAAAAGGCCAGGGGGGTAAGTAAAGGCCCAATCGGAGTAGTGGGCCGCGTCTTGAAAGGCACCATCCTCCGCTGCGAATCCCTTCAGTTTCAGCGGCTTCTGATCTGAAAGCGAATGTACGCCGACAATCCGGCCAGCCACGACAACCAGCCCCCATTCCGCGGAACCGGTGACCGGATCACGATAGATTCGCCGCAAATAGCGGTGAGCAGAGACGAATCTGGGATCCCCCAGAAGCTCCTCCAGGGAGGCGGGATACTTTTGGGGCTGTCCGGCGGGCGTATGCTCATAATACTGCCGAAGGGCCTCCCGGAACTGCCGGCCGACAAATAGCAGCTCCTTCTCCTGCTCCTGCCGCAGGGTCGTCTCATACACCGTTGCGACTTGCGTCATGCCAACGCCCATCAGGGCCACCAGCAGAAGCAGCCACAGATAGGCAAACCCCTGCTGCCTCACCATGGTCCGCCCCCGACCCATTCAAAACTCCGCATACGCCCGGCCGTCATGGGTGGCCCCTGCTGCACTGCTCCGGATATCGGCAACGCCGCCCTTGGCCGGAGGCTCCGGCGGCACTACCACCCAGGTTTCCACGGACTCCGTGACGGGATCGATTGGCAACGCCCTGAGGTAGCGCTCGTCAACCAGTTGCTGAAGCGACTCAGGGTAAATGCCGCGGTCGGCATAGAACTTGTCGATGGTATCGCGAACGCTTCTCAGGTTCTGCTCAAGCGTCACTTCACGGGAATGCTGCAGCGACGAGAAGTACCGGGGCAGCGCCAGGGTCATCAGCAATGCAACGATTGCCATGACGACCAGCAACTCGATCAGGGTGAACCCGGCTCCTCTGGAGCCTACCGCCGGAACCATGACTCTGCCGGCGCCCTCTCCGGCCAAGCGTCTACCACTCACGATAAGGGACTCCATTCAGGCCCGACTCTTCCGACGAGGAGTAAACATCGAAGACATCCGCTCCTTCCTGGGGCAGGTCATGGGGTGAGGCGTAGCTGCGCAGCCCCCAGGTTTCCCCTGCGGGTACGGCAGCATCAGTGAAGAAGGGATCGCGTGGCAGGCGCCGAAGGAAGTACAGGGTTTGCTGCTGGGGGCTCTTGATATTGGGAACCCCCTTGACCAGATCCTCGAGGCTCGGGGGATACCCGCTGCTGCCCACCTCCAGTCTGATCAGGCCCTGGTCTGCGGCACGCTTGTAGGCATCCAGGGCCTCGCGGATCTGAATCAGGGCATAGCGCAGTTCGTGCTCCTTCTCGCGCTTGACCGTAATCTGGATCATGGGCAGGGAAACCATCGCCAGCGTAGCAAGGATGGCGAGCGTCACCATCAGCTCGATGAGGCTGAATCCGAGTGACCGAGTCCGCAGCGTCACCGAACCCCCTTGATACCCGCGACGGGCAGCTCGCCCACCAGCAGGGTCGTTGGATCGGGTGAAGCCGAGAGCAAACTGATCGCGCTGTCGCCGGCCCGAAGGCTGCGGAAGGCCAGCTTCGCGACACTTCCCCGTCCGTTGATTCCCGAAGGCTGGCGCAGAACGGTCACATAGGCCTTGCCCTGTTGGGAGTCAACGCGTTGACTGAAGCGGGTCACGGCGCCGCGCTGCTTGAAGAACTCGCCCTCTTCCAGAGTCAGCAACTGCAGGAACGCCGGATCATACTGGATCACAAACGGCAGTCCCTGGATCGGGCCCGGACTGTCCAGTTCAAGCGAAACAGCAAAAACTTCACCGATCTTCACCTGGCCTGGCGCAACCCACTTGAGCTTGACTCGCGCCGCATTGGCGGCCCCTGGCGTTTGAGCCGCCGCAGGCGTGGTGGCGGGCATAAGTGCTTCGTCGGGGGGCAGTACAGCCGACGGAACTACAGGAGTGGGCGCGTTGGCTCGCGAAGGCTCGGACGGCGGCTCAGGAGGCTCTTCGCCCTTTAAAAGGAGCGGAGGCATGCCCACCTGATTCTCGGTGCCTGCCTCGAAAGAAGCGGCATCAATATCCGGACGACGAATGGACCGCACCAGCCGTGGCGTAATGGACAGCACAATTTCACTGCGCTGCCGGTCATCTTTCTGCGACCCGAACAGGCGCCCGAGGATGGGCAGCTCTCCCAAGCCCGGCACCTTGTCGGCATTGCTGCGCTCTTCATTACTGATCAGACCCGCCAGGATTTGCGTCTCACCATCGCGCAAGCGCAGTACCGTATTCGCATTGCGGGTTCCGATCTGGTAGGCCAGCGTTCCGGACTTGCTGGTGACTTCGCGAACAAGATTGGAAACCTCGAGGTTGATCTTGATGCCCACCTCTTCATCCAGGTAGATGTTGGGCTCCACTTCCAGCCTGAGACCCACATCGACATAACTCACTGTTTCCGACACAAAGCCCGTGGAGGTCGACGTCGTCGTAATCACGGGGACCCGGTCCCCGATCATGATCTTGGCCTTCTCCTTGTTGCGCACACGTATGCGGGGATTGGCCAGTATGTTTCCGTCCTGGTCATCCTTGCGCAGATTGATGAAGGCGCTCCCGGTGGTCGCCTGAATCCGCCTGGGCTGCAGGTCGCGCAGATCGGCCAGCGTAAGAACCGTCCCTGCCGACGGCAGCGGCGTCAGCGACCCCTGGTCCGGCCAGCTGATGCCCAGCTCCATCAGGCGCGATCGCTTGATTTCGAGGATTTCCACCTCCAGCATGACTTCCGGATCGGCAATATCCTGCAGGGTGACCAATCGCTCGGCAACGCGAATCGCGTCGGACGTGTCGCGCACGATGATGAGGTTGAGACGCTCATCAACCACCATGTCGGCACTCTTGAGGATGGTCTTCAGCGTACCCGCCACCGTTTTCGCCTCGGCATTCGCCAGATAGAAAGTGCGCACCTCCAGATTGCGGTAGTCCTTCTGCTTCTGGGGGTTGCTCGGGTAAATGAGCAGCGAATTCCGGCTCAGGACACGGTATTCCAGCTGGTTGGTGAAAAGAAGAATGCGCACCACCTCATCTATAGAGGTGTTCTTGACCTGGATACTCGCCTTCAGGTCCGGGCGCATGTCCTTGTCGAATACAAAGTTCAGGCCGGACACTTCGGAAATGACATCGAACACTGTCCGTAACGGCGCATCCCGGAACGAGATCGAGATGGGCTTGCGAAAGCCATCGGCCAGCTCCGCCGGCATTGCCCGCTGCTGCTTGCTGCGTTCCTGGAGACGAGTCTTGAAATTGAGGGCATCACGCTGCACCGGATTTTCTGCCAGCACGCGATCAACCAGGAGATGGAGTTCCGGCATGGCACCGTCCCCTTCATTTTTCAGCCGCTCCTCCGCCTTCAGGACAAGTTGCCGATGGCGCCGCTCCGTAACGATGGCCTGCAATCCCTGCCTGGCCAGCGCCTGCGCCGAGTCGAGCTGCAGGACATGCTGGTAAGTTTTTTCTGCCTCGGTCAGCTGTCCTTCCCGCCGCTGCGTTTCGCCGGCGAGCAATAGCTGGGCAATCCGGGAGCCGCGCTGGCTAAGGAAGGCAATCCGGTATTCGGCGCTGCCGGGGCGCAGGCGAGCCGCCTCCTCCAGCTTGACCAATGCCTCGTCCTGCTTGCCCGCCGCCATCAGCTTGTTGCCCTGGTTAAAGGCCCGCTGCGCCGCACAGGAGGCCAGCATCAGCGCCAGAACGACCATCAGGACGAAGCGGCTGTATAATGGCATCCGGCGGTAGTCCGCATGATTCAGGCCGCGTGAATTCAAGGTGCATCCCCTAATGGCAGTGCCTGCTTTTGCTGCAGCGGCACGTAGGTAAACTGAATTTCTTCATCGCTGATAGCGTCGATGCGATAAGTGTCGTTATGCAGCAGGTCGCCCACCTTTACCGGCAGGCCTTTGCCGGCATCCTCGAGGAAGACGGTGACCTCGTCCGCGTCCTGGTACTTTCCCAAAACGCGGAACGGCAAGGGGGGTGCCAAGGGCTTCGGTTCCGGCACAAAAGCCGCTTCCACTGCGGGAGCCGACGGCCGCCGGACTTCGAAAAGAAAAGGGGTTGCCTTGCTATTGCTTCGGTCTCGCAGGCGCAGTACCGCTTCTTCAAGCGGCGGCTGACTGCCCCCCCCCTGCGTCGCCAGTGGGAAAGCCACCGGGGCGACATGGGCGCGCGGAGCGACCACCCCATCGTCCGGCGCCGGCGCGAACAGGACGAGCATGAGGGTGGCGGCCAACAAGAGTAGCAAGACGGGCAGCCGGTGCTTCATCTGGATGCCCCACTTGCGCTGACATCGGCATCAGAGTCCGCTCGCAGAAATAACGTGAAGCGAATCTCCGCCTCGCTGTCGCTGCGGTCTGCGCTCCGGCGCTGAAAAGACACTCCCTCCAGCGCGAGCGCCGGAAATGCCTTCAAGGCAGCCCGCACAAACATTTCCAGCTTGCTGGTGTCGCCGGTGACGGGGAAGCGCATGTGGCAGCGAATGATACCGCCCTCTGCCGGGTCCAGCCGGTAATCACCCTGCGCAAGCCCCACGCCATGGTGGCCCCCGAGGGCAAACACCTTCCCGAGAATGTCGGGCACTGTGGCGAGGGCCGGCAGTGTCCCGTAGAAATCGGCCATCGCCGCCTCGTTGGTGTCGGCACGGACTGCCTCCTGCGCCACGACAGGAATTTGCTGCCGGGGCCTCAGCGCTTGCCCGGCGGCGTCGCCCTCGAGATGCGTAGCGACGGCATACAGTCCCAGCGTCGCTGCCAGCAGCAGGGCCGCCAGCCAGAGCGGCAGATTGGCATGCCGGCGGAGGCGCCCGCCCCACCACATCATCCAGTCCCGGTCCGGCATGTTCATTCGCGCCACCGCGCTTCAATCTGGAAATGAAAGCCGCCGCCCTCTTCCGGCGAGGCTGTGGTGTGACGAGAAAGCCAGACCGAGGTAAATACCGGTTTGGCCGCGACCATCTTCACGTAGTCAGCCATCCCTTGCATGGTGGCGGCCGTCCCTTCCAGCACAAGCGCTTGCTCCTTGCCGGTGCGCAGTTGCAGTGCGAGCAGGGCGGTGCCGCTGCCTGAGGCGGGCCGTGCCGCGGCCAGCAGTGCCTCGACCGGGGCGTTCAACAGCCGGACAGCGTCATTGATACGGGTGATGCGGGCGCTACGGTCCTTCTGCTCCGCCAGCGAGCGGGTCGCTGCCGGTGCCAGGGGAGCGGTCACCACCGCCCTCGCCTCGTGCCTGACGGCCTGCTCCCGCAGTGCTCGCTGCAGATGGACAAGCGACATGATGACCAGCACCAGGCTCGCCGCACAGGCCACGCCTTTCCAGCCGCGCCATGGCGAGCGGTCAAACGGCCAGGCCAACAGAGCCGCCGGCCTGCGCTGAAGCGATTGCGCGTCCACCACCACGGCCCGGACACCCGCGATCTCGGTTCCGGTGGACAGTAGCCCGGGACTGGAAACGATGGCGCGCTCGCCACCTTCCGAAAAACCCACTTCACGCAACGCCAGACGGTGCCATGCTTCTTCAACCTGGGCCGACGCTGTGGAAGCCGCCACCACTCCGGGCTGCGCATAGACATCCACCAGATAGCTTCCGTTCAGCCGCAGGAACGTCAGGCAATCCGGTTCAACCACTGCCACCACACTGGAGTTTTTCTGTTCCCCGCGGCGGCCGCTCACCGCCACTGCCAGCTCCGGAGTTGCTGCGCACTCCAACCGCCAGGGGCCCAAGTAAGGTCGCAGGACATCAACCAGGCTTGACGGCACCCGCGCCATCACACCGGGCATCCGGAAGGCCTGCGGTGCGGGCAATGCCACCCAGTCCGGCGATTCGGCTGGCGGCGTTCCCTGCCAGGGCCAGGTCAGCCAGCGCAGCCAGATGCCGCCGAAATGCACGCGGAGGGTGCCCCCGCCGGATGGCCCGGGAGGCACCGCCAGGCGCAAGGCTTCGGCCAGGCAGGCGGACGCGCCGGCAACATCCCGGGGCGGGAAGGACAGGCGCAACTCACGCTCGAGCGCGCCCCCATGTGCGAGGACATGGTCCCCCGCCAACTGCAAATACACTTCAGTCCGTGACACGGGCCACCTCGTCGAGCGTAGTGTCGCCACGGGCCACCCAGGCCAGCGCCGTCTGCCGCAAGGGCCGGATTCCCGTTTCGCGCGCGGCCTGCTTGAGCTGTGACAAGGGCGCGCGCACCGCAATCAACTCACGCAGTTGATCGTTCAGGACGAGCACCTCCGCGGCCGCGCGCCGGCCCTTGTACCCGGTGCCACGGCAGTGGCCGCAGCCGCTGCCACAGCGCATGTTCCAGCCCGACACTTCCGCGGCACTCAAGCCCATCTGCTGCAGCACCTCCGGTTCCGGCGTCGCCGGAGCGGCGCAATGGGTGCAATTCAGGCGGAAGAGACGCTGCGCCACGATGCCGTTGAGCGCGGAGGACAGACTGTAAGGATCGACGCCCATATGCAGGAAGCGGCCCACCACATCGAAGACGCTGTTGGCATGCACGGTGGTGAACACCATATGCCCGGTCAGCGCGGCCTGCACCGCAATCTGGGCGGTTTCGTCATCACGGATTTCGCCCACCATAATCTTGTCGGGATCATGACGCAGGATGGAGCGCAGGCCGCGCGCAAAGGTCAGGCCTTTCTTTTCGTTGACGGGAATCTGCAAGGTGCGGGGCAACCGGTACTCCACCGGATCTTCGATGGTGATGATCTTGTCGCGCCCGGTGTGGATCTCGGTGATGGCCGCATACAGGGTCGTGGTCTTGCCGCTGCCGGTGGGGCCGGTCACCAGCAGCATGCCGTGCGGCCGGGAGGCCAGGCCGCGAATCGCCGCCATCGTTTCGTCATCCAGCCCCAGTACGTCGAGGCGGAGCGTCTTTGCCGATTCGGTGAGGGCTTGCCGGTCGAGTAGTCGCAACACCGCGTCTTCGCCGAACAGGCTGGGCATCACCGATACGCGGAAGTCGATTTCCCGCCCGCTGATGCGTACCTTGAAACGCCCGTCCTGGGGTACGCGCCGCTCGGCGATGTCGAGCTCGGCCAGGATCTTGATGCGCGAAATCACCTGTTCCGCCAGCTCCGCACCCGCCAGCTGTCCCACCTGGACCAGCACGCCGTCGACGCGGTACTGGATCACCAGCCCGGAGGCTTCACACTCCAGGTGGATATCACTGGCCCCGATCTTGAGGGCGTCATAGATGGTGGAGTTCACGAGCCGGATCACATGGCTGCCATCCGCGCTGATACGCAGCAACGAAAGGTCGTCGACGCCCTCCTCCGCCAGCTCCGTCAGGCTCTCCCCTTCAAAGTCCTGCAGGGCGCGCAGCCGCGCCTCCATCTGCTGCTGCCAGGCATGGATATGACTTTTATGCGCCACCAGGAGCTGTGTTTCCGGCGGCAGCTCGTAACCCCTCCAGGACTCGATGCCGGCATCAAAGGGATCCCCGCACACCAGCCAGCGTCGCCCGTCCGGCAGCCGCCCGAAGGCCACGCCGCGTTGTACGCACTCGGCATAGGCCACGGTGTCGAAGTCCGCCTCCAGCGTGGCCAGCTCGCTCATGACCGCGACCGGATAATGGAACAGACGGCCAAGGGCGGCGGCATAGGCATCCGCCCCCAGCCCGGAGAGGCGCTCCAGCACCTCCACCACCGGGCGCATCTCCATGAGGGCCTGCATCCGCGCCTGGGACAGCAGTTCCGGGGCCAGCACATTCACCTCTTCCGCGGCGCTCATCCCAGACTCCCCGCCAACTCGAAGATCGGCATGTACAGCAGCACCACCACTCCGCCTACGACGATGCCGATGATCGTCATCAGCAATGGTTCGATGAGGCGTGACGCCACCTCCAGCCACCGCGAAAAATCCTCGTCCTGGAAGCGCGCGGCCTGCTCCAGCATGTCGGCCAGGCGGCCACTGCGTTCCCCCACCTGGATCAGCGACTCCGCCACCACGCCCGCCAGGCCAAACGCCACCAGCGCCGTCGACAGCCGTTGGCCCTCCTCGATCTTGCGGCAGGCCTGCTCCACCCCGCGCCGCTGCTCCAGCGACAGCAGCCCACTGACCATGCGCAAGGCTTTGGGAAGGGGAATACCGGCATGCAATAACAGGCTGGCGCCCCGATAAAAGCGGGCCAGGCGGAACTCCCGCACCCGCTCGGCCAGGCCGGGAGCCTGCAAGACGAGGTCCAGCAGGCGCTGGCGGATCATCGGTTGCCGCAGCAGGGCCACCAGGCCCGCCATCAGGGTCAGCAGGAGCAGCAGGCCCCACTGCCAGTACTCATGCAGCATCATCCCGAACGACAGCAGCAGGCCGGAAAGCCAGGGCAAATCCTCATGCGAGGCGCCATAGACCACGCTGAATTTCGGCACCACATAGCCAAGAAGGAACAGGGTGACCAGCCCGCCCACCACCAGCAGCACGAGCGGATAGATGGAAGCGGCGACCAGTTTCTTGCGGATGGCATCGAACTGCAGTGAATAGGCGATGTAGCGCGACAGCGCCTCCACCAGGCCGCCGGTACGTTCCGCCGACCGCACTGTGGCAACGAACATTTCCGGAAACGAATCCGGGTGCAGCTCCAGCGCATCCGAGATATTGCGGCCCTCACGCAGGGATTGCAGGACCGCCGACAGCGTTGCGCGTGCACCGGCCCGCTGTTCCTTGGCGACCAGCGTGGTCATGGCCTCGGTCAGGTTCAGCCCGGCACCAAGCAGCGCCAGCAACTCCTGCGTGAAAAGAAGCAGGACGAGCTCCTGGTTGCGCCGCGCCCTTGGGGCCGAAAGAACTTCAGACTCCACCGCCAGCACGCGCCCGCCCGCCGCCGCCACGCGGCGGACTGCTTCGTGCTCCGTCGCCACATCGAGGCTAAGGGACTGCACCTGCCCTGCCGCTGTCCTCACTTTTACCCGGATCGCCATGGCGCGCGCCTGTCAGCGGTAGCTGACGTCGGCACTCTCCTTGTCGCCACCCTGCTGCCCATCCTTGCCCAGCGACAGGAGGTCAAAGTCCCCGCCCTGCCCCGGTGAGCGGTAAATATAGGGGCGCCCCCAGGGGTCGTTCGGCACCTGCTTTTCCAGATAAGGCCCCTGCCATTTGGGCTCGTTGGCGGGAGCGGCGGTCAAGGCCGCCAGGCCCTGCTCCGTGGCCGGATAATGGCCCACGTCGATGCGGTAGGTATCGAGGGCCTTGCCAAAGGATTCGATCTGGGCCTTGGCCACCTTGAGTTCGGATTTGCCCAGCTGGGCAAAATAGCGGGGCCCGACAAAGGCGGCCAGGAGCCCGATGATGACCATGACCACGAGTAATTCGAGCAGGGTGAAGCCCCTGGTGCGCTTGCCTGTCTGCATGATGTTGAATACCGCCGCTTGACGCTGAAATGACAACATGGCCTGCAGTACCTGCAGGCCATGTTCGTATCTGTTTCGCCTTCGAGTCCGGCAATGGCAACGCCTCAGGGTGAGGTGATATGCCATTGCATGACGGGAATGGTTAATGTGGGAGAGCTGGTTCTAACTTTGAGTACCTGAGTAGAGCTACCGCTCGATCCGGTAGATAGGGCCCAAAACTTCATGGGCTGGACGAGCGTCCACCCGGCCGGAAGAGATACCGGGGTGACAGTCAAGCCGGAGACGTTAGCCCCAATATTCGTTACTCTCCCTCTGATGGAGTGCTCATACACTCCCGCCGAGATGGTCGTGTAGCTATTGTAAATAGGGGCACACATGGCAATGGCCGGATTATCCGAATAGTCCGGAGTGGCTGCGTCATTATCGAAATTTACCAACGTAAAGGTAGGGCCAAATCTTCCGTGGAACTCGATATCCTCGGTCTGGATTCTGGCTGAAGTAAGCGTGTAGCTGACATCCCCATCCTTTGCGCAGTCGTCAACGCCATACACATAAATGTTCTTCGGTGTCCAGTTCGTGGGCGTAAATGTCACCGACCCTGCATTGCCCTCATTGTTATTGGAGGACGAATAGCTAACCTGGACATTTGCCGTCGGCGCCTGGCTCAGCGAGACATTAATGGTGGAATGGATGCCGCCCCCCGCTGCACCATACTCATTCGTACCACTGCCAGTCATAGTTGCGATCACCTGTCCCGCCGGATTCGGCTTGGCAATCATGACTAAACCCCGCGCATAGGCACTACGCAAAAAGCTGTTGGTATCCTGAATCTCGCCATAAATATAGTACCGGCCAGGCGCCATGCCGGTGGTAACCAACTGATCGCTATAACCGAATGAGCCATAGCTTCGGGTGAACTGCTTGAACTGCGTGCCGGAGTACCCTGAATTCGCCGTGTCATAATACAAGGAGATGGTTGCCTCGTTACTCGGGTTGCTGCCCGAATAACTTATCTGGATGTAATTGCCCCCGTAATAATATGGATCAGACATTCCGGATGGTGCATTGATTGCCAGCGTCGGCGCCACATAGGCGGTTGTGCTGACATAGAATTTCGCATACGCCGACCAGGCGCTTACGCCCCCCTTGCCATCTTCAGCGCGTGCACGCCAGCAATAGGAGTAGTGATCCAGAAAATTGGAGGCGAGTACCTGAGTGTTGGTGCTAAAAGTCGAGAATCTCAGCTGCGTCGTTATGTTGCTGCCAGTACAAAGACGGACCTCATAGCGATACTGAACCGTATCACCATCCACATCCGTCACCGGGAAGACACTCAGGGTCGGCGTCAGCGTGCTTACCCAGGAGCTGTTGCCCGGGTTGTCGAGGACCGGCACCGGGGGCGCATCGTTGGCGATATTCACGGTGAACTGGCGAACTTCGCTGACACTGGTGGTGAAGCCATCGGAGACCGTCACGCGCCAGTAGTACTTGGTGTTGTCCGGCAGCGCCGTGGGGGTCCAGGTCACCTGCCCTGCCGCGGCGGCCAGCGGCGGCGAAGACTGGCGGTTGGTGCTGTCGAAGGTGTTCACCGTATCCACGTCGACGACGTAGCTGAGGAGATCGTTCTCCGCGTCGGTCGAGGCCTGCGCTGTCAGGGCCACGGTGGTGGTGGCAAAGAGCGCGGCCTCTGCGGGTGACACCAGCACCGGCACTGTCGGCGCCGAGTTGAAGGTATTCACCACAAAGCGGTGCATCGGCGGGCGGTTGACGGCGTCCAGGCTGTCCTTGGCCTCGGCCTGCCAGTAATAGGCGACGTGATTCTGCAGCGGGACGTCCACCGTCCAGGAGGTGGTGCCCTCCGCGCCCGGTGCCTGGCCGGTGGTGCCGGACAGGCGCTGCGTGCCGGCTTCGTCGGCGTAGAGATCAAAGCCGTAAGTAATGGTGTCGCCATCGACATCGTGGGCGTTCTGCGCCACCAGCGTCGGCGTGGCCACCGCGACTTCACCATTGTGCAGCGGCGTCAGCAGCGCGAAGCTCGAGGGCAGGTCATTGAACTGGTTGACGAAGAAGTTGCCGTCCGTCCAGGCGCTGTACAGCAGGCTGCCGTCATAGGCGCGTGCGCGCCACCAGTACGGCGTGTTGTCGGCCAGATCCGTGGGGATCGTCCACGAGGTGGTGCCGGCGATGCCGGTGGTCACGCCCTTGTCGATGGTGGCGGTCGCGAGCTGCTGACTCATGGCGGCATCGGCGAAGAGCTGGAACACCACCTTGGTGGTGGGATCCTGGGGATGCGTGCCGGTGTGCACCACCAGCGTCGGCTTCAGCACCGTGGCGATCTGGCCGGGCACCGGCGTCTCGATCTGCGGCGTGCCCGGACCGGGTGGCGGTTCGCGGGTTTGCACCGTGATCACGGACGAGCGTGTGCTGCTCAGGCCGTCGCGCGTCGCCGTATAGACGAGCAGGTAGCTCCCCGTCTGTCCCACCGCCGGTGTCCAGTCGAACAGCGCCGTGGTCAGGCCGCTTTGCTGCGACTGCGCGGCAAAGGTGGCGCCGGCCGGCAAGGGCGCGGCGGCCAGGGCGGGCGCGCCCGCCGTGCTGGAGGCCTGCACCAGGAAGCTCAGGCGATCACCCTCCTGCACCGACTGGTCGGCCACGAACTGTATCTGCGGCGGTGCGGTCACGCTCGCGGGCGGCACGAACTCCGTCTGGTAGCCGCCGGGGCTGTTGAAGTCAAAGAAGTTGACCCAGTACTGCCACTCCTTGGTGACGGGGTCGCGCGTGCGCGACAGCCACACGTTCTCGGGCGCCATGACCTTGTTGTCGGCGCGGGTGATGGCGCCCAAGGCCTTGGCACCACCGAAGGGGTCGACCTTCTTGATAAAGAAGAAGCCGGAAGAGGCAGGAGCGCTAAGCTGGTAGACGGCGGTGTCGCCGCTGCCGCCGGAGGCGGACAAGGTCGCCTGGGCGGACAGATTGGCCACTACCGAGTCGGCGCTGTCGGACTCATAGACCTTGAGCGAGCCATCCGTCTCTTCGGCCAGGAAGTCGCGAACGGCATCACGCCCCGCCATGTCCACGCGCACGTCGCGCAGCAGCAGATGCGACTCGACGCCCTGCATCAACGAAGTCAGGGTGCCGCCCAGCTCATCGGCATGGCTGAAGCGTGCGCTGAATTCGGTAAAGCGACCGGACAGCGTGGACTCCATCACCCAGCGGCCCATCTTGGACGTGGCGGGAGCAATGTCGCCGAAGTCCATGAGCAGGGTGTTGACCGCCGGCAGGTCGTTGACCGAGCTGCCGGTGAGCTGGAAGTTGATCAGCAGGCCCTGGACGTTATCGACGATTTTAGGCTGCGCGGAATCGATCTTGAGGTGCTGGGCCGTCGCCAGGCCGGCGTTCTTCACGCGAACGCCGAGCGTGAAGGGCACCACGGGCTCGATCTCGGGGGTCAGGGGATCATCGGCCTCGACATCGCGGGTCAGGAAGTAGTCCAGGCCCAGCAGCGGCATGGGCTTGACGGTGATGACATCGGGCGTGACATCGACGGTCTGGGCTTCGGCACCCACCTTGTAGCGAAGGGTGGCGCCGACCAGGTATTTCTTGCCGAAGGGCGTGGTCCCGGCCGCGCCGGGCGCGGGAATGATGAGCCAGTTGATGGTGGCGGTGGTGGCGCCAGCCACGGTGCCCGTGCCGGTGACGTTATCGATGCCATCCTGGCTGGCGATGCGGATGAAGAAGCGGGCGTTGGTGTCGTTGGGATCGGACGTGGCGGTGACGGCGAGGCCGCTCTCATCCATGAACTTGACGGTGATGGACACGTCGGTGAGGGGGACGCTCTCCAAGGTATTATGGATCTTCATTTCAGCGTCGAAGCCCTGGCGCTCCAGCGCGAGCTCCTGCTTAAGCTCGATCGCCACTCGTGCGCATACCACCTCGGCCGCCATTCCCAGCCCCGGCAGCACAAACAGCAGCCCGGCCAGCACTTCCTTGCCCAACGCCTTGATGAAACGGTCCACGTTCTACCCCTGATAATCACCCTGCCAAAGCAGCAGGGATACAATCGGTTCTTATTTAAGAGCCAAATAGAAAGGCTCGGTTAGAAAGGAATTTTTAGGGCGTTTCATTACGAAGAATTAACCTACCATTCGTAAAGAAGACTAATCTCAGCCAGCACATTGAGCTCATACAACGGCGGCGAATATCGCTTAATACAGTTTAGAAAATCTCTAATTGCTCCTCTCTCCACCTCGGAGAGAGGAGCAATTCGCTCATAAAAGAAACTGCCACTCGAGAAATATTCCATAGACTCAGCCCGAATCAGAAGCTTATCTAAGATGAGGCCGTCGAATTTATTTATAATTTTTGCCAGCAGCTCCTCTTCAATCGGAGGAGCCAGTAACGCAAGTAAATTGCTCTGAATGCTGTAAATCCAGTCATCATCAACAAGACCATCCAGATCAAAGGAGTACTTAATGACCCAGGGGAGAACGTAACAAAACGCGCCCGGAGAAAGCATTTTTAAATTTTCTAAAGAGCAGTCGACCCTCTTGCTCACCTCAAGTAAGTCTTGCACTTTCTTTGAAACTAAAAACCCTTCAAACCGAAACTTGACTTCATTCTCATTCAAGAAGTCTCCAAACTTCCTAGTGGTCATCGAGTCGCCATAAAAATCTCTCTCTGCAAAGGCGCGCATCAGCTCATCCAGAAAGACACCAATCTCAGTTTTATATTCTTCATACATAGGCTATTTACACTGACACTTTTTGATCTTTTCGCGGAGAATAGTGTGGCAATTCTCCAGACTTGCATACTCCTGCTGCAGAGGCGCACCCTGATGCCTTTCATCGCCTCCAGCAAAGCACTCATTCATAATATGCATGCGAGCTCTGATGCATTCAGCGATCATCCCTATTTTTTTCTGAATGATTGGACAGTCATCCGCTGGCGAGCAACTCCTTCTCGTCCCACAAGCATCCTCTTTTGCTTTTTTTAGTTGCTGATATCGTCGCCAAGTGCATCGCCCAGGCCGAGTAGACCTTACATCAACAGATGGCGACGTGGAGGCCGTATCAGATCCAATTCCACTCATAACAATGCCAGCACTAATAATTGTGCCGACGGCGGTAACAGTTGAAGCACTTACACCACTCCCCGAAACTACTAATGGTCCGGCGAGAAGGAAAGCTAGCAAACCATTTGGATCAGCGACTACAACAGGACGCTGCAGAGAGTAACCATAAACATTCATCCCCCCTGCCAATCCAATGGGGTCTGTCTGCACATATCGTCCTGTATTGGGCTGATAGTCACGGAAGTAGTTGTAGTCGGTCCCGGTCTCGGTATCGTGGTACTGCCCCGGGAAGCGCAAGGGATTCCTGATTAGTGCCACACTCAGGTTCGCCATCTCCCCAAATGCATATGCTTTCCTTGCCCAAACTACCGCCCCACCAGCATCGATCACGCGCTGGCTCGTGCCCAGGTGATCGTTCTGCACATAGTAGGTGATAAGCGAATCCGTGGTGCTGGCGCCCACCGGACGGGTGCGGATGAACTGCGCAGCCGTGCCCCACATTTCCTCCGGTCGCCAACCGTACGCAGCTTGGGTACTACCATCGCTATTGGCTTCCAGCAGAAGGCCTTCGGGGCTGTACACGTACCATGTCGTGACCGGATTCACCCCTTGCGCATCGAATAGCATTTTACTGATACGCCGCCCGAACGGGTCGTACTGGTAGCGCGCCACCAGCACGCTTTCGGCACTGCGCACTTCGCTTAGCCGATTGGCGGCATCGTAAGTGTATTGCTGATTGAGTCCCGGCTCGCTGGCGATGCTCGTGGTACCGGTCAGGCTACCGTTGGAATCATAAGCCTGCGTCACGCTCTCGCCGCTGAGCGCAAACCGCTGCAGGAGCTGGTTATTGCCGTTGTACTGCCAGACTTGGCTGCCGCCACGGCGGCTGTCGGTGAGGCGATTGCCGAGCGAATCGTAGCTGTAGTTCTCGTTCTGCAACGGCGCAGGCTGGGCTGCGCTGGTCAGGCGGTAGAGGGCATCGTAGCCGTAGCTGACCGTACCGTCCGTGCCTGATTGCTGGGTGATGTTGGACTCAGGATCATAGACGTTGTGCAGGCGGTAGCCCTCCTGCTGACTGGGCGAATTGGTCACTATCTCGGTCAGGCGCAGCAGCGGATCATAAGTACGCTGCTGGGTACTGCCGCCGGGAAACAGAATGAGCTGGGGCTGGTTCCATCGTTTCTGCTGGTGGCTGATGCCACCTTCGGGCAGGGTGATCTGGCTAAGCTGCTGATAATCGTCGTAGCCGTAGCTAACCGCATAGCCATCCGGATAAGTCAGCTGTTGCTTGCGGCTGTTGGGATAGTAGGCAGTGTGCATGGTAAAGGCATGGCTACCATAGCTCACCGTTTCCTGGGTGATGCGCTGCAGCTCGTCCGGTGAATAGCTCGCGCTCAAGGGCACCCGGCCGGGGCCTTGGTGGTTGTCTTGCCAGCCGGTCAGGGTGCCAGCGGCGTTGTACTGATAGACGGTATGGCGGACCGGGGTGCTGGCCCCAGGCTCCTGGTGGTATTCATCGGTGCGGTGCCCGGCGCTGTCGTAAGCGTAATCGCGGCGGTTGCCCTTGGCATCGGTGAAGCGGGTCAGCAGACCCGTCGGACCATAGACATAGTATTGTACCTGCCCTTCCGGGCGCGTTTCGCTCAAGGTACGGTTGTTGCGGTCGTAGGCAAACGTCGTGCTGTGGCCATTGGCATCGGTCAGGGCTAGCACGTTGTTGCGGGAATCGAAGATATGGCGTGCCACACCCAAGTTCGGGTCCGTGATCGCGATGACGCGACCCAGACTGTCGTACTCCAGGGTCGTTACCTTCTGATTGTGGTCGAGCTGGGAGGTTTCCTGCCCCTTGGCGTCATAGCCGGACTGGCGAATGTAGACCGTAGTCTCGCTCAGGTACTGCTGGGTCTGGGTACGCCGGCTTCGCGTGTCATACTGATAGATTTCGCGATAGGTCGGGTACTGCACAGCTATTAGCTGCAGCGAAGCATCGTAAATATAATTCGTCACATTGCCGTTGCCGTCGATGGCCGTCGCCGGCAGGCCATTGAGTCCATAGCCATACGTCACCTGCACCTTGCCGTTCTCATCGAACTCCTTAATCAAGCGACCACGGGAATCGTACTGGCGTTCTCGCACACCGTTTAGGGCGTTGGTGGTCGTGGTGAGGTTGCCGCGCACATCGTACTGGAAGCTGGTGGTACGGGTGAGCGCATCAGTGGCCGTCTTCAGGCGGTTCAGCTTGTCGTACGTGTAGGTCGTGGCGTGCTCAAGTGGATTAGCCTCGCGGATCAAGTTGCCGGCGGCATCATATTCCTTGTGCCAGAGATGCTGGCGGGCGTCGGTCTGAGTCAGCACCTGGCCCAGACGGTTGTAGGTGAGCGTGCTGGTGTGTGCTTCGGCATCGGTAATGCTCTGGCGATTGCCAGCGGCATCGTAGGTGGAGGTAAGCATGGCATCCGCCACAGTCATGCTTTGGCCATTGGGCAGCGCCACTACTCCGCCCTTAATCGTTTCTGTGAGCAACTGACCGAAGCTGTCCCACGTGTAGTCGGTCGTGCGTGCTTCCGGCAGCCCGGCTGCTTCAACTCTCTTTAGCAGATTGCCTTTGCTGTCATATTCATACGTGGTCTTTACGCCCAGCTCATCCACTTCCTCCAGCATCTGGCCGTGTACCGGCGAATACGTTGCGGAGGTCTCGCTGCCGTCGGGATAAACGGTGCGGAGAACATTGCCGAAGCTGTCTTCCTGGGAGAGCGTCTGCCGGCCCAGTCCGTCAATAGTTGTGGTGGTACGAGTGACCGGGTCTCTGGAAGTCTTGCTACGAAGCTCGCCGCCAATGCTGGACTGCAGCGGCTTGCCATCGGCGTCATAGACAAGCTCGTCTCTCTGACGTCCGGCACCCGTAAGCGGATGGGTGATAGTGGCGGCGAATATCTTCTTGAGCTTGTCGTAATTGTAATCGTAGGTCGTCGTGGCGCCGTCATGCTCGACAACCGAGCTCACCTTGCCGGCGCTGCCATAGGTGATGGTCAGCGTCTCATTCTCGGCATTCTTGGCCGAGGTCAGATACAGTCGGCTGTTATAGGTATAGTTAGTAACGTCGCCGCGAACATCCGTCACGCTGGCAAGGTTGACGCCCGAAGCATAAGTATACTGCACCGTGCGTTGTGGTAGCGGATCATTGGCCTCCGGCACATCTTTTACGGTGATGACACGGCCTTCTGCGTCGTACTCAAAAATCATTACGGTGCGGCCGTAGTGATCCTCAACCCCGATCAGCTGCTGGGCAGCGTTGTATTGAAGCCTTACTACGACATCGTTACGATCGCCGTAACGCTGCATAACACCCCGGGGGTCATACTCGATCCAGTCTCCGGTTACTCTGTCCTCCCAGCGAAAGCCCGAGATGCGGCTGGACAGGTCGGCATTCTCATCAAGATTATCGAGCATCTGCCGGTGCACGTTGGGCAACCACAAGGGCCGAATCTGATAACGACTGGTATCGCTCAGGGAAAACGCTCCCCCCCGATTTTTGAACTCTGCATCATCCCGATAGATGCGGCAAATTTCGTAATTTGTATCTGAAGGAAACTCAGCTTCGCCAGTCGGGATTCCGGAACACCCCCAACCCTCTGGCTGTTTCTCAATTTTCAGGGGCTTCCAAGCCGGATTGATCAACCATATTCTGCGATTGTATTCGCGCACCAAACGGACATGCCCGCCCAGGACCTTTATCCGCATGTCCTCGACTGTCTCCTTGTACAAGCCCTGCGGGACCTTTACTTCCCACCCTGCCTGCGCCGATGACAAAAAGAGTCCAAAGGCCAAGCCCACGACCCACTGCATGAAGCGTCCGTATCTCATCTAATCAAAACCCCTTTCAAAGCTTTCCAGGCAGCCTGCGTGATGCAGAGCTGATGCATCCATTTTCTTGACTCTTCTGTCACTTGCCGGAGCCACCACCGCCATCGCAAGTGCCATCAGGGCATTCCTGGCAAATCTGCTGGCCCGGCAGTTCGGAGTAGCTGATCCCGCCACCGCCGCCCAGACCACCACCAATGCTGCCGCCGCCAATGTTTCCGCCACCAACACTGCCGCCACCCGCACTACCACCGCCTCCCGTGAAACAGGTTGTTGAGCTCCCACGCGACCAGTGTGTTTGTGTGCTTCCGGTTGTGGTGTCGCCATTGGCACACTGCGACTGGTAATTCACTCGCGCTGTAGACGTGTAGCTGTAACAGCCGCCGCCGCTCGCCGTGCCACTGTTTTCCAGCGACACGAGGCTCACGATTCGATAGGGAATAACCACGCGGGATTTCGCCATCAGCGTATCCGGCACTTCTGCCAGGAACTCGTAACGGAAGTAGGCATCGCTCGATGGCAGAGTCGCCTTCACGTTATCGGCCCGCACGAGGCCATAGTTAGTGAGCGTCAGTTCGCCGAAATACACTTGGCCGGGATTCATGGTCGGCAAGTTGGTGATCAAGGGCTCCACGAGTACCACCGCTGTCGGCACATCGGTTTCGAAGGTCGCATTGAGAATGATCTCGTAGCGATCCTCGATCGAGATCTCGCGCACGCTCCATTCCACCTGGATCACGTTGTACTCCAGGAACACCGGCCGTGTGGTGGTGATGCCCGGCTTGACCTGGAAGCGGCCATTGACCTCCTGATGGCTGCTGGCCACGGCCTTGAACTTGTAGAAGCCGGTCGGCAGGTTCTGGAAATAGGCCTCCCCTTGCGCATCGGTCGGCAGCGTCTGGCTGATGGCCGCCACGTCCTCGTTCTGCACCGTGATGCGGGCACCCGCGAGGCCCGGTATCAGGTTGCCGTTCTGGTCCACCGTCGCCGTATAAATGTCGGCAGCCTTGAACAGGGCATTGCCCTCCCCCGAGGCCGTGACCATCGCGAACACGTTGAGATTCTGGTCCGTGATGTTGTCGCCCTGCACCTTGAGGCGGAACTCGTAGACGCCGGCCGCCAGGCTGGCGGGCGGCATGAAGGCGAGATCCAGGGAGCGCGTCTCCCCCACCTTGAGAGTGCCGTTGCCGTTGGTGGCGAGGGACACCCAGGCGGGGGCCGGCGAGCCATCGGCCAGGGTCAGTGCGAACCGGAGGTTCAGCGCATCCTGCAGGCCCTTGTTCGTCAGCACCACCGACTCCATCTGGCTCGCGCCCATGGCCAGGCCGGTTTCCACAAAGCTCGGCATGGCGGTCAGGTAGGGTTTGGCTTCGCCCAGGGTGTATTCCAGCGTCAGCAGCCCCATGGGGTTCGTCGGATGCTCATCGGAATACACCTTGAACCGCAGGGTGCCCGTTGCCGGGACGGTGTTGTCCGCCGTGAACTCCACCGGGATATTGAGCGTCTGCCGCGGCGCCACGGACACCGGAGCCGGCAGCCCGAGCGAGATGCCGGCCGGCTTGGCCTGGCTGGTCTCGTCCAGCACCAGGCGAACGTTGGTGGCGGTCGAACTGAGGCCCGCACTGACCTGGAAGGGCACTGCATAGGAGTAGTTGCGCGGCACCGTCAGCTTGAACAGGCCGGGGCCGGCCGTCACGCGCTGGATGGTGAAGGTCTTCTGCACCGGCTTGTCGGTGAGGTCGGGATGCACGGCTGCCGTGGTGAACACGCCGGCGTCGGCATAACCCGGCGCGAAGGCGTAGCTGAAGTTGCCGCTGGCATCCGTGATCAGGTCCACACTGCGCTCAAAGCCTTCCTGGCTGAGCAACAGCTTGACCGGCGCGTAGGGCAGGACCATTTGTGTGTCGCGGCGCAAGGCGCGGCCGCTGATCACGACATCCGTATCACCATACGAGTTCAGCGGAGTGACTTCGGTCACCTCCGCCGTATAGGCGGTCTCGATCAGGCTGATCGCCGTTTCGGTACCGCGACCATCGATGATGACCTCGTCCAGCTCGCCACTGCGATAGCGCAGCTTGTCCACTTCCAGGCGCAGCCGCGCCTGGGTGGGCGTGCTGCCCGGCACCAGCAGCGTGAACAGTTCCGATGCAAAGCGGGTGGCGGCCGGAATGCGCGCCACGGTGAGGCCATTGCTCAGGTTGACCACGCCATTGCCCAGCACCTGCCGATACGGCTGCATTGCCAGCACGTTGCCGTCCTTGTCGAGCAGCTTGAAGCGGAGTTCGTCCGAGGGCGTGTTACCGCCGTAACGCGCGGTCAGCAGTTCGACATCGACGTCGGAGGTGTTGTCGACTGTCAGCCGCACCTTGCCTGTGCCGCCACGGATGAGGTCTTCCGTGGCGATCCCCAGCACCAGTGCGCCGTCAATCACGTCGAAGTTCCGGGTGCTGACGACACTGACGCGTTCGTTTTCATGCGGCAGGAGTTCAAAGGCCAGCGTCGCGGGCGCACTCGCCGGCAGGTCGCCGTAGCCGCCGACCACCACCGGCACCAGCCGGGTCTCGTGGGCGGACAGTACGGTGGGCGCGGACACATGGGTACGCCCACCGACATTGACCTTCACCTGCCCCTCACCGGTCGCCGTGGCCGTATTGTTGGAGACCTGCACCATCAGGCGGTTCATGACGCTGCGCTGCACCGGCAGGCCGGACACGAGTTCCAGGCTGACGTCCGGCAACTGGATGTCGCGGGCGATCTCGACGCCATTGCTGTCCACTGCCGCCACGGCATACACGCGGGCGCCCTGCGTGTAGGTGCTGTCCGTAAAGCTGAGGGCCGACACAAGACCGGTAGTGAGGCGCACACGGTTCGGCTCGTCGCCCACGTAGACGTGATAGCCCGCCACTGCCGTGGGCGAGGCGGTCCAGGTCAGGACCGGCAGTCCCCGGTTCTGGCGCTCGACGCGCAGCGACGCCACCGGCAGCAGGCTCGCGTTCAGGTAGGCGCTGTTGGACAGCGCCGATTCATTGCCGGCCGCATCCACCGCGGTCACGACATAGGCGTGCTCGTTCAGCGACGGCGTGGCATCGATCAACTGCGCGCCGGTGACACTGCGCAGGGGCGTCAGGCCGTCCACGCTGAGGATTTCCATGCCCGTGGCGCGGTACACACGGTAGCCCGCCACCGTGCTGGACAGCGGCGGCTGCCAGTTGAGGGCAATGCCCCGCCCGCTCAAGGCCAGCTGCAGGTTCTGCGGCGCTCCGGGCGCAGTGGCGCTGGCCACCACCTCGACGCTTTCGCTCATGGCCGAGAGGGATTCCTGGCCATTGGATTGACGCACCGTGGCCACGGCATAACGGTAGGCGCCGTCCATGGGGGTCTGGTCGATATGCGTCACTGTTGTCACACGGACCAGCGCCACGAAATCGGCATCCCCCGGGGCCTTGCGGTAAAGCTGGTAGCCGGCCGCACCCGCCTCCGCTTGCCAGCTCATGCCGACCTTGCCGCCGGCCTGGGCCTGGGCGGCGAAGTTCAGCGGGCTGTTCAAGGGCGGCAGGTCACCCTGGTACACCTGGAAGGCATTGGGCGCGGTGATCCGCGTGGAGGCGTTATCGAGGTCGTCGGTGCCGGCATAGGCAAAGGCCAGCGTTTCGGACCCGGTGGCACCCGCCGCCAGGGGGAGCGTCAGCGTCCCCGACCACGTGGTTGCATCCACGGCGGTGACATTGCTGATTTCCTGGGGCGTATTGCCCGGGCCGGAGAGTGTCCAGCCGAAGACCGGCGAGCTGCCGCTCTTCACTGCACCGGAAAGGGTGAATGTGGCAGTGACGCTTTGTCCGTTGTCGTTGCGGATCGGTGTGTTTGGCGCAATCGAAATGCCCGTGAGCGCCGGACCTTCGGTGTCAATCTGCAGCGTGGTTCCGACGTCGATGACGGTACCGCGGTTGCCGACCGAATCGCGCGCGGAGAACAGCGCGTGGGCCTGGCCGCTACCCGTTTCTGGCGTCACCAGGAAGCTGCCCTCATAGCGGGTATCACCGCTCTTCGTCAGTTCCAGCGGCACGGGGGTTCCGCCGTTCGGCACGATGGCCAGATAGGGCGTGGTCTGCAGCGCTTCGCTGACATTCAGCGTCACCGCCACCAGGCCCTGCCCCACGGTACCCGTCGTGGCATCCACCTTGCCCTGCGGCGTGTACACGATGCTGATTGCACGCGGCTCCACATTGTCGGCGACGGCCTGTACCAGTTGCGACAGGGGCGTCAGCGTGCCGTAGTCATTCACGCCCACCACGGCGTAGTAGTACTTGCCATCCTGACTGGGCAGATCGTCGAAGGTATTGCCCGCGATCAGCGCATTGTTGACCCGGACCGCCTGCGCGATCTGGGTGAAGGTGGAGCTTGCACGGTATACGTGATAGCCCTTTACGGCAGGATCGGAGGACACGGTCCAGGCCAGCGTGACCTTGCCCAGGGGCGCCGTCCGGGCCGACAGGTTGGTCGGCGCCCGCGGGATGGTGGTATCGACCTGAATGTTGCGCGACGCCGTCCAGGCGCTCTGACCGCCGCGATTGCGCGCGGCGATCCGAAGCGCGACCTGCCCATCAGGCACGGCCACTTGCAGCGTGAAAGGACCGTCCGCATTCACCAGCACGGAGGCCGGTGCAAGGATGCCGTTGACATCGGCCACGATCTCGCTGCCCCGCTCTGCGGAGCCCGTCACGAGCACCGTCGCGACATTGAACTTCTGGTTGACGGCGGGCGCCGCCATGACAGGCACCGCCGGCGGTGCCAGCTGCACGGTGAAAGTGCGCGTGAGCGTCGACAGGTTGCCCTTGCGGTCGCTGGCCTCGCAGTAGAGCAAGTGGTCGCCATCGGTCATCGCGAGCGGATCCACCGGGACCGACCAGACGCCATTGTTGCCCGTGAGCAGGGTCAGCGCCGCATCATCGATGCGGCACTTGAAGGTGTATACCGCATCGGCGTCAGAGGCCTGCAGGCTGAACACGGCTTCCTGTGCCACGAGGATGGAGGCACCTACCGCCACGCCATCCAGCGACAGCTGGTCGAAGCTCGGCGCGGTCACATCCGGCGTCACCGTGATGACGGTGGGCTCGGAAATATGCACCCCGCCGACACCGGCTGCCGTCAGGGTCACACTGTAGTTGCCCGCCTCGGCGTACTTGTGCGTGACCTCCGACTGGGTGGAGGTCTGGCCGTCGCCGAAATCCCACTGCAGGGAACTCATGGAGCCGGTGGCCGTGCTGGTGAAGGTCACCGAGAGTGGCGCCTCGCCGTTTTGCGTGCTGCTGGTGAAGCTGGCCACTGGCGCCGCTTCGATCGTGACCGTGCCCGGGAGGATGGTGAACGCTGACGCATTTCCGGCACGGTCTACTGCACGGGCGCGTACATAATACTGCCCGGAATCCAGTGCCGAGGATTGCAGCAGGTTGCTGGTGGCGGTGCCTGACCAGGCGAGGTTGGCAAACGCCTCATCCGAAGCAATCTGCAGGTCATAATGATCCAGGCCGGCTTCGCTGTCTTCCGCCAGCACTTCCGCCCATAGCCTGGTCGAGGACAGCACTTGGCCTGCATTCAGGCTGCTGATGGTGGGAGCGATGGTATCAATCGCCGGCAGTACGCCGAAGCTTGCAGCGGCCGCGTAAGGGGCCGTGATCACCAGGGTGTAATTGCCCGACTCCGGGAAGACCGGCAGCGACAGCAGCGCATCGTTGCCGTTGCTGAAAGCAAAGGCTGCCAACTGGGAGCCATCCGGCTTCAGCACACTGACACTACCGTCGCCACCGGCGCCGGTAATGACCGGGCTCAGCACCCGGATCAGCCGCTGCTCACCCAGCGTACCTGCCAGCGTCAGCCGCGCGGCCTGGCCGTTGCGCAGGTTTACCGGTAGCTGAGCCGTGCCCAGCGTCGCCAGGAACTCCGACGACAGTGTTGCCTTCAGTGCGCCGGTCGCCTGGCCCTGTGCCGTGACCATGATGTAATAGGTGCCGGTAGCGGGCAAGTTGCCAAGCTCAATCCGGCAGCCGCCGTTACTGGTCATGCAGGTGCTCGACGACAGCACGCTGTTATCCGGACTGAGGACTACTACAGCGGCTGCTCCCGGCGCGCCTCCCTCACTCAGGGAAAAGTCGCTGAGACCCAAGCCAAGACTCTGCCCTGCCGTACCGTTCAGGCTGAATTGAACAGTCTGGCCGGGCACGGTGAAGGTGGCCATCTTCGAGGCGCCATCAATTGTCAGCGGCACCACGAGATTGGCCGCCATGTTCACGGTCATGGTGGCCGAGGAGGCGTAATTGGTTTCAATCCAGGTCGAATATGTGCCCGTTTCCGGCAGGCTGGCGATATCCAGATGGGTGGGGCCACCATTGGCAAAGGTTTTTGAGGCCAGCAGGGTGCCATTGGGCCGATAGACATGCATGGCCCCGCCCTGCGTCAGGCTGACGGCCACACTCTTTACTGTCAGGCGGAAACTGCTCCCCGCCACGCCAGCGAAGCTGGGGCGGGCATTCTGGCCAGCGCGCAATACAAGCGGAATGTCTGTGCCTGCAGACGTCGCGCCGGGAAGAGTGAACAAGTCACTGGAGATGGTGGTGGTGAAGGGCATCGTGCCATCGCTATCCGGAACCACCAGCAGCTCGTAGTGGCCGGTGGCCGGCAGCGTCAGGTTGCGTGAACAGCCACGGTAGATGTCAGCGGTATATTGCCCCTGTGAATCGCAGTCGTAGTTTGCCAGCCAGGCCGTGCCGTTGGGCTGGTAAATTGAAATGGTCATGTCACGCGTTGAGGTAGTGGCCACCGCCAGCCCCACCTGCTGGCCCGCCACGCCTTCAAAGCCGATGCGGGCATTCTGGCCGCTGTACGCGATGACGGAGGCCAACGGATTGCCATCAATGCTTACTTCCCCTGCGACGGTACGGGTGAGCCGCAGGTTGCCGGCGGAGATCCGGTGGGCGTAGTAGGGATCAAAGTAGATGCTGTAGGTGCCGGCCTTCGTCAGCGTGGGTAGGTCCTTGAAAGTATTGCCGTTTGCCATGGCAAAGCCGGTGACGAGCGGGGTGCCGTCCGGATCCAGGATCGAAACCCATGATGTTCCAGCCACCACAGTCGTACTGGCCCCCGGCACGTGATTGACCCCCGTGAAGGCCAGGTGCAGCCGGTCGCCGATGGCGCCCGTGAAGTACATGCGCAGGTCCTGACCGGAGCGCGTGGTGGAAACCGGGGCAAGCTCGTTCTCGACCAGCGTTGCGCCCTCGGCAGGGTTGGTCGACAGCGTCGTGATGAAGGTCAGCGTGGCATTGTTGTCGGGCACCACCAGCAGCTCGTAGTGACCGGTGGCGGGCAGCGTCAGGTTGCGCGAGCAACCGCGGTAGATATCAGCGGTATATGAGCCCTGCGAGTCGCAGGCGTAGTTCGCCAACAGCGTCGTGCCGTTGGGCTGGTAGATCGTAATGGTCGAGTCCGTTGTCGAGGGAATCGCCACCGCCAGCCCCACCAGCTGGCCCGCCACGCCTTCAAAGCCGATGCGGGCATTCTGTCCGCTGTACGGGAGGACGGTGGTCAACGAGTCCCCATCAATGCTCACCTCCCCCGTAACGGTGCGAGTGAGCCGCAGATTGCCGGCGGAGATCCGGTGGGCGTAGTAGGGATCAAAGTAGATGCTGTAGGTGCCGGCCTTCGTCAGCGTGGGCAAGTCCTTGAAGGTGTTGCCGTTCGCCACGGCAAAGGCGGTGACGAGCGCGATGCCGTCCGGATCCAGGATCGATACCGTAGAGGATCCCCCCACTACGGCCGTACTGGCCCCCGGCACGTGATTGAGGCCCGTGAAGGCCAGGTGCAGCTGGTCGCCGATGGCGCCCGTGAAGAACATGCGCAGATCCTGGCCGGAGCGCGTGGTGGAAACCGGTGCAAGCTCGTTCTCGACCAGCGTTGCGCCCTCGACCGGGTTGGTCGACAGCGTCGTGATAAAGGTTAGTGGCGCGTCATTGTTGGGCGACACCACCATCACGTAATGGCCGGAGGCCGGCAAGGTCAGGTTGCGCGAGCAGCCACGGACAATGTTCTCGGCGTACTGTCCCTGCGACTCACAGTAGAAGGAGGCCAGCCAGACCGCGCCATTAGGCTGGTAAACGGTGAGGTAAGTGTCCGTCGTCGAGGGAATCGCCACCGCCAGCCCTATCTGCTGGCCCGCCACGCCCTCAAAGCCGATATGGGCGTTCTGCCCGCTGTACGCGATGATGGAAGTCAGCGGATCACCGTCGATGCTCACCTCTCCCGTGACCGTACGGGAGAGCCGCAGATTGCCGGCGGTGATCCGGTGGGCGTTATACGGATCAAAGTAGATACTGTAGGTGCCCGCTTTCGTCAGCGCGGGCAAATCCTTAAAGGTGTTGCCGTTCGTCATGGCAAAGGCGGTGACCAGCGCGATGCCGTCCGGATCCAGGATCGATACCGTCGAGGAGCCCGACACCACGGAGGCACTGGCCCCCGGCACGTGATTGACCCCAGTGAAGGCCAGGTGCAGCCGGTCGCCAACGGCGCCGCTGAAGTACATGCGCAGGTCCTGGCCGGAGCGCGGGGTGGAAAACGGCGCGATCTCGTTCTCGACCAGCGTTGCGCCCTCGGCCGGGTTGGTCGACAGCGTCGTGATAAAGGTCAGCGCCGCATTGTTATCCGGCACCACCAGCAGCTCGTAGTGGCCGGTGGTCGGCAAGGTCAGGTTGCGCGAGCAGCCACGGTGGATGTTCTCGGCATACTGCCCCTGCGAATCGCAGTCGTAGTTCGCCAGCAACGTCGTGCCGTCGGGCTTGTAGAGCGTGATGGTCGAGTCCGTTGTCGAGGGAATCGCCACCGCCAGCCCCAACAGCTGGCCCGCCACACCCTCAAAGCCGATGCGCGCCCGGTCTCCGGAGGTCACGATATTGACAGTCACCGGCTCGCCATCGATCTCGGCAGACGCCAAGACATCTGCTGCAAATGCGTTGCATGTGATGACAAGCGGGAAAACGAAAAAGGCGAGTCTCTGCAAGAAGTGCAGGATCGTAATGATGGAAAAAAGCTGCCAACTACGGAAGGCATAAGAAAGAGTGGACAACTTCCTGTTCCCCTGAACTGGACGAGCCCAAAAAGGACTCATCAATGCACCATTTTGCTTAGCATTAGGAATGCTTGATGCCGAGCTCAGTGGGCTCAACCGCTATCCCTGCGACTTTATTTATTTGTAACCGCGCCTATATACCCCATTTTTCCTAGGCCGCTCAATCCGTAATTACCGCAGTGCGACGTGAGGTTGACTATTTTTTGTTCAATGCCCTCATTTTATTGAGCAGCATCAGCTTTGGGCCAATTGATCCCCTAACGCCCTAAGCCAGTACCTTTGAGCACTCAACGTGCTGGCCGATCCGCCCGCCCCATGTCCGGATCAGGGACAGGTGATTCCCGGGCAGATCTCCGGCATTACCATGCTTGGCAGCCCCTGAGCTGGCTTCCGGGTCCTTACGCCAGACCGGCACCCGTGGGACACTTCAGGGCCCCTCGCCCACAACCGCTTGCCCTTATGACGCTGAGCTCCCCCTTGCCCCCCTGCTCCATCCTCCTGCTCGCCGGTGGCCGTGGCAGCCGCATGGGCGGCGCGGACAAGGGCCTGGTCGACTGGCAAGGCCGGCCCCTGATCGCCTGGCTGCAGGAGCAGGCGCGCCCGCAGACCGATGACCTCATCATCTCCTGCAACCGCCACGCGGATCGCTACGCGGAATTTGCCGACCGTATCGTCATGGACAGCGAGCCGGAATTTCCCGGGCCGCTGGCGGGCATCCGGGCGGGACTTGCCGTCGTGCGTCATGAGGCGCTGCTGATACTCCCTTGCGATGCACCGCGGGTGGATGCCGCGCTGATCCAGGACCTGCGCCGCTGCGCCCTCGCCCATCCCGGCCGGCCCGTCATGGTGCGCCAGGGGGCGGAATGGGAGCCGCTGTTCAGCCTTGTCCCGGCCAGTCTCGGCGACGCCATCGAGGCGGCCTGGCAGGCTGGTGAACGCAGTCCGCGTCGTTTGCTGCTGCAACTGGGCGCGGTGGCGCTGCAGTGTCCGGATGATGATCCGCGCCTGGCCAATCTCAATACGCCGGCCTTGCTGGCGGGCGCCAGATAGCGCCTGTCTCGGGAGAAGCTCTGCATCCCTTTTCAAGTCGGGATGAATCCCGACCTGCAGGGATGGGCTCCAGTTCCAGTTAAGGCGGCGCCGCAAAAATATCCCGTCAATCTTGATGACGGATAAGAGTGCCCTTGTAACAACTCGTTACCGTTAGCCCATCTCCTAAAGAAAGGGCAACATCATGCGTAAATCCCTGCTGGCAAGCGCCCTGGCACTGGCTTCGGCCAGTGGCCTGGCAAGCGCCCTCCCCGCTGAAATGGACGCGCTGCACGAGGCCATCCACAACGGCAAGGCCACTCTCGACCTGCGCCTGCGCGCGGAATACGTGGACTACGAGACGACGCGGGAAACCGATGCCGAAACGCTGCGCACGGTGCTGGGCTACCAGACCGGCGACTACCACGGCCTCAAGGCCTTCCTGGAATTCGAGAACGTGAGTTCGCTCGGCAATGGCGAGTACAACAGCGGCACTACCGGCTATGGCAACAACAATGTCGGCTACGGCCTGATCGCCGACCCGGCGCTGACCCAGGTCAACCAGTCCTACCTCGAAGGCTACGGCTTCAGGGCCGGTCGCCAGAAGCTCGTTTACGACAATGCGCGCTTTGTGGGCGATGTGGGCTGGCGCCAGAACGACCAGACCTTTGATGCGGTGAGCTTCAGCAACAACACCGCGGTGCCGGACCTGGCGCTGAACGCGGCCTACCTTTCGCGTGTGCACAACATCTATGGCGTGACGCGCATTGTCGAGGCGCCGCTGGCCACTATCCGCTACAGCGCCTTCCCGCAGGCAAAGGTGTCGGCCTTCTACTACGCGATCGAGGAAAAGAGCGCGCCCACCACGTCCTGGCAGCATGCGGGAGCGCGGGTTGACGGCGCCATTGCCAATTTCCTGTACGAAATCTCCTTTGCCGACCAGACGGACTATGCCGACGGCACCGCGGCCGGTGCGCCGGATGCCAGCTATACCGACCTGCAACTGGGCTACAAGTTCGGGCCGGTGACAGTTAAGGCGCAGCAGGAAGTGCTGGAAAAAGGCTTCAAGACGCCGCTGGCGACCCTGCACGCCTTCAATGGCTGGGCTGACCGTTTCCTGACAACACCGGCGAATGGCCTCGAGGACACGAACCTGAAGGTGATGGCCACGGCCGCCGGCTTCAGGTTCACGCTGGCGGCGCATGACTTCCGTGCCGAGGCGACGGATGACAAATATGGCGAGGAAGTGGATTTCGCCGTGGGCCGTGACCTCTCCCCGAAGATGAACCTGCTGCTGAAATTCGCGGAGTTCAATGGCGGCTCCGTCGCGGGCTACACCAACGATACGCGAAAGGCCTGGCTGCAGCTGACCTGCAAGCTCTGACCCCCAGGCAATCACAAAAAAGCCCGGCATAGTGCCGGGCTTTTTTATGGTCGAGGGAGGCAGGAAGAAGGACGCCTGCCCCTGGTGAATTAAAAGCGGGGCGCCGGAATACCCGGCACCCCGGCGATGCGTTTCACATCGCCCGCGGCGCCCGCAAGCCTACGGGTCCGCAAAATGCGATCCGGGCGGACCGCCTTGCCGGGAGCCGGGCGCGGCTCGCCGGAAGTGCCTCTCAGCTCATCCGGGATAAACCCAGACTGACCAAATGCAAAACTCACTGATGGAACCGGTTCAAGGCCGTCAAGTGCTGGCGCCGAGCGCCCTCCCCTGGCTGGACTTGCGCTGCTCGCGGTGGACGATGCAGGCGCGGGCAGTGCCGTAACAGCCTGCCTCCATCAACTCGCGCTCCACGACGGCCTGCACCTCGTCAACGGTAAGGGCTTCACGATCCATGAGGCGGGCCAGCACCATCCGGGCCATCAGCCGGGCATGATCGGCATCCAGTTCGGCCGAGACCTGTCCTGCCGCGTGAATGGCCCTGACTATCTTCTCCAGGTCGAAAGCCACAACCCTCCCATCCTGCTTGCGCAGCAGTTCCGGTTGCCGTGGCCTGCAGTATTCAGCCATCTTTTTCACCTCATGCTTACAGGGCGGCGGCCGGCGGGAGACGGCGCCGCAGTGGCTTTTAATCTAGCGAGTGGCCACAGGCCGGGAATTGATGGCGAACAAGAATCGCAAATTTTCGCGCGCGGCTGGATCAGCCGCCGCTGGCATTCATGAAGCGCACGATCTGCACCTCGCCGTCACGGCTGAACTCATGCCGGAGCGGCTTGGACTGCAGCGCCTTGTCGAGCGCGGCATGCAGGGGCGCATCCGTGAGCGGATGGCGACGCAGCAGCCCCAGCAGGTCGACGGAGTTCTCATGACCGAGGCAAAGCAGCAGGCGCCCCTCCGCCGTCAGGCGGACACGGTTGCAGGTGCTGCAGAAGTTATGGGAATGCGGCGAGATAAAGCCGATGCGCGTGCGCGGATGCCGGGCCAGGCGCTGGTAGCGGGCCGGGCCGCCGCTTTGCTCGACGCTGTCGAGCAATTCATGGCGCTCGGCGATGCGCGAGCGCACCTCGTCACTGGAAAAGAAGGACTCGCCGCGGTCACGACCGACTTCGCCCAAGGGCATTTCCTCGATAAAGCTGATGTCGATTTCGTTGCGGATGGCAAAGTCGACAAGGTCCGCGACTTCGGTTTCGTTGCGGCCCTTCATGATGACCGCATTGATCTTGAGCCGGGCAAAGCCGGCCGCACGCGCCGCCTCGATACCACGCAGCACGTCGTCGAGATGGCCGACGCGGGTGATGGCGCGAAACTTTTCCGGATCAAGGCTGTCCAGGCTGATGTTGAGGCGCTTGACCCCGGCCTCGGCCAGGGGCACGGCCAGCTCCTGCAGGCGCGATCCGTTGGTGGTCATGACCAGCTCGTGGAGCCCCGGCAGCGCCGCGATGCGGCGGCAGAGGCCGACGATGCCCTGGCGCACCAGCGGCTCGCCGCCGGTAAGCCGGATCTTGCGCACGCCGCGCCCGGTAAAGAGGCGCGCCGTGCGGTAGATCTCCTCCAGCGTCAGCACCCTGGCGCGCGGCAGGAAGGTCATGTGCTCGGCCATGCAGTACACACAGCGAAAATCGCAGCGGTCGGTGACCGAGATGCGCAGGTAGTCGATGCGGCGACCGTGGCCGTCCACCAGCAGGTTCTGGCTCATGGTGAAACTGTCCTCGTGGACTACTGCAGCAGGGGCGACTCCGCTCCGTCCAGGTTGATGCCCTCGATGTCGGCGGCGCCCACCAGGGTCTGCAGGTACTGCGCCACGCCCTTCTGCCAGACCCGTATCTCGAGGTCGTGGCGAATGGACGCCTGCACCGCCTCGAAAGGCAGCGCCTGGCCTTCCACGCGCTGCTGCACCTCGACGATGTGGTAGCCGTAGCGCGATTCCAGCGGCTGCAAGGCCAGGCCCACCGGCAGGCGCAGCAACTGGCGCTCGAACTCGGGCACGGTCTGGCCGCGGCTGATCTGCCCGAGCGCCCCGCCCTGCTCCCTGGAAGGACACACCGACGCGGCGCGTGCAAGGGCCGCGAAGTCCGCGCCTTGCTGCAGCTGCGCGACCAGGGCCAGGGCCTCGTCGCGCTTCTCGCTGCGCCCTTCGGTGTCGTCGGGAGCAACGCCGAGCAGGATATGCCGCGCCGCCATCAGCGGCGGCGAGACGAAGCGCTGGCGGTTGCTTTCATAAAAGCGCTGCAGCGCGGCCTCATCGACGGCAGGAAGGGCCACCTCGCGCGCGATAAGCGCCTGGATGGCAGCCTCCTCCTCGCTTTCCCCGGCCGCCAGGATCACCTTGAGGCCGAGTTCGAGGATGCGTTGCTGCAGCAATTCGCGGATCACCAGGGCGCGCGCGGCGGCATAGAGCGCCTCTTCGCGGCTCGCGGCCGGGTGATACTGTATTTCCTGGGCCAGCGCGGCCTCAGCGATGGGCATGCCGTTGACCCGGATGACGGGCCACTCCGGCGGGTGCTCGCTGCCGGCGATCAGGCGCGGGGACTCGCCCTCGCTGTCAGCGGGAGCGGGTTTGGCCGGGCGCGCCGCCGGCTCCCCCACCTGCAGGAGTCCGTTGCCCGCCGTGTTGTCGCCCGGTTTGCCGGGCGTGAAACTCTGCACGGCCGTCACCGACGCCGCGCCGGCCATTGCCGCCATCGCGGCTGGCGCCTGTTGCGCGCTTGCCTGGCGTTCGCCGCCACCACAACCGCCCTCGCCGCCTCCACCACCACATCCGCAGCCCATGATGTTCACCTCTTGATTCATTTGGAATCGGTGCCCACCAAAACGGGCACCGAAAATTGCTGTTGATTCATTTCGCCACGACTGGAACCAGGCGCCTCCACATCAAGTCCCACCGGACGTCGCCTCAGCCTTTCTGGCGCACGATCTGGTAGTTACGCGCCAGGTATTTCACCGGCACGCTGGCGATATGCACCAGGCGGGTGAAGGGGAACAGGACGAACAGCGTCAGCCCCAGCCACACGTGCAGCTTGTAGACCAGGCCGACCGGGGCAATGGCCTCGGCGGCGGCCGCCGGCTGCAGCGTCACGATGCTCTGCGCCCAGTTGGCCAGCATCACCATGACCGAGCCGTCCATGTGCTGCGTGGAGGCGACGATCGTGCCCAGCCCGAGCAGCAACTGCGCGAGCAGCACCCAGAGGATGAAAATGTCGGCCGTGCCGGAACTGGCGCGCACGCGCGCATCGGTCATGCGGCGGTAGATGAGCATGAGCAGCCCCACCAGGCAGAGCACACCGAAGAAGCCGCCCGAGACCATGGCCAGGAGCTGCTTGTCGGGGGTGCTGATCACATGCTCGTAAAGCGCATGCGGCGTCAGCAGGCCCACGAAGTGGCCGGCCAGGATAAAGAGCACGCCGACATGGAACAAGTTGCTGGCGACGCGCATGTTCTTGTTGCTCAGCATCTGGCTGGACTGCGCTTTCCAGGTGTACTGGGCCAGGTCGTAGCGCGCCCAGCTCCCCACCAGGAAGATGGCCAGGGCCACGTAGGGATACACCCCGAACAGCATAAAATTGAAACTCGACATGACGTTCTCCTCGCCCGGTTCAGGGATTGCCCGCCGGGACGGCGGTTTGCTTGAAATCGACCCAGTGCACCGGCACCGCGACATCCTCGCGGGCCTTGGACGGCCGTGTCGCGGCGCCGCTGCAGGCGCTGCTGTCGGCCTCGCCCGCCATGAAGTTCACGGCCTCCTCTTCCCACTCGGCATCGAGCGCGGCCAGGGTGTCATCACGCACTTCCTGCGCCACCTGGGCCTGCACCTCCGCCATCGCCACCGCGGGCTCCGCACCGGCCACCTGCAACAGGGCGCGCAGGCAGGCGGAATAGTCGCTGCCCCGCTCCTCGAGCCGGGCCGCCAGCAGGGCCAGCAGGTGCGAGACATCCGCCAGGCCCTCGCGGGCCGTCTGCGCATCGCAGGTCGAGAGGTATTCCAGGTAGAGGGGGATGTAGTCCGGCAGCTCGCGCACGCCGATGGCAAACCCGGCGGCCTCGTACTGGGCCATCAGGTCGACCATGGCCTGGCCGCGGTCGCGGGACTCGCCATGCACGTGCTCGAACAGCAGCAGTGACAGGAAGCGGCCGCGCTCGAAGAGCTCGGTATAGCCCTCCTGGGCGTCGAGCAGCTCGCCGCCGGCGACGCGATCGAGCACGGCCTGCAGCGCCTGGCGCTGCGCGGGGCTGATCTCGCGGGCGCCGGCGATGGCGGCCGCGAGTTCACCGCGCGCGCCCTGCAGGGCCTCGACGGGATAATCCAGCAGCAGGGAAATGACTTTCAGGATCTTCATGCTTATTCCTCCCAGAGCTGCACGGTCTTGATGACGTCGCGCGTGGTGGCCTTCTTGCCGCCGAACATATTGAGATCGGACGAGCCGTTGCAGCCGGAGCCAAAGCTGAAGCCGCAGCCGTTGCGCTCGGCGAAGGCCTCGCTCATGGCTTCCTCGCGGTGCGCGCTCGGGATCACGAAGCGGTCCTCATAGTTGGCGATGGCCAGGTAGCGGTACATGTCCTCGGCCTGGGCGCGGGACAGGCCGACGTCTTCCAGCACCGCCAGGTTCTCGACGCCATCCACGTGCTGCGAACGCTTGTAGGCGCGCATGGCCAGCAGGCGCTTCAGGGCCAGCTTCACCGGCGCCTCGTCACCCGCGGTGAGCAGGTTGGCCAGGTAGCGCACCGGGATGCGCAGACTGTCGACGTCCGGCAGGATGCCGTTCATGCCGACCTTGCCGGCCGCAGCGGCGTTCTGGATGGGCGACAGCGGCGGCACGTACCAGACCATGGGCAGGGTCCGGTATTCCGGGTGCAGCGGCAGCGCGAGCTGCCAGTCCACGGCCAGCTTGTACACCGGCGAGGCCTGGGCGGCGTCGATAACCGACTGCGGGACGCCGTCCTTGAGGGCCTGCCTGATCACTTCCGGATCGTGCGGATCCAGGAAGATCTCCAGCTGCTTCTGATAAAGGTCCTGCTCACTGGGCGTGGACGCCACTTCCTTGATGCGGTCGGCGTCATAGAGCAGCACGCCCAGGTAGCGGATGCGGCCGACGCAGGTCTCGGAGCACACCGTGGGCATGCCGGCCTCGATGCGCGGGTAGCAGAAGATGCACTTCTCGGACTTGCCGCTCTTCCAGTTGAAGTAGATCTTCTTGTAGGGGCAGCCGCTGATGCACATGCGCCAGCCTCGGCACTTTTCCTGGTCGATGAGGACGATGCCGTCCTCCTCGCGCTTGTAGATGGCGCCGCTCGGGCAGGCCGCGGCGCAGGTCGGGTTAAGGCAGTGCTCGCAGAGGCGCGGCAAGTACATCATGAAGGTATTTTCATACTCCCCGTAGATGTCGGCCTGCACCGAATCAAAGTTCTTGTCCTTGCGGCGCTTGGCGAACTCGGTGCCGAGGATTTCCTCCCAGTTCGGGCCCCACTCGATCTTTTCCATGCGCTTGCCGGAGATCAGCGAGCGCGGCCGGGCCACCGGCTGGTGCTCGGAGATCGGCGCCGTGTGCAGGTTCTGGTAGTCGAAATCGAAGGGCTCGTAATAGTCATCGATGGTGGGCAGGTCCGGATTGGCGAAGATGTTCGCCAGCACGCGGAACTTGCCACCGATGCGCGGATTGATGCTGCCGTCGGCGTTGCGCACCCAGCCGCCCTTCCACTTGTCCTGGTTCTCCCATTCCTTGGGATAGCCGATGCCGGGCTTGGTTTCCACGTTGTTGAACCAGGCGTATTCCATGCCCTCGCGGCTGGTCCACACATTCTTGCAGGTCACCGAACAGGTATGGCAGCCAATGCATTTGTCCAGGTTAAGGACCATGCCTACTTGCGAACGGATTTTCATGGCGTCACCCTCACTCGATATCCTGCGGCAGCGGACGCGGGAGTGCGTCGCCGTTGGGACCGTCCAGCCAGTCCACCTTGCTCATCTTGCGCACCACCACGAACTCGTCGCGGTTGCAGCCCACGGTGCCGTAGTAGTTGAAACCCCAGGACTGCTGGGCATAGCCGCCGATCATGTGCGTCGGCTTCAGCACCACGCGCGTCACCGAGTTGTGGTGGCCGCCGCGGGTCCTGGTGGTCTCCGAGCCCGGCACGTTGATGATGCGTTCCTGGGCGTGGTACATCATGACCATGCCTTCCTTCACGCGCTGGCTGACCACCGCGCGCGCCGTCAGGGCGCCGTTGGCGTTGAAGCACTCGACCCAGTCGTTGTCGACAATGCCGGCCTTCTTCGCGTCCTTCTCCGACAGCCAGATCACCGGCCCGCCGCGGTTCAGCGTGAGCATGAGCAGGTTGTCGGAATAGGTGCTGTGGATGCCCCACTTCTGGTGCGGCGTGATCCAGTTCAGCACGATCTCGCTGTTGCCATTGGGACGCTTGCCGCGCACGTAGCCGATGGAGCGGGTATTGATTGGCGGGCGGTAGCTCATGAGCTGCTCTCCGAAGGCCTGCATCCAGGGATGGTCCTGGTAGAACTGCTGGCGGCCGGTGATGGTGCGCCAGGGAATGTACTCGTGGACGTTGGTGTAGCCGGCGTTGTAGCTCACGTGCTCGTCTTCCAGGCCGGACCAGGTCGGGCTGGAGATGATCTTGCGCGGCTGCACCTGGATGTCGCGGAAGCGGATGGCCTCGTGTTCCTTGCCCACCGCCAGGTGGCTGTGGTCACGGCCGGTGAACTTGCTGAGCGCTTCCCAGGCCTTGACGGCGACATGGCCGTTGGTTTCCGGAGCCAGCGACAGCACCACTTCGCAGGCGTCGATGGCGCTGTTGATGCGCGGACGGCCTTCGCTGATGCCCGGCTCCAGCACCTTGTGGTTGAGGGCGCCGAGGAACTTCACCTCGTCGTCCGTGTTCCAGTTGATGCCCTTGCCGCCGTTGCCGAGCTTTTCCAGCATCGGACCTAGCGAGGTGAACTTCTTGTAGGTGTTGGGGTAGTCGCGCTCCACCACCACCATGTTCGGCGCGTTCTTGCCCGGCACCGGGTCGACGCCCGCGGTCTTCCAGTCGGTGCCGCCGAAAGGCTGCGCCAGTTCGCCCGGCGAATCATGCAGCAGCGGCACGGTCACCAGGTCTTTCTCGACGCCCAGGTGGCCGACGGACACTTCCGAGAAGCTCTTGGCGATGCCCTTGTAGATTTCCCAGTCCGAGCGCGACTCCCAGGCCGGGTCGATGGCCGCGGACAGCGGATGGATGAAGGGATGCATGTCCGATGTATTGAGGTCGTCCTTCTCGTACCAGGTCGCCGTCGGCAGCACGATGTCGGAGTACACGCAGGTCGAGCTTGCCGGTGGGGCCATCGGCCACCCACTCCGCATCGGTCGGCTTGAGACCGTCGCGCTTGCCCACGTCCTCGTTCATCACGCCGTGCTTGGGCGTGCCCAGCAGGTACTTGAGCATGTACTCGTGGCCCTTGCCGGAGGAGCCCATGAGGTTGGAGCGCCAGATGAACATGTTGCGCGGAAAGTTGTCGGGATGGTCCGGCTGCTCGCAGGCAAAGCGCAGCGAACCGTCCTTCAGCGACTTCAGGGCGTATTCCTTCGGGTCCATGCCCGCCGCCGCCGCCTCGCGGCAGACCTGCAGCGGATTGCGGTTGAGCTGGGGCGCGCTGGGCAGCCAGCCGGCTCGCTCGGCGCGGATGTTGTAGTCCAGCATGTGCTCGGGGAACTTCGACTTGTCCGCGATCGGCGACAGCACCTCGTGGATGCTCATCTTCTCGTGGCGCCACTGCGAGGAGTGGGCATAGAAGAAGCTCGTGGAGTTGATCTGGCGCGGCGGCCGGCTCCAGTCGAGGCCGAAGGCCAGCGGCAGCCAGCCGCACTGCGGACGCAGCTTTTCCTGGCCCACGTAGTGCGCCCAGCCGCCACCGCTCTGCCCGACGCAACCGCAGAGCATGAGCATGTTGATGAGGCCGCGGTAGTTCATGTCCATGTGGTACCAGTGGTTCATCGCCGCGCCGACGATGATCATGGACTTGCCGCGGGTGCGGTCGGCGTTGTCGGCGAACTCGCGCGCGACCTGGATGACCTTCTCGCGGCTGACGCCGGTAATCTTTTCCTGCCAGGCCGGGGTGCCGGGCACGGTGGCCTCGTCGTAGCTTTTGGCCACGTTCTTGCCACCAAGGCCGCGATCGATGCCGAGGCCGGCGGCGTTGAGGTCGAACACCGTGGCGACGCGCACGCGGCGGCCGTCGGCCAGGGTCAGCTCGTGGCTGGGCACGCGGCGGAACTGGACTTCCTCGCCCTCGACATGGGCGAAGTGTTCGTGCAGCTGGCCGCCAAAGTAGGGAAAGGCGACTTCGACGGCGCTGGCGGCGTCATCGATGAACGACAGCTTGAGCTCGACGTCGCGGCCCTCGCCGCCTTCGCGTGGCTCGATGTTCCACTTGCCCGACTCGCCCCAGCGATAGCCGATGGAGCCCAGCGGCGAGACCAGCTCGCCCGACTTGCCATCGAAGGCGATGGTCTTCCATTCCGGGTTGTTGTCCTGGCCCAGGTTGGCGGACAGGTCGGAGGCACGCAGGAAGCGCGTCGGCGCAAGGCCCTCGCCATGCGGCTCCAGCAGCACCAGCATGGGCAGGTCGGTGTAGCGGCGCACGTAATCGGTGAAGTAGGCGCTCGGCTTCTCGAGGTGGAATTCCTTGAAGATCACATGATTGAAGGCCTGTGCGAGCGCCGCATCGGTGCCCTGCTTGGGGTTCAGCCAGAGGTCGGTGAGCTTGGCGACTTCCGAATAATCGGGCGTGATCGAGACGGTCTTGGCGCCCTTGTAGCGGACTTCCGTGAAGAAGTGGGCGTCAGGGGTACGCGTCTGCGGCACATTGGAGCCCCAGGCGATGATGTAGTTCGAGTTGTACCAGTCGGCCGATTCCGGCACGTCGGTCTGCTCGCCCCAGACCATGGGCGAGGCCGGCGGCAGGTCGCAATACCAGTCGTAGAAGCTCATGGAGACGCCGCCGATGAGCGACAGGTAGCGGCTGCCGGCGGCGTAGCTGACCATGGACATGGCGGGAATCGGCGAGAAGCCGAAGATGCGGTCGGGGCCGTACTGCTTGGCGGTGTAGACATTCGCCGCCGCGATCAGTTCGTTGACCTCGTCCCAGCTCGAGCGCACGAAGCCGCCCAGGCCGCGCTTGCTCTTGTAGGATTCGGCCTTGGCTTTATCTTCGACGATGCTGGCCCAGGCCTCGACCGGGCCCAGCGTCTTGCGCGCCTCGCGCCAGAGCTGCATCAGCGGCTTGCGGATCTTGGGATACTTAACGCGGTTGGCGCTGTAGATGTACCAGCTGTAGCTGGCGCCGCGCGGGCAGCCGCGGGGCTCGTGGTTGGGCAGGTCCGGGCGCGTGCGCGGATAATCGGTCTGCTGCGTTTCCCAGGTGATCAGGCCGTTCTTGACATAGATCTTCCAGGAGCAGGAACCGGTGCAGTTCACGCCGTGGGTGGAGCGCACGATCTTGTCGTACTGCCAGCGCGCACGGTAGACGTTTTCCCAGTCCCGCGATTCCTGCCGGGTTTCGCCATGGCCGTCCGCGAACTCACCCTTCTTTTTAGTGAAGAAGCGCAGCTGGTCGAGTAGATGACTCATCTTTTTTACCTCTCGGAGGGAGCAGGTCCGCCCTGCCCCGTCATGGATTGTGTGGCGCCAGGCTCGGTCTCAGCAGGGCACGTCAGCCTTCTTGCGGGCGTACCAGTACCAGGTCACGGCGATGCAGGTGACATAGAAGGCGATGAAGATGTAGAGCGCCATTTCCGGCCCGCCGGTCAGCTTCACCGAGCTGCCGAAGGTCTTGGGAATGAAGAAGCCGCCGTAGGCGCCGATTGCCGAGCTGAAGCCCAGCACCGCGGCGGATTCCTTGGCAGCGGCCTTGAGGGCCACCTCGCGGCTGCCGGCGTTGCCGCCCTTGTCGCTGCGCTCGTGCAGGGTCCGGAAGATCACCGGAATCATGCGGAACGTGGAGCCGTTGCCGATGCCGGTGGTGATGAACAGCACCATGAACATGGCGAGGAAGCCGTAGAAGTTGCCGCCCTGGCCCTGCTCGGGGAGGAAGGCGAGCACGCCGAACACGGCGACGATCATCACCACGAAATTCCACAGCGTGACGCGGGCGCCGCCGACGCGGTCGGACAGCCAGCCGCCGATGGGGCGGATCAGCGCGCCCACCAGGGGACCCAGGAAGGCGAACTTCAGCGGGTCAACAGAGGGAAACTGGGTCTTGATCAGCATCGGGAAGCCGGCGGCGTAACCGATGAAGGAGCCGAAGGTGGCCAGGTAGAGCCAGCACATCAGCCAGTTGTGCTTGCGCTTGAAGATCACGGCCTGGTCACTGAAGGACGCGCGCGCGGTGGCGAGGTCGTTCATGCCGAACCAAGCCACCACGGCGATCACGACAATGAAGGGCACCCAGACAAAGCCGGCGTTCTGCAGCCACAGCTGGCCGCCGTCCTTGAGCGTCTGGGGAGCGCCGGCGATGGCGCCAAAGACGCTGAAGGTGATGACCAGGGGCACCAGGAACTGCATCGCCGAGACGCCGAGGTTGCCGAGGCCGGCGTTGAGGCCGAGCGCCGTGCCCTGCTGGGCCTTGGGGTAGAAGAAGCTGATATTGGACATGCTGGAGGCGAAATTGCCGCCGCCAAATCCGCACAGCAGCGCGATCAGCACGAACACGCTATAGGGCGTGGTCGGGTCCTGCACCGCGAAGCCCATCCAGATCGACGGGATCAGCAAGGAGGCGGTGCTGATGGCGGTCCAGCGACGACCGCCGAACACCGGCACCATGAAGGAATAAAAAATGCGCAGCGTGGCGCCCGAGAGTGCCGGCAGCGCAGCCAGCCAGAACAGCTGGTCGGTAGTAAACGTGAAGCCGATGCTGTTGAGGCGCACCGTCACCGTGCTCCACACCATCCACACCGCGAAGGCGAGGAAGAGCGCGGGAATGGAGATCCACAGGTTGCGGCTGGCGACATTGCGTCCGGTGCTGTCCCAGAAGCCGGCATCCTCGGGACGCCAGTCGCTGATGACCGGGCCGGTGGCGGGGGTCGCCAGCGGAGTCTGATTCAAGCTCATGGTGATTCTCCTGGATATTAGGAAGCGTTGGGCAATGCGCCGAGGGCGGCAGGCTTGCGGGCCGGGGCCTTGCGGATCTCAGTGAGGTACATCCAGCTCAGCGAGACCCAGATGATCCCGAACAGCAGCATGAAGCTGGAGGAGCGCACGCCGGTGAGGTCGACGAGCGCGCCGAACATGATGGGCAGCAGGAAGCCGCCGAGGCCGCCGACCAGGCCGACGATGCCGGAGATCACGCCCATGCGGTCGGGGAACTCGTCCGAGATGTACTTGAAGACCGAGGCCTTGCCGAAGGCCCAGGCGATGCCGACGATGAAGAGCAGGCCCGTGAAGACCGCGGCGTTGAGGCCGATATGGAAGGTCACCGGGCCGCTGACGGTATGGACGGTGAAATCGGTCGGCGGATATGAGAGCAGGAAGAGGCACATGCAGCTGACCCACATCACCCAGCGGGTGACGCTGTGCGCGCCCCAGCGGTCCGACATCCAGCCGCCGAAGGCGCGCAGGATACCGCCCGGCAGTGAGAAGCAGGCGGCGAGCAAGGCGGCGGTCTGCAGACCGAAGCCGTATTCCTCGACGTAGTATTTGGTCATCCACAGCGAGAGCGCCACATAGCCGCCAAAGACGATGGAGTAGTACTGGCAGTAGCGCCACACATCATGATCGCGCAGGACCTCGAGCTGCTCGCGCAGGCTGACGGACCTGGGGGCCAGGTGGTTGCGGTTCTCGGTGGTCAGGAACCAGAACAGGAGCGCGGTGACGAAGAGGATGGCGGAGTAGACCTTGGGCACCATCTGCCAGCTGGCGGCGGCGATGATCGCCGGGGCCAGGAACTTGGTGACCGCGGCGCCGGCGTTGCCCGCGCCGAAGATGCCCATGGCGAAGCCCTGGTTGCGCTTGTCGAACCAGTGCGCGACATAGGCCACCCCCACCGAGAAGGAGCCGCCAGCCAGGCCGACGAACAGCCCCAGCACCAGGAAGTGCCAGTACTCGGTGGCGTAGCTGATCAGGTACAGGGGCAGCACGCAGACCATCATCAGCAGGAAGAAGACGATGCGACCGCCGAAGCGGTCGGTAAGGACCCCCAGCGGCAGGCGGACCAGCGAGCCGGAAAGGACCGGCGTCGCCGCCAGCAGCCCGAACTGGGTCTCGTTGAGGTTCAGCATGTGCTTGATGGGAATGCCCAGCACGGCGAACATCATCCACACCATGAAACAGACGGTAAAAGCGAAGGTGCTCGTACCCAGCACCAGCCCGCGGGGGGTTGTCAGGGAGCTCATCACTCGGGTCTCTCGTTGCCTGGAATGAGCGGACTCTACAAACCGCCCCCCCCCTTCCACTTGATGCGCATCAAGTCTTGCCGGGCCCGCGTTTGGGCCAATGCGGCCGCCCTCTCTCCAAAGAGAGAGGGCGGCCGCAGAGAAACACCATGTAAAACAGCTGGATACGAAATGGCTCTCAGTTGAGCCTGACCCATGACTCTTTAGAGGGAGAGCGCCCATGCTGAGCTGGTTACGAAGCTCCCTGCCCGCCCGCGCCGGCTTTTCGGTGGCCATCATCGCCACGTTTGCGATGCTGAGCGCCTTCAGCGCCGGCCTCATCGCCTGGATCAGCGAGAAGGACGCCGCCGCCATCAATACCGCCGGCTCCGCGCGCATGGCCACCTACCGCCTGAGCTGGCATATCGAGGCCAAGGTGGCGCCGGCCGAACTGCGCCGCCTGACCGACGACCTCGAGCAGCGGCTCGAGAGCCCGAACATCCGGCAGGCACTGGAACTGCACCCGAGCGAGGGGCTGGCGGAAGCCCACCGCGCCATCCTCGCGCGCTGGCGCGAGGACATGCGGCCGGCTCTCGTGCAGGGACAGCCGGAGCACTTCCTGCGCAACGCCGACAGCTTCGTGGCGCAACTCGACGCCCTGACTCGGCAATTGCAGCAGCAAAGCGAACGTCGCCAGAACTGGCAGCTGATGATCCAGGGAACGGCGCTGCTCATTACCGTGATGGTGCTGCTGATCGGCATGTATGAGCTGGAAAGCGGCGTCATCCGGCCCCTGCACGAGCTGGTCGAGGCCAACGAGAAATTCCGCAGCGGTGAATTCTCGGCCCGCGTCGACTACCGGTCCGAGGACGAGCTTGGCAAGCTCGCCCTGAGCTTCAACGCCATGGCCTCGACCATCGAGGAGTCGCATCGCACCCTGGAGTCGCGGGTGGCGCAAAAGACGCGGCACCTGGAGGTGGCTAACACGGCGCTCGGGCTGCTGCTGCAAAGCTCCCGCCATATCGCCACCACCACCCAGACCGGCGCCAGTGTCCTGGAAGACCTGATCACCCGCTTCCAGCAGCAGCTGCCCGGTCTCGAACTCACGCTCTGCCTCACCCCGCCGGTGCAGGAGCCGGCGGGCAAGCTGATCTCGCTGCAGGGCAATGCCTCGCGGGAAATCTGCTCGCGCCTCGACTGCTCGACCTGCGACCGCAAGCACGCACCGGAGCAGATGAGCTTCGATGTGCTGAGCCAGGGCCAGAGCCTGGGCGAGTTGCGCGCCGCCTTCCGGGACCAGCGGCCGCCGGCGGACTGGGAGTCGGAGCTGATCCAGGCCCTGGCCGACCTCGTCGGCACCGCCCTCATGATCGAGACACAGCGCGAGCAGAAGCACTGGCTGGTGCTCATGGACGAGCGCAATACCATTGCGCGCGAACTGCACGACTCGCTGGCCCAGGCCCTCACCTACCTCAACATGCAGGCCAGCCGCCTCGACAAGATCGTGCAGCGCAACGGCCTTGAGGACACCCTGGGAGGCGTGATCGCCGAAATGCGCAACGGCATCGAGAGCGCCTACCAGCAATTGCGCGAGCTGCTGGTGACGTTCCGCCTGCGCGTGGAGGATGGCGGCCTGGCCCAGGCGATGGACGACGCGGTGCAGGAGTTCTCGCGCCGTGGCAACCTGCATGTCACCCTGGCCGCGGACTCCCTCGCCCTCCCCCTCGCGGCCAGTGAGCAGGTACACTTGCTGCAGATCATGCGTGAGGCGCTGTCCAACTGCGTGCGCCACTCCCGCGCCAGCGAGGTGCAGGTGCGCCTGGCGCAAAACGGCGAGCAGGTCGAACTCGCCATCGAGGACGACGGCGTCGGCCTCTCGCTGGACTTCGACCAGCGCCAGCATCACGGCATCGCCATCATGCGCGAGCGCGCCAGCAGCCTGAAGGGCACGCTGTCCGTCACCTCGCGCCAGCCCCATGGCACCGCCGTGCGACTGAGTTTTTCTCCCCATTTCCTGGGCGCCCCGCCCGAGAGGTCACCCGCATGAACACGCCCCACCGCCACACGGTCCTGCTGGTCGACGACCACCCGCTGCTGCGCCAGGGACTGCGCCAGCTGCTGGAGCTCGAGGACGACTTCCTTGTCATCGGCGAAGCCGGCAATGGCGAGGAAGCCCTCGCCCTGCTGCCGGGCATCGCGCCCGAACTGATCATCCTCGACAACAACATGCCGGTGATGAACGGCATCGAGACCCTAAAGCGGCTGCGGCAGGCGGGCTTCACCGGCAAGATCCTGCTCTACACGGTCTCCGACCTGGAACAGGACGTGCGCGGCGCCCTGCGCTTCGGCGCCGACGGCTACCTGCTCAAGGACGTGAAGCCGGAAATCATCATCCAGCAGATCCGCCACGTGCTGGCGGGCAGCCTCGAGGTGAGTCCGTCCCTGACCGCGGTGCTGGCGCAATCGCTGCGCACGCCGGCGCCGCAGTCCATCGTCGACCTCACGCCGCGCGAGAAGGATGTGCTGCGCATGATCGCCGAGGGCAACAGCAACAAGATGGTCGGCAACAAGCTCGGCATCAGCGAGGGCACGGTGAAGACGCACGTGAAAAGCCTGCTGCACAAGATCGGCGCGCGTTCGCGCGTGGACGCCGCGGTATGGGCGACGGAAAACCTGAAGTAGGGTCAGGCCTCGTAGAGGAAGGTATCGTCCAGCTGGTCGCGGGCGCTCAGGGTAGTATCAAGGTCCTTGATCAGGCCGTCCTTGATGCCGTAGATCCAGCCGTGCACCACCAGCTCCTGGCCCCGCGCCCAGGCATTCTGCACGATGGTGGTGTGGCAGACATTGCGCACCTGGCGGCGCACATTGAGCTCGCACAGCAGGTTGACGCCGGCCTCCTCGTCCAGATCCGTAAAACTGCTCCGGTTCTGGTGATACAGGGCCTTGAGCGCGCGCAACCAGTTGTCGATCAGGCCCAGCTCCTCATGCGACAGCGCCGCACGCACGCCGCCGCAGCCATAGTGGCCGCAGACAATCACCTGGCGCACCTTGAGCACATCCACCGCATACTGCAGCACCGACAGGAAGTTCATGTCGGTGGCCACCACCATATTGGCCACGTTGCGATGCACGAACAGCTCGCCCGGCATCAGTCCCACGATTTCATTGGCGGGCACGCGGCTGTCGGAGCAGCCTATCCAGAGGAACTCCGGCTTCTGCTGCCGGGCGAGCCGTTCGAAGAACTCCGGGTCGCGCGCGCGCAGCGACTCCGCCCAGAAGCGGTTGTTTTCCAGCAGTTTTTCTGAATTCACCTTGCCTCCCGAATAGTGTCCTGACGTGCCGGAACAGTTGCCGCCTGCTGTCGTTGCCGGCGCAATGGCGTCAGGATAGGGCAGCATTTGCCCGAATAACATGCGTAGCGTCAATGCCGGCATGGCGCCGGCGGCCTGCACTTCCGCCTCTTCGCGGACTCTTGACCATGGGCAAGGTCGCCGCGGCCGGATCACGCCATGCTGCGTGGACGGACACTTCCTGGCAGGAGAATACCGATTGCTGTGCGCATGGCCTCCCTCTTTGGGGTTAGCCCTGCAGGGACAGGCAGACTTGTCACTCAGCCGTTAGTCTGGGTCAAGCGGAGGTATCCCATGCTAAGTGATCCGACCATCCTGCAGGCCATGCGCCACCACCATCTCTTCCAGAAATTGCCCGAAGAGCCGATGCGCGAGTTATGCAGCCGCGCCCACCTGAAAAAGCTCGACAATGGCAGCACGCTTTTTCACCAGGGCGACAAGGCCGAGCGCTTCTATTATCTCGCCGAGGGCCAGGTCAAGCTGCACCGCTCCTTCGGCAATGGCCGCGACAAGCTCGTCGAGGTCATCAAGCCCGGCCAGTCCTTCGCGGAGGCCCTGCTCTTTACCGGCGTCAAGGTGTACCCGGTCTCCGCCACCGCGCTCAAGCCCAGCGTCCTCGTCAGCATTGAAGGCAGCACTTATCGCCGCCTGCTGGAGGAGCATCCGCAGATCTGCCTCGACATCCTCGCCACCCTCAGCGTGCGCCTGCACCAGCGCCTCAACGAGATCGACACGCTGACGCTGGCCAATGCCGGGCAACGGGTGATCCGCTACTTGTTGCTGGAGCAGGAAAACGGCGGGGATGTCATCGATTTTGACGTGCCGAAATGCCTGGTGGCCTCGCGCCTCGGCATCCAGCCGGAAACCTTCTCGCGCATCCTGCACCGCTTTGTCGACTCCGGACTGATCCGCATCGACCGGCGCCGCATCCATGTGCTCGACCAGCAGGCCCTCCTCGCCTACAACGAGTAGTGCGGTGGTCGTGGCTGGCCTTTTTTTCATACCGGCTGCGCCTGCAGGCGGTGAATTCCGACGTCGTGAGGCCGCCATGCCCGACACTTCGCTACCGCTCGTGTATTCCTGCTCCGGCTGCTCCAACGTGGCGCAGCTGGCCAATGCCATCGCGATCCGGCTGGACCGCAGCGGACTGGCCGAAATGTCCTGCATCGCCGGCGTCGGTGGCGATGTCGCGCCGCTGGTGACAAAGGCCGCGTCCGGCCGGCGCATCCTCGCCCTCGATGGCTGCGCGCTGCATTGCGTGCAGCACTGCCTGGAGCGCCACGGCATCGTCCCCGACGCGCATGTGACGTTGAGCCAGCTTGGCCTGCGCAAGCGCGCGCATGCGGATTGCACGGCGGAGGAAAGCGACCGGGTATTCGTCGAAGTGAGCCGCCTGGTGCTCAAGGATGCGCGACTGGCCTGAACAGGCCTGGCGAAGTGGCAGGAATGGCGCGGCAAGGGAGGCGCCGGCCTGAACGGCGCCCGGGCGAGCCCGGTGCGCCGGTCAGTTCCGCCTGTCCTCAGGTCGGCGCCGGCAGGGACGTGAGCGCGGCATCGCGCAGGCCGCGCACCTGCGCCTCGATCCACTCCTCCACCTGCGCGTTGAGCGCCTTGGCCGAGAGGTCGGTCACGTCCAGCGGCCGGCCGATGATCACGCGGATCAGGCCCGGGGTCTTGATCATGGTGCCGCGCGGCCAGCAGTCGCCGGAGTTGAGCGCAACGGGCACGACCGGCACGCCGGTACGCACCGCCAGCATGGCGCCCCCCACCGAATACGGCAGCGCCTCGCCCGGACGGGCGCGCGTGCCTTCCGGAAAGATCACGATGCGGCGACCGTTGCGCAGGCGGTCGGCGCCCTGGCGCAGCACCGCCTTGAGGGCGTTGGTGCGCTCGGCGCGATTGATGGCGATGGGATCGGAGTAACGCAGGCCCCAGCCAAAGAAGGGAATCCACAACAGCTCACGCTTGAGCACGGTGGCGGCCGGGTAGAACAGGCTTTGCAGCAGCAGGGTTTCCCACACGCTCTCGTGCTTGGCCAGCACCAGCACGCCGCCGGCCGGGATATTTTCCCGGCCCGTGACTTCGTAGCGGATACCGCAGACCACGCGCGCCCACCATAAGGCCAGCCGGCACCAGGCCACTCCGATCCATTGCGCTGCCTTGCGAAAAGTCAGCACGCCCAGCACGGTCATCAGCACACTGGAAAGCACCAGCGTCAGCGCGTAGCCGATATAAAAAACGAGCGAGCGCAGCGCGTTCAGCAACTTCATGGCAATCCCTCTGCTAAAGGCCGGTCCGGAAACCGGCCATGTCCTGCAATTGCTATTGCAGCAGTAATTCATAAGGCAGGAAGGTGACGCCTTCCCCGCGCACCAGCTGGCGACCGGCTTCGATCACCGCCAGCCCGTCCGACCAGGCGGCAGCTGTCAGCATAGCGGAACCCTGCCGCGGATGGGGAACAACGCAGAGCTTTCCGACGGCATCGGCCTCGAGGCGCGCGCGCAGGTATTGCCGGCGCGTCCGTGGCGCGGGCCAGTCAAAACCGGCAGGCAGCTCCAGCGCCGGTGGTAGCACCGCGGCGAGACCCTGTGCGCGCAGCAGGAAGGGGCGCGCCACCGCCAGCGCCGTCACCAGCGCCGCGGCCGGATTGCCGGGCAGACCCAGCCAGGGCGTGCCGGCCACCTCGCCGAAGGCCATCGGCTTGCCCGGCTGGATGGCCAGCCGCCACAGCTGCAGGGAACCCAGGTCGCGCACGGCCTGCTTGATATGGTCTTCCTCGCCCACCGAAACGCCGCCGGAACTTATGAGCACGTCGCAGTCGCCGGCTGCGCGGCGCAGCGCCTCGCGGGTGGCGGCCAGCGTGTCCTCGACAATGCCGAAGTCGCGCACGCTGCAGCCCAGCCGGGTCAGGATGGCGCCGACACTGTAGCGGTTGGCGTTGTAGATCTGACCGGGCGCCAGCGGCTCACCCGGCTCGCGCAATTCATCCCCGCTGGAGAGCAGGCCCACGCGCAAGGGGCGATACACCGGCACCTGCGCGCAGCCGAGGCTGGCGAGCAGGCCCAGCTCGGGCGGGCGCAGGCGTTTTCCGGCGCCCAGCACCACGACGCCGGCAATCAGCTCCTCGCCGCGATGACGGACATGTTCGCCGTGGCGGATCGCGGGCAGGCGCACGCGATTGCCTTCGGCCTCGCAGTTTTCCTGCGCCACCACCGTATCGGCGCCCGGGGGCAGGGGCGCGCCGGTGAAGATGCGCACGGCATGACCCGCCGGCAGCGGATCCTCCGCCGCCTCGCCCGCGGCGATGCGCGCCGCCAGCGGCAGCCATCCTCCGGCCAGTGGCAGGTCGGCGGCGCGCAGGGCATAGCCGTCCATGGCGCTGTTGTCCCAGGCCGGCACATCGGCGGGCGCGACGATATCCTCGGCGAGCACCCGCCCGAGGGCCTGGGCCAGCGCCACCTGCTCGACCGGCGGTGGCGCCGGCGCGCACTCCAGCAGCGTGGCAATGGCCTGGTCGACCGGGGTCAAGGCGCCGCTGTCGCAGGCGCTCATAAGGCGCGACTCGCGCAGGCCACAACGACCTGCTCCGGCAGGCTCTTGAGATGAGGCACGAAATTGCAGGGCCGGGTACGGCTGTCGAGCTGCGCCTGCAGCACCTGGTTCCAGCCCGTGCGGCAGGCGCCGGTCGAGCCCGGCAGGCAGGCCACGAGGGTGCCGTTGGAAAGACCGGCCAGGGCGCGCGACTGCATCATGGAGGTGCCAATCTCGGCGATGGAAACCTGGCGGAACAGCTCGCCAAAACCCTCCACCTGCTTGTCGAGCAGGGGCGCGACCGCCTGCGGCGTATTGTCGCGCGCGGTAAAGCCGGTGCCGCCGGTCATGATCACCACCTGCACCGACGGATCGGCGATCCACTGCGCAACTCGCGCCCGGATCTGCCAGACATCGTCGATGACCAGCGCGCGCTCGGCGAGCACGTGGCCGGCGGCCTGCAGCAGGTCCGCCAGGGCCTGGCCGGAAGTGTCATTCCCGAAGTTGCGGGTATCACTGATGGTCAGCACCGCGATGCGCAGGGGCTGGAAAGTGGGCGTGGATAAATGGGACATGACAATTCCTCGATGACAGGTGTCGGGTTCATGCCTCCAGCATGAACCCGCCGCCGCGATCACCGCACCTCTCCGTGGAGATAGCCCGTCCGGTGCAGGGCAGTAGCAGAAACTCGCGCCTGAATCCCGCCAGAATGACGCTGCGGGAGACTGGCTGGCGGCATTCTGCCCGCCGTCGCTCCTGCCACCATGACACCGGTCAAGACTTCAGCGGAAATCCTGCCAGGTATCTACAATCCCAGTTCACGCCACAGCTGGTCGACCCGCGCCACCACTGCCGGGTCGCGGGCAATCGCCCGCCCCCACTCGCGCGTCGTCTCGCCCGGCCACTTGTGGGTGGCGTCCAGTCCCATCTTGGAGCCGAGCCCCGGAACCGGCGAGGCAAAGTCGAGATAGTCGATCGGCGTGCCCTCGACCAGCAGTGTGTCGCGGGCCGGGTCCATGCGCGTGGTGACGGCCCAGATCACGTCGTTCCACGAGCGGATATCCACATCCTCGTCAACGACGATGATGAACTTGGTATAACTGAACTGGCGCAGGAAGGACCAGATGCCCATCATCACGCGCCGCGCATGGCCGGCGTACTGCTTGCGGATACTGACCACAGCGATGCGGTAGGAGCAGCCTTCCGGGGGCAGGTGGAAATCCTGCACCTCCGGAAACTGCTGCTGCAGCAGCGGCACAAAGAGCTCATTCATGGCGGCCCCGAGCACGGCGGGCTCATCCGGGGGGCGGCCGGTATAGGTACTGTGGTAGATGGGCTGCGCGCGCATGGTCATGCGCTCCACGGTAAAGACCGGAAAGCGCGCCACTTCGTTGTAATAGCCGGTGTGATCGCCAAACGGGCCCTCGTCGGCCTCATCGTCGGGATAAATGAAACCCTCGAGCACGATTTCCGCGCTGGCGGGCACCAGCAGTCCATGCGACCGGCATTTCACCAGCTGCGTCTTCGCACCGCGCAACAGGCCGGCAAAGGCAAACTCCGACAGCGAATCGGGGATCGGAGTGACGGCGGCCAGGATGGTGGCCGGATCGGCGCCAATGGCCACCGCGACCGGAAAGGGCTGGCCGGGATGACGGGCGCGAAAGGCCTGGTAGTCGAGCGCGCCGCCGCGATGCGAGAGCCAGCGCATGATGAGCCGGTTGCGAGCGATGACCTGCTGGCGGTAGATGCCGACATTGAGGCGATCCTGCTCCGGCCCCCGGGTGATGACGAGCGGCCAGGTCACCAGCGGCGCCACATCGCCCGGCCAGCAGGTCTGGATGGGCAGCAGGCCCAGGTCGACAGCCGCGCCCTCGAGCATCCGCTCCTGGCAGGGCGCACTGCCGACAATGCGTGGCGCCATGTCCAGGACCTGCTTGACCAGCGGCAATTGATTGAACAGTCCGCGTGCGGCAAGGCCCTGCGGCGCACGCAGTTCGGCCAGGCGCAGGCCGAGCGCCCGCAGCTCCGACGGATCCTTGAGGCCCATGCCCAGCGCGATGCGCCGCGGCGTACCAAAGAGATTGGCGAGCAGCGGCATTCGGCTGCCGCGCGGATTCTCGAACAATAACGCCGGGCCGCCCTGGCGCAGCACGCGGTCACAGATCTCGGTGACCTCAAGGTGCGGATCCACCTCCTGGCGAATGCGGCGCAATTCGCCCTCGCGTTCAAGAAAAGCCAGAAACTCGCGCAGATCAAGGAATTTCACGGTCGCTCCGGTTACAAACCTTATCCGGTAGAGAGTGCTGCCCGGTGTCTGCCGGGATGAATCCCGACCTGCCGGGACAGGTGCTGAATGAATAAAAATTCTGGAGTGTTTTCATGACAGTCGATCCCCGCCTCACCCTCGCCATTACCGGCGCATCCGGCATGCCCTATGCCCTGACCCTGCTGGGCGCGCTGCTCGAGCGCGAACAGGAGGTATTATTGCTGGTGTCCGATGCCGCGCGCGAAGTCCTGCGCCTCGAGATGGACTTCGAATTGCCCGCCGACAGCGACGCGGCGGCGCAAGCCTGGCGCGCGCGTTGCGGCAGCACCAAGGGCATCCTGCGCGTGCTCGGCAAGCACGAGTGGACCGCGGCGCCGGCCTCGGGCTCCGGCGCGCCACGGCGCATGGTGATCTGTCCCTGCAGCATGGGCACCCTGGCCGCCATTGCCGCCGGCCTCAGCAACAACCTGATCGAGCGCGCCGCGGACGTGGTGCTGAAGGAAGGCCACCGGCTTATCCTGCTGCCGCGCGAAATGCCGTTTTCCGCCTTGCACCTCAACAATATGGCGCGCCTTGCCCGCCTGGGCGCGACGGTGATGCCGCCCTGCCCGGCCTTCTACCAGCAGCCGCAAAGCCTGCAGGACCTCGTCGACTTCGTGGTCGATCGCGTGCTGGCGCAACTGGACTTGCCGGGCCTGTTGCCGGGCTGGGGCCGCGACTCACCACAACACCCGACGCCCGCCTGAGCGCGCGCGCATCAGGCCATGCGCCTGCGCCAGCACCCGCCAGGGCGCAAAGCGCAGGAGCCCGAGGCGATCGAGCTCGACGGCATCGAGCAGGTTGCGCACCAGCAGGCCCACTTCGGTATCCCCTTCCATCACCAGGCGGCGCATGAAGAACAGCGTGTCCGCATCCTCGGAGCGCCGGGCAAGCGCCAGGAAATCCCGGTGCGAGGCGCTGATGGTGGCGTCACAGGGCTGGCGCGGCAGCGCCGCCGGCAGGAAGCCCTGCGTGCCCAGCTCCAGGCACAAGTCGAGGCCGGCGTCCTGGATGACGAAACGTACCTGGCGGCCATGAAGCCGGACCGGAATCGCGGACACGCCCTGCCCCAGCGCCAGGTTGAGCAGGCTTGCCAGCAGCAGCGAAGGCGGCAGTTGCGGCAATGCGGAGTGGAGCTTCGCCAGCGGCGCCGGAATTTGCAGGTCGGCGAGGCGGGAGGCCACCCGGCGCGACGGGAATGACAGCTTCAGCATGGAGGTGTCTCCTGGGGCAGCACGAGGCCAAGGCCGGGCTGGCCATGAAAATAGCCGTTGCAGGGCTTTCCCGGCCGCAGCGGCGCGGCACCGGCAAAGGCATCCCCAGCGGGCCGGCGCCCGTCGATGACATCGCGATAGAGCTGCACGATATCCAGGGTATGCGCCTGCTGCGGGCTGATGCGCAAAATGTCGATGCCGGCGGCGACGGCGCTGGGCACATCGGCCAGCAGGTCGCAGACCTGGGCCGACTGCGTCTGGATGCCGTTGATGACCAGGAAGGATTCATGCTCGCGCGTCAGCATCTCCAGGCCATCCGGGTGTTCGAGGCAGCGGAACTGGCAGCCGTCCTTCTCGAGATCGAAGTGGCGGGCGGTAAAGCAGCGCGAGGAATAGGCCAGCGGCATGCGGCCATAGGCAAAGACCTCGGTTTCGATAAGGCCCTGCTGGGAAGCTGCCAGCAGGGCCACCTGCCGCGCCGACATCTCCATGGGGGCGACCCAGCGCCGCGCCCCCAACTGGCGCAACAGACCCAGGGCATCGGCGTTGTAGACATTGAGGGGCATGCCGGCCACGAAGGGTACCGGTCCGTCCTTCGTCAGCAAGCCGACGGCGGAACTGTCATTGGCCTCCACTGTCGCTTGCAGGCGCAGCAATTGCTTCAGCCGGCGCAGGTCGGCGCCGGACTCCAGCAGCACCTGCGAGGCCAGCACCACTTCCTTGCCTGCCTCGGCAAGCGTCGCCGCGATCCGGGCCCAGTCATCGAGATCGAGCTCGTGGCGCCGGGAACAGACCGCTTCCCCGAGATAGACAATGTCCACCGGCGAGTCCGCCACCGCCGCGTAGAAATCCAGCACGGTCTGGCGGGGCCAGTAGTACAGCAGCGGCCCCAGTGACAGCTTCAGGCGCATACCCACTCCCCTCCCCGGCACGCCGGCCACGGGCTTCATTTCCATTTGCGGCTGTAGGCCCCCAGCGTGTGCTGGCGACCCTCCGACAGACGATCCAGCTCGCCCAGCCAGGATGACTTGACGATAAATGCCTCGCGCTCGCGCCCGACGGCATCGATGGCCTCGCGCCAGGTGCGCGTCACCGTCGCGATATAGCCGGGGCTGCGCTGCCGCCCCTCGATCTTGATGGCGCGCACGCCCATGGCCACCAGCTGCGGCAGCAGCTCCAGCGTATTCAGGCTGGTCGGCTCCTCGAGCGCGTAATAGGTTTCGTTGTTGACCTCGAATCGACCCTTGCACAGGGTGGGATAGCCGGCGTTCTCGTCATCCGCGAAGCGGTCGATGAGGATGCCGTTGAGGCGGGCATCCAGCCCCTGTGCCGTTTTTTCCCAGCGCACGGCGCTGCCCGGCGAACACGCGCCGAAATTGTTGGGCGATTCACCGGTGGCATAGGACGAGAGCAGGCAGCGCCCCTCGACCATGACGCAGAGGCTGCCAAAGCCGAAGACTTCGATCTCCACCGGCGAGGCTTCGACAATGGCGCGCACCTGGCCCACGGAGAGCACGCGCGGCAGCACCGCGCGCACGATGCCGAACTGACGGCGATAAAAATCCAGCGCCTCGTGGGTGGTGGCCGAGCCCTGGACCGACAGGTGCAGGCGCAGGGACGGGTGTTTCTGGCTGGCGTACTGCAGCAGCCCGATATCGGCAAGGATGACGGCCGCCACCCCCAGTGCCGCCGCCTGGTCGATGGCGCGATGCCAGGGCGTGACATCCTCCGCCAGGGCAAAGGTATTGAGCGCCACAAACACTTTCACGCCGCGTGCCTGCGCATAGGCAATGCCGTCGCGCAGGCTGGCCTCGTCAAAATTGAGGCCGGCGAAGTTGCGCGCATTGGTCTGGTCGCGAAAGCCGACGTAGACGCAGTCAGCGCCGTTGTCGACAGCGGCCTTCAGCGCGGGCAGCGAGCCGGCGGGACAGACGAGTTCAATGCAGGGGATGGTCATGGCCACCTCGCGGCAGGGACTGGAAGGGGCGCCCGAGCGCGGAGCCCTGGTACTGGTCCTGCGCCGCCAGCTGCCCGGCAATGCCGTTGAGCACCGGCCACTTGTGCGCGCACCAGGCGGGCGCCAGCAGGAGTTCCGCCGGCGCGGTGCCGGTGACGCGATGGAACACGACTTCGGGAGGGGTGTGGCGGATCAGGTCCACGCACTGCCCGATATAGGCGCCCGCTGACAACGGCGTGTACTCACCACGCTTCCATTCGAAGGCCAGGCGCGTGGACTTGACCACATGCAGGGGGTGCAGCTTGAGGCCATCGGTGCCCAGGGCGAGCACCCGCGCCAGGGTTTCGCGATGGTGCGCATGGTCCTCGCCGGGCAATCCCAGGATGAGATGGGTGCACACCGGCAGGCCGCGCGCCCGCGCCCGCGTCACGGCATCGGCATACTCGGCAAAGCCATGGCCGCGGTTAACCCGCTCCAGCGTATCGTCAAAGGCGCTCTGCAGGCCGAGCTCGAGCCAGACTTCGTGGCCCTGCGCGCGGTAGCCGGCCAGCAGGTCCAGTACCGCATCCGGAACGCAATCCGGCCGCGTGCCGACGCTCAGGCCGATGACACGGGGCTGCGCGAGCGCCAGCGTATAGAGCGCGCGCAACTCGTCCACGTCGGCATAGGTGTTGGTATAGGCCTGGAAATAGGCAAGGAAGCGAACGGCGCCGGTGAGCTTGAGGGCAATGCGGGCGCCGGACTCCAGTTGTTCAACCAGGTCAGGGGCGCGCCGGGCGTGCGGCGTGAATGACGCGTTATTGCAAAAAGTGCAGCCGCCATGGCCCTTGCTGCCATCGCGATTCGGGCAGCTGAAGCCGACGTTGAGAGCGAGCTTGTGCACGCGCTGGCCATGCCGCCGCAGCAGATCCTGTCCCAGCGTGTTGATGCGTTGCGCCAGATCCATGGAGTACCTGAAAAAAAAGGCGCGGGAGGGAATGGGACGCCAGCCGTCCGCCGTTCCGTCTCGCGCCTGGATTAAAGGCCACGACTTCATCCTGTAGTCGCAACCTCACCCGCGCCACCTACGGGTAAGGCGGACACGGGCGAACGGGAAGTTCTGATGCGGTCAGTACCCTGTCGGCACTGGCGGCAATACTAGGGGGCGTCGGCACCGGCGCGCCTTGATGATGATCAAGACGCGCCGGCACCGCGAAGGAATCCAGCGATTTTAATTTAGCGCCGCACTGGCGGGCAGTTGCCGCATCGAACCCCGAGCACGTCATCACCTTTCCTCCGTCTCAGGCGCCGGGAATCACGTAGACGCCGATCGCCACGCAATGCGAGGCGGCGCCACCCAGCACGAAGAGATGCCAGATGGCATGCGTATAACTGACATGCGTCGTCGCGTAGAAGAAGGTTCCCACCGTGTAGCAGAGGCCGCCGGCGACCAGCAGTGTGAAGGCGGCCGCGGGCAGTGCCTGGTAGAGGTCGGCGATCACCAGCAGGGCCAGCCAGCCCATGGCGAGATAGGAGAACAGCGACAGGCGCTTGAAGCGGTGAATGAAAAAGATCTTGAACACGACGCCGGCAATGGCGATCACCCACAGGGCAATGAGCAGCAGGCTGGCCATCGGGGTCTGCAGCGTCAGCATCAGGAAAGGCGTATAGGTGCCGGCAATCAGCAAAAAAATCGCGGAATGGTCCATGCGCCTGAATACGGCACGGGCGCGCGGGTGAGTGAAGCTGTGGTAGAGCGTGGAGCAGAGAAAGAGCAGCACCAGGCTGCCGCCGTAAAGCGAGATGCCGGCGATCTGCCAGCCATTCAGTGTCGGCAGGGCCTTCACGATCATCAGCGTCAGCGCGACGATGGCGGCCACCGCCCCCAGCCCATGGGCCACGGCATTGGCGATCTCTTCGCCGAGGGTGTATTCGCCATCGGCCATGACGGGTTTCTCGGGCATTTCTTGCTCCTCACGCAGGGAATGGACCAGGGAAGGCTAGCGCCCTCCCTCTCCCGGCAGCCTTGATAAGGGTCAAGACCCGGGGCTGGCTGACGGATGGGCACACGTGAAAGCGCCGGCAGAGTAGCCGGACCGCGGGCCGCCAGCGCCCTTCCTCAGGCTATCCCGGAGAGCTGCCGACGGAGCCAGGCTGCGTGCCGAGGGTCTGGCTGCCCTGCTGCCGGCAGGGCCGCAGCCAGCCGGATACAGGCCTCACCTTCCTGATGGACTCGCGCGCCGGTGCGTGGCCGGCGAAAAGGCACTTCCATGGAAAAAACCGAGGGGGAAGAATCAGCCAGCCCGCCAGCGGCGTAGCGGGCGCGGGTACCCTCAGACGCCGGGAATCACGTACACCGCGATCGCCACGCAATGCGAGGCGGCGCCAGCCAGCACGAACAGATGCCAGATCGCATGCGTGTAGTTGTACTGCTTGGCGGCATAGAAGAAGGCGCCGATGGTGTAGCACAGTCCGCCGGCGACCAGCAGCGTAAAGGCGGCCGCAGGCAGCGCCTGGTAGAGGTCGCCAATGACGAGCAAGGCCAGCCAGCCCATGGCGAGATAGGAGAACAGCGACAGGCGCTTGAAGCGGTGCACGAAGAATATCTTGAACACCACGCCAACGATGGCGATCACCCACAACGCCACCAGCAGGACCTTGGCCATCGTGGTTTGCAGCGTCAGCATCAGGAAAGGCGTATAGGTGCCGGCGATCAGCAGGAAGATCGCAGAATGATCCATGCGCTTGAGTACGGCGCGCGTGCCCGGATGCGTGATGCTGTGGTAGAGCGTGGAGCAGAGGAAGAGCAGAACGAGACTGCCGCCATAGAGCGAAATGCCGCCGATCTGCCAGCCATTCAGCGTCGGCCAGGCCTTCACGAGCATCAGGGTGAGCGCGACGATGGACGCCGCCGCGCCCAGGCCATGGGCGACGGCGTTGGCGATCTCCTCGCCAACGGTGTATTCGCCCTTGCGCAGCTCCAGTTCTCCGGACATATGCCTTTTCTCGATCATGGGTGCCGGGCAATCCGGCGAAACGGGCGCATTCCGCAGGCACGCCAGTGGTCTGGCCAGCCGGAAGCCGGCGAAACGTACCGGGAAAGCCCCGGGTGCTGCACCCGGAATATGTTCCGGTTGGCCGCCCGACTGACTCCCTGCAGAACCGCCTGCATGAACAGGTTCCAACAGGCTTCGATAATGGGCAAGGAGTCTGCGGGAAACAAGGATGGTTAGCGGTCTTGCCCTGTCCCGGGGAAGGGGCTGGATGCCGCCGCTGGCGTTACAGGCGCGGATGCTCCTGCCCTCGCGGCGCCCGCAGCAGGCCACCGGCGTGCACTGCCGGCGCCCCCTGCCCCGCCGGCCCGGGCTACATGCCCCGGCCTGGCCAGCTCAGGGCAACAGCGCCGGCAACGCCGCCGCCAGCGCCGGCATGACATCGATGGCGTTGCTGTCGTGCGGCACGCAGTTGCAGGTGACGATGCGCGCCGCCCCCGCCGCCTTCAGCTCGGCCAGCGCGGGACCGGCGAAAAGGCCGTGCACGCCCACGCACACCGGCGCGGCGAAGCCGCATTTGGCGAGGCTGCCGATGGCGGCGATCATGGTATGCGCGCTCGAGATGATGTCGTCCACCAGTACCGGCGTATGCCCGGCCCAGCGCCCGGCATCGGGCAGCGATACCTCGACATTGAAATCGTCATGGCGGGTCTTGAAAAGCACCGTGTGCGGCAGGCCCTCCAGCCGGGCGATGGCCTCCACCCACTGCGCGCTTTCCTCGTCAGGGCCGATCAGCAAGGGCTTGTGCACCTCGCGATGCACCCAGGCGGCAATGGCCGGCGCCGAGGAAACCGCGCGCGCCGGAATCGTGTAGATCTCGGCCAGGTCATGGTAGCGGTGCAGGTGCGGGTCGACGGTGACCAGGCTATCGAAGTGGCGCGAGATCACCGCGGCAAAGGTGCGCGAGGTGATGGCCTCGCCGTCGTGGAAGCGCCGGTCCTGGCGCATGTAGGCCAGGTAGGGTGCCACCAGCAGCACCCGGCCCGCGCCCAGCTCGCGCGCGGTGTCGGCGGCAAAGAGCAGCGGCGCCAGCTTGCTGTCGGGCTGGTCCAGCGAGCACACCACGAGCACATCGGCGCCGGGCTCGATGGCGGGCAAGGTCACCAGGCTCTCGCCATCCGGAAAGCGGTGCAGCACGAGATTTTCCAGGCGGGCCGGGAACTGCGCCTGCAGGGCGCGCGCCAGGGCTTCGTTGCCGGGGAAAACCAGCAGCAGGGGATTCTTCATCAGGCTTCCTCGACCAGGATCACATTGGGATGCTCGGCCTGGAAGGCGCGGGCATAGCGGAGTTCCCCCGGCGCCTGGGCATGAATGGAGAACAGCGGCTGGCCGCGCTCGACCCAGTCATCGAGATCGACATGCAGGTCAACGCCCGCCGCCACCGATTGCGGCGCGCCGGCGAGCTTGGCGATGCGCGCCAGCACGCGGTTGTCGATATTGGCGACGCGCCCGGTCGCAGCCGCCACCACGGTGTGCAGCAACGGCGCCACGGGAACCTCGCGCAGGCCGCCCTGGGCCTCGCAGATGCGCAGGAACTGCCGCCAGGCGTCGCCACTGGCGAGGGTCTCGGCCGCAAGCGCGGCGCCATCGGCCTTGCCGCCCATCTCCAGCACCTTGCCGGCGAGCAGCAGGGAGCGTTCGCGCAGGTCGGCGGGGGCTCCGGGCTCGTTGCGCAGCACCTGCAGCACATCGCGAGCCTCGAGCGCGGGACCGATCCCGCGGCCCACCGGCTGCATGCCGTCGGTGATGAGGGTGCGCACGTCGATGCCCACGCGGCGCCCCACCTCCTCCAGGCGACTGGAGACGCGCTTGGCGGCCTCGATGCTGCGGATCTTGGCGGTGGGCCCCACCGGCAGGTCGATGAGCACGCGGTTGGAGCCGGCGGCGATTTTCTTGGAAAGAATGGAGGCCACGAGCTGGCCGTCACTGTCGAGGTCGAGCGGCCGCTCGACGCGGATCAGCACGTCATCCGCCGGCGAGAGCTGCATGGCGCCGCCCCAGACCAGGCAGCCGCCGGTGTCCTCGACGACGCGGCGCATGGCGCCCAGATCCAGGTTCACCGGCGCCAGCACTTCCATGGTGTCGGCGGTGCCGGCCGGCGAGGTGATGGCGCGCGAGGACGTCTTGGGCATGATGAGGCCGCAGGCGGTGACGATGGCCACCACGATGGGCGTGGTGCGATTGCCGGGCAGGCCACCGACGCAGTGCTTGTCGACCACGATCTCGTGCGGCCAGGAGAGGCGTTCGCCGGCCGCCACCATGGCCTCGGTCAGCGCCACGATCTCGTCGAGGTCGAGGTTGTCACCGGCGCAGGCGGTGACGAAGGCGGACAGGTGCAGCTCGGACAGGCGGCCGGTGACGGTGTCGTCGATGATGGCCTGCATGGCACTGCGGTCGAGGCGCTCGCCGTAGATCTTGGCACGGATGAGGCTGGCCGAGCGCAAGTAAGGCACATGCGACACCGATACCGGATCGCCTTCGGCGATGCCGAGAAAATGCTGGGCGCCCATGCTGAGGGAGATTTCGTCCTGGCTGAGCAGGCCGTCATTGATGACGTAAAGCGTGGCGATCAGCGACTTGTCGCCCGCGTGCACCACGATACGGGTCTGGGCGAAGAAGCCTTCCGCGCGGCAGACATGGCAGCCGGCGTGCATGAAGACGATGTGCTCGTAGGCGGTGTCGATACCGAGCGGCTTGAAGCGCAGGGTGGCCGGCGCAGTGGTCATGGAATCCTGTCCTGGAAGGGAGGGCGGCTGACCGGGCGCAGCCAGGTCAGGGCATTGGGGCAAGACTAGCGGCAGGCGGTGCGGATCGGGCTGACCTGGGTCAAGCCGGGCCGGCGCAAGCGGGTCGGCTGCCTGCTACGGCTTACGCAAGGCGTGCATCCGCAACAGAGGGCCAGCGCTTTCCCCACGCATCTGTCACTGCCTGGAATGATACCGGCTGAGGATACTCGCCCATAGCCTCCCGCTGTGTTCCGGAGAACGCCATGACTGCTCCACGCCTCGCCGTCCTGCTCATCCTCGCCAGCACTGCCACCAGCCCCGCCCCTGCCGCCAGCCTCCACGGGAGCGCGCTCGACAGCCAGGCCAGTGCTGCTACGCCAGTGACTCCAACTGACGCTCACGCCACCCCGCCGGCCCCGGCTGGCGCCGCTACCCGGCCGGTACAGGCAGATGCAGCGGCGCCCGGCACCTCACTTGCTCCTGCCACAGGCTCCAGCGACTTCCCGGCAGCCACCCTGCCCCCGGCGCCGCCCGGGCTTGTCTCTCCGATACAGGCCGCTCCGGTACTCGCTGAACGCCACACCCTGCCCTCGCGCGGTGCCGGCGCCGCCAGCGACGACAGCGTCATTGTCGCCGAGATCAAGAGCCGCATTGCCGGCGACCCGCGCATGGAATCCACCGACATCCGTGTCGACAGCGTCAACGGCACCGTGGTCCTGACCGGCAGCACCTCCAGCGACGAGGCGCGCCAGGCGGCCGAGGAAATCGCGCTGCAGGTCGAGGGCGTGACCCGCGTGGAAAACCGGCTCAGCTCGCCCTCCACCGCCAACCCCATCCAGGAACGCGGCGAGGAAACCCTGGAACGCACCGGGCGCATTGCTTCGGACAGCTGGATCACCACCAAGGTTCGCAGCAGCCTGCTTGCCGACCCGATCACCAAGGGCATGAATATCGGGGTGAAAACCATGGAGGGCGTGGTCAGCCTGTCCGGCCAGGTAGATACGCAGGCCGAGTACGACCGCGCCCTGCAGCTGGCGAGTGGCATCAAGGGCGTGAAACGGGTGAACGCGGCCGAGCTGAAAATCATCCAGGCGCAGCAATAGTCTGGACCATGCTGCACCCCTGCCCCAAAAAAACAGCCCCGGCTTGAGCGGGGCTATTGGCGGTCCGGGAAGCGTGGGCCCGAGCGACGCGGCGCCTACTTCAGGTCCAGCACCAGTCGGAACGACGCTGCCGGACGCCGGGCGCCCATGGGCGCGCGTCCCCAGCCATCGGTACCCGCGTGCTCGCCCCCGACCAGCACGCGGCTGGCGCAGCTGCCGCCCGCATCCCCGTCCTCGCCCCAGCAATCGCCGGTCCATTCCCACAACGGCGGTTCGGCCGGCTGGCGCTGGGCCTGGGTCAGGACGCGGCCACTCTGCGCGGCGCGCCGCCACTCCAGTTCGGTGGGCAGCCGGTAATGGCGCTTGTCGCGGGTCGACAGCCAGCGCGCATAGGCGTCGGCCGCCAGCCAGTCGAGGTCGGTGGCGACCTCCGCATCACTGGCACCCAGGAGCTGTGGCAAGCGCCGCCCGCCCTCGGATTCAGCCCACTCGCGCAATTGCGCATTACTGACGGGCTCGCGCGCAATGGCGAAGCTCGGCGTCTGGCGCAGCTGCCCCCCGGCATCCGTCACGCTGCCGCTGCCGAGGCGCACGAAACCCGTGGGTAGCCTGGCTTCGCCCGCCTTCACCACTCGCGGCGCGGGCGCCGACACAATTTCCGGTATCGGCAACGGCACCGGCACTTCCGCCGGCGGAGTGACAACTGCAGGCGCCACCACCTCGGTTTTGGGCGCGGGAGGCGGCGGCTCCGGCGTGCGCTCGCAACCCGCAAGCAACAACAGGGCCAGGGCGATGGGCGCGATCCGTTTCATATCTCGCATGGCGCTACTCGAAGCTGACCGAGCACTTCAGGCCGGCCGGCAGGGCATTGTTGGGATTGGGCAAGGTCAGGCGCACACCGAAGGTGCCACTGGCGGCATCAACCACGGGATCGACAATGCTGACGCGGGCCTTGTAGGCGCCGCCCACGGGTTTTTCCGGACGCACGGTGGCGATCATGCCCTTGCGGATGGCGCCGTAGCGCGAGGCCGGCACCACGACTTCCACGTACAGCGGATCGACGCGCACCAGGGTGAACACGGGCTCGTCACCGACATATTCACCCGCGGACTTGTGCCGCTGCACCACGATGCCGTCGACCGGACTCAGGATCTGGCGCATGCGCAGCCGCTCTTCCGCCTCGCGCAACTCGAGCCGGGCGATCGCCGCCTCGGTCTCGAACTCGTCTTTCTCGTGCGTGGAAATCATTTCCTCGGCCGCCAGCTCATTGTTGCGCGAGCTCTTGCGTCCGCCGAAATCGGCCTTGGCACGCGCCAGGGTAACGGCGGCCTCTTCCACTGAAGAGCGCAGACGGGCGAGCGTGCCACCGCGGCGCACGGAAGCGCCGCGCTCGACCAGCACGGCATCGAGAACGCCCGGGACCTCACTGGCGACGTCGACGCGGTTGCTGGGCTCGAGCAGGCAACTCCAGCCAATGTCGCCGGCGCCGGCACGCGGGGCGGTCGCAGGCTGCACCGCGGGCAATGCCTTGGCGACCGGTGCGGAACGGCGGACGGGCGCCGGTGCCGCCGGCAGCGTGGTGCGGGGCGCCAGGCCGGGGGCCGGCGGTTGCGCCTGAGCGGAAGCGGCGCCAAGAGCGAGCCCGCCGAGCAGCATGAAGACCAATGAATTGCGCATGTCAGGCTTCCCGAGCCTCTCCTGTGGATGCATGGCTGGTGAACGCATAAGTACGACGCTCCTGCTGGCCGCGCAGGACAATCGTCCGGCGCAGCGCTTCGCGTTCTGACCCGGCGCGCGCCAGGACCCAGGCGCCAATGCCGCGTGCGAGGGCGCGCCCGGGAGCGCCGAAGGTGAGCAATCGTCGCGCACAGCCCGCCACCAGCGGTGGCACGGTTGGATCGTCAGCGGCAAGGATAATACTGGAAACGCCCGCCGGAAGCTGTCGCGGCGCCGTCACCAGGCCGAGCACCTGCAGGCGCCTTCCCTCGCCGGTGGCGGCGGCGAGCGCGCGCTGGCCGGCCACGCTGTCCAGGCAAGGCGCTTCCGGCGGCAGGCCGGGCAAGCCGGCAAGGCGGCGCGAGCCCAGCCCCACCAGCACCTCCGGATCGGCCGCCAGCGCCGCCAGCGTGTAAGGTGACCACTCCACGCGCAGTGGACGCGAACCATTGCCCAGCACGGGCAGGCCGTGCAACCACCACAGGTCCGCCGCCTCACCCGCCAGGTTTTCGCCAGCGGCGCCCAGGCGGGCATAGCCCGCAAGGAAGTCGGTAAACCAGGCGCGCCGGCGCACGCGCTGCACCGGCGGCTGCCCCTGCAGGCAGCGCAAGGCCAGCTCCAGGGCGGGCACCTCGGCCGGCTCCTGCACTTTTGCCTGCACATCGACCAGCCAGCGCAGGCGACCGGTTTCCATCACGAAATCCTGCTCCGGCACGCAGGCGCGCGCCCGCAGCACGGCCTGAGCATAAGCGCGGCGCAAGGCCGGCACCGCCCACAAGCCGCCACGACGCAGTGCGGCTTCCTGCAGCGCCGCTTCACCGGCAGCGGTAAGCGCCGTGCCGTTGAACTCGCCAGCCTCGACCCAGCCGTCGGTGAGCCGGGCCAGCTGCAGCATGAATAGCGACGCATCCTCGGGACGGTCACTGGTGAGCTGCAGGGGATGCCGCACCATGTCGAGCAAGACCTGCTCGCCGTCGGCGCTCAGCAGCAGCGGCGCAAAGGAAAAAACGGCGGCATTGTCGCCGGTGAGCACGGCGGCGGCGCGCGCCAGGGCATCCTGCTCGCCTCCCCAGCGAATCCAGGCATGCGCAAAGGCTGAGGCGGTAGCGACGATGACCCCGGGGGTCACCGCCGCCACCAGCGCGCGGTCCTGGGCGGACTCCGCCAGCGCGGTGACCGGCGCCGCCTCGCCCAGCGCGGCGCGCACCGCGTCCAGGATCACAGGCACGGCTTCCTTCTCGGCACAAGCCAGATGGACGCAAAGTCCGCAGCGGGCGGCCACCGCGGCCGCCAGGGCCACCGCCGGCAGGCGGCTTTCGGCGGGCAGCACCAGGTAGCAGCCGCGCAGCAGGGCCAGTACCTGCCTCGGGGTGACACCGGCCGCGCCCTCCCCGGCTGCCGCCTGACTGGCGGCAAAGGCGGCGCGCACGACGGCCAGCGTGAGATCGCCCGGCTGCGGCAAGGGACTGTTGGCCGGCAGCGCTCCGCCGACGATGGCCGCGTGTAAAAAGCGCTCCTCGCGGCGGCGCGCAAAACCGTGGCGCCAGCCCCAGTCAAAGCCGGCAAGCCCGCCCAAGGGCTGGTGCCGCCCAGCGGCGGCGCGCCCGGGCGCGGCCGGTGCGCGTGCGTCGCGTGGCCACACCACAAGGTCAGGCGGCAGGCGAGACTCAGACATCCAGCCTCCGCAGGAAGACACGACGAATATCGCGGCGCAAGCGTCCCCACAACGGCTCCGCCTCGTGCACGAAACGGACATGGACGCGCTCACCTACGCGCCAGTTGCTGCGCGCCGGTGCTACCAGCTCGAACTGGAACAGGGGCTCGACACTGGACAGGGCCTGCTGCGCGGCCGGATCGAGGGCATGGCGGCCGCCGCCCTCCAGGCTGAGGGCGCCACTGGGCAGCTGCCGCTGCGCCTCGGGCACCTCGCGCAGCGGCCGCACCGGCAGCACGGTGGCGAGGTCGCTGGCGAAGCGCACCTCGACCCGATGCGTGCGCTGGCGCACGAGATCGATATCGTCCTGGCTGACCACCACACGCAACAGCACTTCGCGCCCGGCAATCACGTAGCCCACCAGGGAGCCGCGCGGCAGGAAGCGGCCCATGAGCCCGTCGCGCTCTTCCAGCGCCAGCAGCCCCCCCTCGTCGGCCACGAGATCGAGGCCGGCCAAGCGTTGCCGGCCGTCTTCCAGCTCGGTGGCGGCGCGCTGGTATTCCTCGGCCAGGATGGGCAGCTCCTTGCGGTTGGTGGCCGAGGCCTCGCGATAACGCAGGTCGAGCTCCTGCAGGCGCGCGGACAACGCCTGCACATTGCTCTCGAGCTCCGGATTTTCCAGGCGGGCGATGACTTCGCCCGCGCGCACGGCATCGCCACTGCGCCGGTAAAACCGGGTCATGACGCCATCGGCTCCGGCATAAAGACGCGCCGATTCCGGCACCCACACCACGCCTTCAGTGACGGTATACGAGGGCAAGGGCACGAACACCGCGAACAGCACCAGGCCCGCCAGGCTGCCGCCCAGCCACTGCCAGGCGCGCCGGCGCGACTGGTTGAAGCGGTGGTCGGTGGCCACCGTCTTCAGCACGCGCCAGGCCGGCATCACCAGGGAATTGGCCAGCGACAGCAGAGCCAGCAGCACACCGAAAATAAAGAAGCGCCCCGCCACGGCAAAGGCGATACCGAAGGCGATGACCAGGCGATAAACAAAGGACGCGATGGCATAGAAGCCGAGCCAGCGCCCCTCGCGCACACTGGCGGCGGGATTCGGCACCGGCATCTTCAACAGGCGCGACTGCAGCAGGTAGCCGATGTACTGGTTGGCGCGGTTGCCGAAGCCCGGCATCTCCAGCCAGTCGGCCAGGATGTGGTAGGCATCGAAGCGCAGCAGCGGGTTGCCGTTGAACATCACCGCCGACACGCCAGCGATGATCATCAGGTTATAGGCAATGGCCCGCACCAGCCCCGGCTCCACCGACACCCATAAAAACGTGGCGAAGGCCGCGATCAGCAACTCCACCTGCATGCCGGCGAAACCGACCAGCATACGCTGGCGCTTGTCCTTGAAAAAGGCGGCGTGGGAAGCGTCCACATAGGGTGTAGGAATAAAGATCAGGAACATCACGCCCAGCTCGCGCACCTCGCCGCCCCAGCGCTTGACGGCCCAGCCGTGGCCCAGCTCATGAATGAGCTTGAGCAGGGGATAGAGCAGGCCGAGCAGCACCAGGTTCTCGGTGGCCAGGATCTGGTCCAGCATGTTGAGCGTCAGCGGATCCCAGTGCATGACGACCTGGAACAGCGCCAGGGCAATGATGGCGAGCCACACCATGAAGCCGCGCCGGGAGAACAGCCAGCTGCCCAGCGGCAAGGTGGCGGTGATGAAGCGATCCGGATCGAGCAACGGGAAGCGCAGCGACAAAGGCGACTTGAAATAGCCCACCACGCGCTTGATGGCGACGTCCCGCGAGCGTTCGCCCAGCTCGGCCAGATCCGGCGGCAAGTCGGCCACGAGCAGGTCGGAGCCGGCCAGCTGGGTCACCAGGCGCAGCACCTCGCCTTGGGTGGGAACGTCATCGCCCAGGGCCTCGCACATGGACTTCCACAAGCTGTCGAGGTCGTGCTCGCCGTCAAAGCGGGAAACGATTTCCCAGGCCGGGAGGGTCAGCCGGAACAGGCGGTTGCTGCCGGGCTCGCGCAGCACCATCCAGGTCTCGCCGCGGAATTGCTGGCGCGACACCTGCACCTGGCGGCGCAGCAAGGGCCGCATGGTGGCGATGCGGTACCACTCGGGGCTGAACAGGTCGGGTTGCTGGCTCACGTCGGCATCGCCACGTCAGGGCAGCCAGCGCCAGAGCCACAGACGCATCCAGTCCACCACCGGCTGCATCCAGACCCACAGCAGCGGCCGGTAGCCGGCGACCACCTTGCCCACGCCTTCCATGCCGGGGCGCAGCGCGGCGTCGGTGTCGAGCAGGCGCCCCTCGACGCGGAAATAGTTGATGCCGCCCTCCGCCACCGCAATGGCGGTCAGGCGCGTCACCTCGAAGTCGAAGGCGTCATCGGGCAGGGAGGCCAGCACCAGGCGGCCGTGCTGCTTGCGCGCGATGTCGGTGATGTAACGCTCGTCGACCTTGAGCACGACGCGGTAGTCGGAGAGCGGCGCGATCTCGTAGAGCACCTCGCCCTGGCTGACCCGGCTGCCCAGGCGCTGACTGAGATCGCCGCTGAGCACGAGCCCGGCGATGGGCGCGGTGATCTGGGTGCGCGAAAGGCGCGTGGCGACCAGGCTGAGTTCGGCGTCGGCCTGCTGCGACTGCGCCAGGCTGATATTGGCGCGGGCGCGGTCGTGTTCGCCCAGGGCCTGCTGGAACTGGCCCTGGTACTGGGCGAGCTGCCCCACCCACTTGAGTTGCTCCAGGCGCAGGTCGCGGTCGTCGAGCGCGGCCAGCGCCTGCCCGGGCTGCACCACGTCACCGGCGCGCACCGGGGCGCTGGCGAGGAAGCCGTCGAAGGGCGCCACCACGGCACGCTTCTCGGCGCCTTCCAGCACGATGTCATTGGTGATTCGCCAAGGCACGGGAATCACGGCCAGCAACACCAGCACGGCCAGCAAGCCCGTCACCACATAACGGCGCAGCGTAGACGCCGGCGCCAGGAAGTCACGCCAGCCATCGCGCAGGCCCAGGCGCCATCGCTCGAGGCCGCGCACGGCGGCGCGGCGACGCGTTTCCAGCACCGGCAGCAGGAAGGCCACCAGGGCCTCGGCCGTTTGCCGCTCTTCCGCGCTGAAGGGTTCGCCTTCGCGCTCCAGCAGGAGCACGGCGCGGTAGGCGCCATCGAGGTGGCCGGGCACGGCCAGTACCTGCGAGAGGCCGGACTCCTGCACCAGGGCGCGCAGGCCGGGCGTATCGCGGGACAGTTCCGCGACAGTGGCGGTGGCATGCAGCGCATCTTCCATGCCGGCAACAATGGCGCGCACCTGGCCCATCTTGGGGGCATGCTGGGCGCTGTGCGAGAGGGCCTCGACATGAACCTCAAGGCCGCTGACCACGCCCCAGCTGGCGCGGTCACAGCCGAGCGCGGAGGCGAGCGCGGTTACGGCGGCGAGCGCACTGGCATGAAAGTCGGCCGCCGCCAGCGCCGCCGCCATTATCTCGAGGGCGACCTTGTTGCGGGCAAGCAGCTGGTGGGCGCTGGTGCGGTCCTGGCGCAGGAACATCAGCTCGAGGCCGGCCACCCCCCAGCGCAGGGCTTCCATGGCGCGCGCAACCTGGGCGCCACCGGCGGCCTCGATCTCGACCACCACCACGGCGGCAAGCCCGCCCTCCTCCAGGTGCACGGGAAAGCCCAGCGAGGTCAGGCTGCGCCCGCCGGCAAGCTCGGGCTCGGACACCAGGCCACGGCCCTGCGCCAGGACACTGTCGGCAATGTCCTGCCAGGCGGGGTTTTCGGCATGAAGGGGGAAAGCGGCCACGGGGGCCAGTGCCGGCGCGGCGCCAGGCTCGGCGACCGCGGGCAGGAAGACGGCTCCCCTCGCGGGGAGGGCGAGCGTCCGGCATTGCAGGGCAAGCCAGGCGCTCGCGTAGGAGGACAGGTCACTGGCCGCGAGCAGTTGCTGCCAGAGCGTCGCGCTGTCGTTCGCGGCAGGCGCGACGCGGTCCTCCCTTGAACCCACGGGTTATCAGCTGTTCAGCGTTTCGGGGGCGTGACCGCCATCGACCTTGAGTTCGCCAAAGCGCTTCTCGTAGGTGTTCACGACATTCTGCAGCAGCAGCAGCATGCGCTTGGCGGCATAGGGGTTCAGCACGATGCGATCGGACAGGTTGATGGTCATTTCCTTCTGGCCGGTGTGCCACGCCTGGTTGGTACCGAACAGCAGGGTCATTTCTTCACGCGTGCTCGCCACGTTGCAGACGTTGGCGTAGGTGCTGCGCATGTTGGTGTCGTCCCACTTGATTTTCGGCAGTGCCGGCTTCTTGACTTCAGTCACTTTCTTATACCCCTGAACGGTTTGGTTGATGTACTGAGAGGACCGGGATGATGACCAATTTCATCGTCCCAGTCCATCTTCAAACGCTTCCCACGACGTCAGCACGCTCTTGCGCTGCTTCGTGCCACGGCGCACCACGCCCCAGCCGAGGGCAAGGGCGGCCGCGCTGGCGGCGTCGGAAATTTCACCGGCTTCGGCAGTGGCATCAGCCGCTTCCGAACCCGGGAATTGCGGGGCCGGCAGCGTGACGCCGGCGCGCGTGCCCGGCAGTGCCGCGGGGGCGCCGCCCGGCATCGGCGGCGCCATCTCGACAAAGGCATCCGGCAGCGTGGCGGGATCGATTTCCACGTCACGCACGCCCGCCAGCTCGACCTCCTCGGTCATGCCGGAGACGCGGTGGCTGTTGTCCTCGCCGCTCTCGCGCACCAGGCGCGCCAGCAGGCCTTCGCTGACGATCATCGGGTTATAGCCGCGGCCGCCCAGCGACGCCGTTTCCTTGAGGAAGGGGTCGCTGGAGCCGTAGACGCCCAGCTGCGAGGTGCCGATGAGGTCGTTGCCGAAGCGGATCATGGTCTTCGACTCGGCCGTAAAGCGGGCGTAGTCGCCGATGACCGCATCCTCCAGGAAGTTGGCCACGAAGGTATCGTCGCCCTCGCCCCCGAAGAGGATGTCCTGGCCGGCGCCGCCAACGATCCAGTCGTCGCCGCCACCGGTGTAGGGATCCAGCGTCTGCATCTGCTGCAGGGCGCCGCGGCTGAACAACACCAGGCCACCGTCGCCGATGACGTAGTCGTTGCCGGCGCCACCGTCGAGGTGGTCGGCACCGGCGCCGCCGATGACGGTATCGCTGCCGTCGCCGGCAGTGACGGTGTCCGCGCCGCCGCGCCGCGGATCGCCACTCTCGACCAGGTCGATGGTGGCGGCGATGCCGTCGCGGGAAACATAGTCCACCGTGCCGCCATCGGCCAGCACGAGGTCGTCACCCGCGCCGGTGGCGATGGTGTCGCTACCATAGCCGGCGATGACCCAGTCGTTGCCGCTACCGGTATCGATGGTGTCGTTGCCGGTGGTGTCGACGGTGGTGTCGGAGCTTTCAGCGACCTGGAGGATGCCGCCGACAAAGGTCATGACGCCGTTGTCGCCAATAACGCCATCCGCACCGGTGCCGGTGGTGATGATGTCGCTGCCGACGCCGCCGATGAACCAGCCACGGCCGTCACCACCGGTGATGACGTCGTCACCGCCCTGCAGCGTCGGCAGGCTTTCGATCTCGAGCAGCAGCCCCGCGGCATCCAGCGTGATGTGCCCGAGGTCGCCCAGAACCACGTCGACGCCGTCGCCGGAGCCGAGCTGGTCATTGCCCAGGCCGCCGAGCAGGCGGCTGTCGCCGTTGCCCACCACGACAGTGTCGTCGCCGCCGGTGGTGGTGCCGACAGCACTGCCATCGGTTGTCGCCAGGGAAACGGCGATGCCGTTGCTGTAGACGATCTCGCCATTGTCGCCGAAGACATCGTGCATGCCATCGCCGGCGGTGACGCTGTCGCCGCCGGTACCGGCCAGCACGGTCTTGTCGCCGTCGCCGAGCATGATGACGTCATCGCCGCCGTTGCCGGTGTCCTGTGTCGTGATGAGGTCACGAACCAGGCTGCCCGTGGTGCCGGTGAACAGGATCTCGCCGTTGTCGCCGAGCACGATGTCAGCGCCGGTGCCGGTGGTGAGGCTGTCGCCGCCCTGGCCCAGGATCACGACGTTGTC
>JAJFBF010000054.1 GCA_020697295.1 Moraxellaceae bacterium | reverse complement strand
CGTGCCCAAGAGCAACCTGCTCGGCATGGAAGGCATGGGCTTCATCATGCTGATGAAGGAACTGGCCTGGGAACGCATGATGATCGGCATCATGTGCGCCGCCGGCGCCGAGTTCGCGCTCGCCACCACCGTGGATTACGTCAAGCAGCGCAAGGTGTTCGGCAAGCCGGTGAACGCCTACCAGAATACCCGCTTCAAGCTGGCCGAAATGCGTTCGGAGATCCAGATTGCACGCGTCTTCGTAGATCGCTGCATGGAGCAGGTGCTGAAGAACGAGCTCAGCGTGGAAGCGGCCTGCGCTGCCAAGTACTGGGTGTCGGACCTGCTCTCCAAGGTCGTCGACGAGTGCGTGCAGCTGCATGGCGGCTACGGCTACATGCTGGAATACCCGATTGCCCGCGCCTATATCGACACGCGCGCCAACCGCATCTATGGCGGCACCAACGAGATCATGAAGGAACTGATCTCGCGCTCGATCTGATGCGCTGAAAGGCGTTCGATCTGGTGAGCTGAGGAAGGGGGCGGCCCGGCAACGGCGCCGCCTTTTTTTTGCCCTTGATACCTGTGGGTCGGGCTTCAGCCCGACTCCGGCGTCAACGTCGGGCTGAAGCCCGACCTACAGCAGGCAGCATGAAATGACGATGGCTCAATCGCTGCCCTGGTGGCAGACCCTGCCCGACGATTTCAACCGCACGCCGTGCTCGACGCCGCTGGATGCGCGCGAGCCGTTCAAGGTGCGCGCCACCGCCGGCCTCGACAACGTGCTGCGCACGGGCCTCGCCCTTGGCGCCATGGCGTCGCTGGCGCCCACCTTCCTGCGCCGGGGCCGCTTCGAGGCGGACTGGGCGCTGCTGGATTTCCACCGCGCCGTGGCTGATCGCGGCAATGCCGCCGAGGCGTTTCCGGCGCCGCCGCGCAACGTCACTTTCTCGCACCGGCGCGCGCCCCTGCTCGGCTACGCGCCGCGCGGCATCCACACCGAGCTGGTCGGTTTCTACAGCCCCTACCAGGCACTCAATCCGGCGCTGCGCGAGGCCTACTCCCGCCATCACCACAGCCACCAGGTGGTGGCGCAGCATTGGCGGCATCCGGCCGGGCCGCGACCCACGCTGATCTTCGCGCACGGCTACTTCGTGAATCCGCGCTGGCTCAACAGCCTGTTTTTTTCGCTGCGGACTTTCTATGAACAGGGCTATGACATCCTGCTCTACACCCAGCCCTTCCATGGCGACCGTCGCGCGCCGCACGAGCCCTTCAGCGGCTATGGCATCTTTGCCCGCGGCTTTGCCGAGGCCAACGAGGCCATGCTGCAGTCGGTGTACGACCTGCGCGTGTGGATCAATTACCTGGAGGCCCAGGGCGTGCGCCATGTCGGCGTGGCCGGCATGAGCCTGGGCGGCTACGTGGCCGCGCTGGCCGCCAGTTGCGACACTCGCCTGGACTATGCCATCAGCAATGTGCCGGCGGTGGTGGTGGCGGACATGGCGCTGGAGTGGCCGCTGGTGCAGCCGGTCTCGAAAGTGTTCCTGGGCAGCCGCGGCCTGGGCCTGCGCGACCTGCGCCATGCCCTGGCGATCCATTGTCCGCTGACCTGGCAACCGGTCATCGATCCGGACCGCCTGCTCATCATCGGCGGTGCCGGCGACCGCTTCACCTCGCCACGCTATATCCAGCTGCTGCATGAGCACTGGGCCGGCAGTCACCTGCACTGGTTCCCCGGCAACCATGTGCTGCACCTGCGCCAGCGCGAGTATCTCGACCTTATGCTGGGCTTCATGGACCGCTGCACGGAGCAGGCGCGCCTGGCCGGTTAAGAGCCGGTTTCAGTGGGGGAGTCTGCTGCGTGCCTGTCGGGCTGAAGCCCGACCTGCGGGGATGGGCTCTTTTGTCGGGCTGAAGCCCGACAGGCAGGGATGGGCGTACCCCGGGCGGGTTTCCGCCCGGGGTACGCCAGGCGGGATGACGGCCTTTGCGCCGGCCGCGGATTTGTGATGCAGTCGACACTATTAGAATAACGATAGTTCGATCGAGGTAGCCCGACCGCGGGTAGGCGGCCGGCTCGCCTGCGGCGTCTCTCCTCCGGGGCATGGCATGCACGACAAGGCGGAACCTTCTTCTGGCGAACTCCCGACGGGGGGCGCTGCCACCGAGCCCGGCGCCTGCCCGGCCGGGCAGGCGAGCTGTGGGCCCGAGGCCGTTGCCGCCGAGCTGCGCGAGGCCAACCACCGCCTGGAGCAGGTCGTGGCCGAGCTCCAGGCCAGTCGTGAAAAATACCATTCCCTGTTCAGCAATATGAGCGAGGCCTTCGGCATCGGCGAGCCTGTCCTCGACCCGGCGGGACGGGCCGTGGACATCCGCTGGCTGGAGATCAACGAGGCCTTCCTGTGGCACACCGGGCTCGGGCGCGACATCATCGGCTGTCCCATGCGCGAGATCCTGCCTAACTTCGAGCAGAAGTGGATCGATTTCCACTGTGGCGTCGCCCTCACCGGGACTGCGGGCCATCTGCAGGACTACAACAGCGACACTGACCGCTATTACGAGACCTTCTGCTTCAGTCCCTCTTCCGGGCGCTTTGCCGTCATTGGCCGCGATGTCAGCGACCGCATGCGCATGGAACAGGCCCTGCGCGAAAGCGAGGAAATCCTGCGCGCCACCTTCGAGCAGGCGGGCGTGGGCATCACCCGTATCGGCCCCGATGGCCGCATCTTCAGCGCCAACCGCAAGTTCTGCGAGATCGTCGGCCATACCGAGGAAGAGGTCGCCACCATGTCGATCTCGGATTTCAGCTATGCACCGGACGGCCAGGCGGTGTCGCCGCAGTTCGAGGCGCTGATCGCCGGTGAGAACCCGGGCTATATCCGCTTGAAGCGCTACCTGCGCCGCGACGGCCAGCTCATCGCGCTGCGCATCACGACCTCCGCCATCCGGGATCCTGTCACCGGCGAGGTGCGTTACGCCTCCTCGATCGTCGAGGACATCACCGAGCGCGCCCGTGTCGAGGATGCCTTGCGCCGTGAACGCGCCCAGCTCCAGGGCATCCTCGACAATGCTTCCGTGCTGATCTCCATGAAGGATCTCGAGGGCAATGTCCTCCTGGCCAACGAGGAGTTCTTTCATGTGCTGGATATCCCGCCGCGCGCGGAGTTCATCGGGCACAATGTCTTCGATATCTTTCCGCAGGAAGTGGCCGCCGCGCTCTGGGCCAATGACCGTGCCGCGCTGTCGGCGGACGCACCGCTTTGGTCGGAGGAGGTGGTGCGGCACCGGGACGCCAGCTGGCATACCTATCTGACCGTCAAGTTTCCGGTGCGCGACAGCGAGCACAGCTCGCCCCACGCCATCTGCGCCATTTCCACCGACATCACCGAGCGCAAGCGCCTCGAGACGGAGGTGCAGCAGGCCAATCGCGATCTCGAGACGCGGGTGCGCGAGCGCACGGCGGCGCTCGAGGCATCCAATGCCGCCCTGAGTCAGGAAGTGGAGCAGCGGCGCCGGGTCGAGGCGGCGCTGCGCGAGGCGCATGACAAGCTGCAGGCGGCGCTGGCGGCGGAGCAGGAAGCCAAGCGCGGCGCCGAGCTGGCTCGCCAGGCCGCCGAGGAAGCCAATCGCGCCAAGAGCGAGTTCCTGGCCACCATGAGCCACGAGATCCGCACGCCGCTCAATGGCGTCATCGGCTTCAACAGCCTGCTGCTCGACGGGCCGCTGGGCGAGGACAAGCGCCGCTATGCGGAGCTTGGGCGCGACTCGGGCGAATCCCTGCTGCAGTTGCTGAATGACTTTCTGGATTTCTCCAAGATCGAGGCCGGCCGCCTGGAGCTGGAGGTCACCGAGTTCGATCCGCACGAGGAAGTGGGCAATGCGCTGGCGCTGACCACGGTGCATGCCAGCCAGAAACACCTCGCACTGGAGCGCGAGGTGGTGGCGCCGCACCGGCTGCGCGGCGATCCGGCCCGTCTGCGCCAGATCCTGCTCAACCTGCTCAGCAACGCGGTGAAGTTCACCGAGCGCGGTCGCATCAGCCTGCACTGCCGTGAGCTCTCGCGCCAGGGCGATACCGTCTGGCTGGCCTTTGATGTGAGCGATACCGGCATCGGCATTTCCCCCGAGGTGCAGGCAAGGTTGTTCCAGCCCTTCGTGCAGGCCGACGCCAGCACCACGCGCCGTTTTGGCGGCACCGGCCTGGGGCTGGTCATCGCCCGGCGCCTCGCTGAAGCCATGGGGGGGCGCATTTCCCTGGAAAGTCGCGCCGGAGCGGGCAGCACCTTTCACGTCGAGCTGCCTTTCGTGCTGCTCGCCGAGGCGGATGTGCCGGTGGTGCGCCCGGTGGCCGAGGCTTCGCGCAAGGTGCGCTTCCAGGGCTGTATTCTCGTGGCCGAGGATAATCCCGTGAGCCAGTTGCTGGTGGCGGAAATGCTGAAGCGAATGGGCTGCGAAGTGGATGTGGTCGGTAATGGCCATGACGCCTTGCAGGCGGCCTCCGGGCGCGACTACGACCTCGTCTTCATGGATTTCCACATGCCGGTGATGAACGGCTTGGATGCGACCCGCGCCATTCGTGCGCAGGAAGCGGGCGATCGGCACGTGCCCATCATCGCCATGACCGCGGCGGCGTTGCAGGGCGATATCGAGCGCTGCCAGCAGGCCGGCATGGATGGCTTCATGCCCAAGCCGATACGGCTGCAGGAGCTGACGCGCATTGTCGGGCAGTGGCTGCCCGGCAATCACGGAGCGTCGGGCAACTGAGCGCACGGCAGGGCGATGCCCTGCCGTGCGGCGCCGCGTCCGGGGACTTGTTCAGGGGCGTGGCAGGGGCTGTCGTGGGGGCCGGTTTCACGCGGGTTCGCCCGCAAAGGACGCGACAGGCGCGCGGCAGCCGGATAGCGTCGTTCAGAACACCTTCCACCACGCCAGGGCAAGGCCCGTGGTCAGTCCGAACAGGTGCGACTCCCAGGAGGTACGCGCCGTGGTCGGCAGCACGCCCCAGAGCAATCCGGAATACAGCACCAGCAGCACGATGCTCACCACCAGATAGAGCATGTGTCCGCCAAGAAAACCCTGCAGCGTGAGAAAGCCGAACAGGCCATAGATCAGTCCGCTGGCGCCCAGGTGCAGGCAGCGTCGCGCCAGCAGCCACACCAGCACGCCAGTGCCCGCCACGAGCGCAGCGATGATCCACCAGAATTGCAGCGGCATGAGCCGGCCCAGCGCAAAGCAGAGCACGAGCAGCGGCAGGAAATTGGCGAGGAAATGCCGAAGGTCGTTGTGCAGCAGGGGCGACACCAGGATGCCCGGCAGTCCGGCGGCCTCGCGCGGCACGATGCCGAGGCCGTTCAACCGGCGCAGCGTCAGCAGGTTGACGAGCTCGACCGTGATCATGGCCAGCACCAGCCAGAGTCCCGGGCCGTAATGGCGCAGCGCGAAGGTCAACAGTTCAGTGGCGGTCATGCGGGGCTCGGGGCGCGGCGAGATTACTGCGGCGGTGGGGGCGGGCGGGTGCTTTGGCGCGGTCCGACTCTAGCATACGGCGCTGGCCGCAGACGGGGTGCGGGAAACGAGGTCCCCTGGCGCGGTGCGATCGGTCAGAAGCGGCCGGGGGCGGCAGGTGGTAGGTCTATGGCAGGGTGGCCATCCGACGCTATCAGCCCGGGGGCATTTCCTTTTTGTGGCCCGGCCGCGGTGCCGCGTCGATCGCGAAGCCATCGTCACGCCGGCGGCTAGCGGGCGGGCCCCTGCGGCGAGGGCGCATCCTGGCGGCGGAACTGGCGGACATGGAGGACGAGTTGCCAGATCTGCGCATCGCTCAGTTGCGGATGCGGTGGCATGGCGGTATCGGCAGAGCCGTTGCGGATGACCCAGAACAGTTGCCCGTCCGCCACTGGCGCGCCCACGGGCGGGCAGGTGAAGTCGCGCGGCGGCGGCGTGAGCCGGGCCGCCAGCACGCCAGTGCCATCGCCGCGCTTGCCGTGGCAGGCGATGCAGTTCGCATCGGACCGGTAAAGCTTCTTGCCCGCCGCCAGATGGGCCCGGCTCGCCGGCAGGGGATTGCGCAGCGCGGCATACTCCGCCGGCGCCGGTGGCGTCTGGTGCGTGGGCGGGCAGTCCGGCGCCGCGAGGGCGGCGCCCGTAGCCCAGAGCCCCAGGGCGATCACGCCTGTTGTGATGCGCGGTGCCCGTCCCATGATCGTCCCCTGCTGGCCTGTCCTTCCATTATGGAAAAAACGGGTGGCCGGCACTTGCCCTGCATCAACGACAGCTGCAACAGATGAAGGGGCGATGCCGGTGGCCGGGCGCCGGCCCTGCTCCAGGGCGGAGCCGCACGGGCCCGCGCCCGCGCGACTGTCAGCGCGGGGCGGGCGCGGTCAGCAGCAGTTCCTGCGCGACATAGTGACTCACCATGTCGGCCAGGCCCTGGGTCAGCTCCTCGTAGCTGATGGGAGGGTTGGGGTCGGAGAGGTGGCGCACCACGCTGAAGATGCCGCCGTTGATGAAGATGTAGCTCATGGCGGGGATGTGGCGCAGGCGCATGTGCTCGGGATGGTGCATGACGTGCTGCATCACGATCTCCATCAGCAGGCGCGAGATCGGGCCCACGTAATCCTTGATGTCGATGTTCATGGCCTGGCGCGAGCACTTCAGGTAGCGCTGGTCGTTGCGCTGCAGGAAGTCGCCGAAGTGCGACAGGATGAGCTTGACCGCCTCGCCGATGGGCAGGCGCGTGATCTGCGGCGCCAGCGTCTGCAGCATGGCCACGACCTCCTCCACCATGCGCTGGTTCATGGCGTCGAACACCGCTTCCTTGTCCTTGAAGTACTCGTAGAGCGAGCCCACGCCGATGCCGGCGGTGTCGGCGATATGGCGCGTGGTGGTGGCGACGATGCCGCGTTCGGCCACGCAGATGAAGCCGGCCTGGATGATGGCATCGACGGTGGCCTTGGAGCGTTGCTGCTGGGGTTTGCGTGCCATGGGGTGGGGTCAGCTTCCGAATTGAATCCGAACAAATAGTCGGAATAAGGTGACAGTCATCGATGTCAAGGTCAAGGCGGCGGGCGTAAACCCCCTGCCAGGGCCCTTGGGGAGTAGTCAGGCATGTTCGGAAAGAAGGTCAGCAAGGGCGCGGCAGCAGTGATCACAGGCGCCGGCAGCGGCATTGGCCGCGCCTTCGCGCTGGAACTGGCCCGCCGCGGCGGCCGCGTGGTCTGTGCCGACATCCGGCAGGAGACGGCGCAGGCCACGGCCGACCTGATTATGGCGGCGGGCGGGCAGGCCCTGGCCCTGGTCTGCGACGTATCGGTCCTGGCCGAGGTCGAAAACCTGGCCGAGAAATCCGAACAGTGGCTGCAGGGCCCGGTGGACCTCGTGATCAACAACGCCGGCGTCGGCATCGGCGGCAAGCCGGTGGGCGAGTTCCCGATTGCCGACTGGCAGTGGGCGGTGGGGGTGAACATGTGGGGCGTGATCCACGGCTGCCATGTGTTTGCGCCGAAACTGCGGGCGCAGGGGCGGGGCGGCGTCATCAACGTCTGCTCCGCGGCCAGCTTTGCCGCGGCGCCCATGATGGGCCCCTACAACGTCACCAAGGCGGCCGTGCTCGCCCTTTCCGAAACCCTCAAGGCCGAGCTTGCCGCCAGCGGCGTCCATGTCACCGCGCTCTGCCCGACCTGGGTGAAGACCAATATCGTGCAGGACGGCCGCATTCCCGGCGGCACCTCGAAGATGGCGCAACGCATGATGGAGTGGGTGGGCCACTCCCCCGAAAGCGTCGTGAAAACCACCCTGGATGCCCTGGATCGCAATCGCCTCTACGTGCTGCCCCAGTTCGATGCCCGCGTGGTCTGGCGCCTCAAGCGCTATGCGCCGGTCAGTTACAACCGTGGCGCGGGCCTGATCGCCCGCTTTATGGCGTCGTAAATCCTCTCTTCGATCAGGAGAACATCGCGATGAGCCGACTGCCGCCCGTGACTGCCGATGCTGCTGTTGCCCCGCACGGACATGCCAGGCCTGAGGACAACGCCCTCCCGCAGAAACTCAGCACCGCTGTGCGCGAGGACAATCCGCCCGTGCCCATCCGCCATATGGACTTCGGCTTCGAGAAGCAGCCGCTGCGGCGCTACTTCTATGATGACAACGCATTTGCCTCGGCGTTCTATATGGCGTTTTCCTCGGTGATTCCGCAGGGCGAGCGCTTCTTCATCCATTCCGTGCGGCATTACCGCGAGCAGATCGGGGATGCGGAGCTGGAGGCGCGGGTGACCGGCTTTATCGGGCAGGAGGCCATGCACGGCAAGGAGCACGATGCCGTCAACGAGGCCTACGAGAAGATGGGGTTTCCCCTGGGCCGCATCGACCGCTCCGTGCGTGATGGCCTGCGCCTGCTCGCAAAGCGGCTGTCAAAGCCGACGCAGCTGGCCTTTACCGTGGCGCTGGAGCACTACACCGCCATCATTTCCGAATTCATGCTGACGCATCCGGAGGTGCGCGCGAAGTTCGATCCCGCCGTCGGCAACTTCATCTTCTGGCACATGATGGAGGAGACCGAGCACAAGGCGGTGGCCTTCGATGTCTATGAGAAGTGCGTCGGCAGCTATGCCCTGCGGGTGGGGACCATGATTCCGACCACGGTCGTGCTGATCGCGGCGCTGGCCAACCTGCAGCTCTATCTCCTGAAAACCGACCAGAAGCGCCCGATGGGGGGGCGCTGGCGCGACACCCTGCGCGGCTTCTCGGCGATCTACGGGCCCCGTGGCCTTTTCGGGAGCGTCGCGCCCAAGCTGCTGGATTACTTCCGCCCCGGTTTTCACCCCAACGATCACGATACGCGGGCGCTGCTGGAGGAGTTTCGCGAGAAATTCTTTGGCGAGCAGGGCGAGCTCAACGAGCAACTGAAGAAAACCGTCATTCCGCAGGTCCGTAGCGCGGCCTGATCCTTACCTGCTGTCTGTTTCCACGAACAAGAGGAGAATTTTCATGGCCACCATCGATCTCGAGCACATGCTCGCCAAGGTCAAGAACACGCAATGGGCCCTGGCGGACATCGACTGGGAGGCGCCGGGCGCCGAGCTCGTCACCGGCAACCCCGAGCTCTACGCCAAGCTCAAGCCCTTCATGGCCGACCTGATGTGGATCGAGCATGTGGGCGCGCGCGCCTTCGCCGCCATGGCCAAGGTGGCGCCGACCGACACCCTGCGCGAGATCTACAGCTATTTCCACGCCGAAGAGCAGCGCCACGCCAATGCCGAGATGGCGCTGATGAAGCGCTGGGGCATGCTCGATGGCGACGACGACCTGCCCGAGCCCAATATCAACCTGCGCCTGGTGATCGAGTGGCTGGACACTTATGCGGATGACATGCCCTTCTACGTGCTGGGCGCCGTCATCCCCATGCTGGAGATCGCCCTCGACGGCGCGCTCTGCAAGTTCCTGCTGGACACGGTGGATGATCCGGTTTGTCACGCCGCTTTCGAGAAGATCAATGGTGATGAGGCCCGTCACCTCGGCGTGGGCTTCTCTGTCATGGAATCCACCGTGATCGGCAGGCCCTGGATCAAGGTTGTGCAGATGATGGGTCCGATGGTCGATCCGCGGCTGATCATCGGCATGCTCACCTACTTTCCGCTGCTCAATAAAATGCGCGACAACATAGTCGAGCTGGGGCTGCCGGAAGAGCAGCTCTACAAGGTCATGCGCAAATTCCAGCAGATCGGCGGACGCTCGGCAGAAGGCCGTCGCAATCCCTGGTTCCAGCTTATTTCCTGGCATTCACGCCAGGTGGTGAATCGCGATCGCAGGCTCTATCACGTGCCGGTCGATGCCCTGGTCAAGCTCACCAGCTTCATTCCGCCCGCGGCCTTGCCGGCCGTGCCGAGCTGGGTGAAGGAGCTGACGTACAAGACCGCCGCCTGACGGGGGTCGCGTGGGCAAGCCTGCTGGCCCGCCCTCCCGCGAAAGCGTCCTGCGTTTCTTCCCGAAAACGGGCTCCCTGTATTTGTAGGTCGGGATTTATCCCGACGACCGAAGGAAGTCCCCTGGGACGAAAAGCCGGCCTGCACAATAAAATTTCCTGAGCGTGAGTGACATCATGACCACAGCAGAAAAATACCCTGCGCGCCGCAAAGCGGCCAGCGCTACGAAGAAGCCAGCCATGGCGGCGAAGTCGGCAAAAAAATCGGCTGTAAATACGACAGCAAAGCCTGCAGCCGAGACGCGCCTGCACGAAGTCCTCATCATCGGCGCCGGTTTTGCCGGCCTGGGGTCGGCCATCCGTCTGCGTCAGGCCGGCATCGACGACGTGGTCATCCTGGAGCGTGGCAGCGACGTGGGGGGCACGTGGCGCGACAACCAGTATCCGGGCGCCGCCTGCGATATTCCGTCCAACCTGTACTCGTACTCCTTTGCCCAGAATCCCGAGTGGTCGCGCAGCTTTTCCGGCGCAAAAGAAATCCTTGGCTACATCCATCACCTGGTGGACTCCTTCCAGCTGCGCCCGCTGATCCGCTTTCAGAAAAATGTCACGAGCCTGAGCTTTGACGAAGCCGCGGGCATCTGGACGGCCAGCATCGAAGGTGGCGAGAGCCTGCAGGCGCGATCCGTGGTCATGGCGCAGGGCCCGCTCTCCAACTCCAGCTGGCCCGCCATTCCCGGCCTGGAGAAATTTGAAGGCCACAAGATCCATAGCGCACGCTGGGATCATGACTACGATTTCACGGACAAGCGCGTGGCCGTGATCGGCACCGGCGCCAGCGGCATCCAGATCATCCCCGAGCTGGTGAAGCAGGCCGGCTTCGTGAAGGTCTTCCAGCGCACGCCGGCCTGGGTGTTTCCGCGCCCCGACTTCAGCACGCCGGAGTGGAACAAGACCCTGTTCCGCAAGCTGCCGGTGGCGCAGACCGCGTTGCGCAAAGCCCTGTACTGGACGCACGAATCCATGGCGCTGAGCGTGATCTGGAATTCGCCGCTGACGGGAGTGGGTGAGCGCCTCGCCATGGCCCACCTGAAAAACCAGGTCCGGGATCCCTGGATGCGGCGCCAGCTCACGCCCAATTTCCGCCTGGGCTGCAAGCGCGTGCTGATTTCCAATGAATACTACCCGGCCCTGCAGGCGCCCAACTGCAAGCTCATCACCTGGCCCATCGTGGATATCTCGGCCAAGGGCGTGCGCACGGCGGAAGGGGTCGAGCACCAGTTCGACTGTATCGTGTTCGCCACCGGCTTTGATGTGTGCAAGAGCGGCACGCCCTTCCCGGTGACGGGCACGGGCGGGCGCGAGCTGAGCCAGGAATGGTCGCGCGGGGCGCAGGCCTACAAGAGCATCAACGTCGCCGGTTATCCCAATCTCTTTCTTACCTTCGGTCCCAACTCCGGCCCCGGGCACAACTCGGCCCTGGTCTATATGGAGTCGCAGATCGATTACCTGGTGCAGGGCATTCAGGCCATTCTCGGCCAGAACCTCAGGGCCCTGGACGTGAAGCCACAGGTGCAGGAGCGCTACAACCGCGAGATTCAGAAGCGCCTGTCCAGAACCAACTGGAATTCCGGCTGCAAAAGCTGGTACCTCACGGAAGACGGCTACAACGCCACCATGTATCCCGGCTTTGCCACCCAGTACGCCCGGCAGATGCAAACGCTGGAGCTGGATGATTACCTTGCGGTGCCGGCCTCGGCATGAGTGACATCCTGAACAGTCTGGAACGGGGCTTTATCGATGCGGTGGCGCCCGCCTACCTGGCCCGCGCCAAGGCGCCGTGCCCCGAGCGCGTGGGCAGCTGGCGCTACCAGAGTTTCATGCCGCTGCTGCACCGCCTGCATGGCACGCTCACCGGCCTGCGCAGCCGGCACTGCCTGATCGAAGGGCGCCGGCTGGTCTGGTTGCAGGGGGGCAATCCGGCCGGCGAGCCGGTGCTCCTGCTGCACGGCTTTGGTGCCAGCAAGGAGAACTGGCTGCCGCTGTTGCCGTTTTTGGCGCGGCGCTACCAGCTGTTCATTCCCGACCTGCCGGGCTGGGGCGAGAGCCAATTTTGCGCGGAGACGCTCTACGGACTGGATCATCAGGTGGCCCGGTTGGCGGAATGGGCGCAGCAGCGGCAATTGCCGCCGCTGCATGTGGTGGGCAGCTCCATGGGCGGCGGTATTGCCGGCTTGTTCGCGGCACGTCACCCGGAACGGGTGCGCAGCGTCACGCTCATGAATGCGGCTGGCGTGGCAGGCAACACCACCACGCGGTTCGAGCGCGGCCTGCAGCAGGGGCGCAACGGCCTTATCGCCCATAACCTGAAAGGCGTGCTGGACCTGCTCACCTCCGTGATGGAGAACCGTGCCCTGGCCTTGCTGATGGCGCCGGCCATGTATTGGGAAATGGTGTCGCGACGGCACGTCAACGAGCATATGTTCCGGCATCTCCTGCAGCACGAGCCGGCACCGGAGCTCCCTACCTTCGCGGCCATTTCGGTGCCCGCCTTTATCCTCTGGGGCGAGCAGGACCAGGTATTGCACGTGAGTTGCGGCGACACCTTCAAGACACTGATTCCGCATGCGCAGTTCAAGCGCCTGCGCGGTGTCGGGCATCTGCCCATGGTGGAGCGGCCCCGCGTCACGGCACGCTTGCTGCGGCGTTTCTGGCGTGAGAGCCGGGGAGCGGGGCGGCTGGATATTGCCGCTGCAAGCGACGTCTTGTGACGCGACGGCGTTCATTCGCATCTGAAATTATCTTCAAGGCAGTCGTCGAGAAAAGGGAAAGCGAGTGTCAAAAAAAGGCCACCTGACGGTGGCCTTTTCTGTCCGCAACAGATCAGGCGGGTTTCCAGAAAATATAATCCGCCTGGTACTTCACGATTTCGCGCTTGCCCAGTGTCGCCGCCGAGCACTCGCTGGCGGGGGCGACGCCGCCCCGGGTGGCCACGCGCTGGATATACGCGACGCCGGCCAGCACGCCGGGCTTGGCCGAGGCGTTGGCCTTTACCAGCTGCAGCGGGATGTTCCCGGGAGCCGAGGGCGCGATGGCCAGCTGGGCGCCCGTGATCGCGGAGCCATCCTGCGACACCCAGGTGGCGGGCGGGCCGAAATAGCTGCCGATGGCCTTGCCGGCCCGGTCGCGCAGCTCCGCCCTGGGCCCGACAAACACCCATTCCTGGACGGTGGTGTTGTCCGCCCTGGCGCGGCACTCATAGGTGATCTCGCCCACGCCCACGGACTCGAGCGCCACGGCATGGCCGGCCGGCGCTTTTACGGCCGCGGGCAGGGCATCCTGCACAAATGCCGGTGTCGACACTGACATGGCGCTGCAGGCGGCCAGCGCCAGGCAGAGCGTGGCCGGCACCCCTGTTTTCGCGGCAAAGGCCGCATGCTGAAGGACTTTCATGGCTTCAATCTCCGGAGGTAGAGGCAAACTCCTGTTTGCCTATAGGGTTCTACGGAGGGGAGCGCCGACCGGATGCATGAAAGCGGTGAAGTTTTTATGACGGCAGGATGGAAGGCTCCGGGGTGGCAGGGCTGCCCGAAAAAGGGGCGTGCGCCGGGTTGGTGCGGAGAGACGGCTCCGCCGCGCCATGCTCCGGTGGCCGTCGCGCCTCTGTTGCCCAGGAAGCGCCCCTAGTGAAAGTCCCGCGAGCCCGGCTCCAGCCCCCGCAGTGCCGCGCTGACATCCTCGATATGGCCGGCCAGCACATGCACCACGCCGTCTCGGTTTTCGACGATGCCCTTGATCAGGGCGATATGGCTGCCCAGCAGCGCCTGGCGACAACGCAGCTGCACATCCGGCTTCACCACGACATTGGTGTTGCCGGTTTCATCCTCCAGCGTCAGGAAGATGATGCCCTGGGCCGTACCCGGCCGCTGTCGCCCGGTGACGATGCCGGCCATGCGCACGAAACGTCCCGGGGGCAGGTGCGTGAGGTCGGCGGCGCGGGTGCAGTGCTGAAACAGTTTTTGTGTGCGCAGCAGCTGCAGCGGATGCTGCTTCAGCGTCAAACCCAGGCTGTGGTAATCCGCAAGCACGTCGGCGATCGCAGAGGGCAGGGGCCGCGCCACGCCGTCATGCAGGTGGACGCTGTCGTCGCGCTCGAGCGCGCTCAGCAGCGGCGCGACCGGCGCCAGCGCGGCGGCCTCCCACTGGCTTTGCGGGCGATGGCCGGAGAGCTGCGCCAGGGCATCGGCGGCGATCAGCGCTTCCAGCTCCAGCCGTGACAGCGCACTCCGCTCCTTCACATCCTGCAGGTTGCGAAAGCGCGCCTGCGCCCGCGCGGTCACGAGGCGTTGCGCGGCGGCGGCATTGAACCCATTCACCACGCGCAAGCCGAGCCGTATCGCCAGCGCGCCATCCGCATCGCGCTCCAGGGCATGATCCCAGACGCTGTGCTCCACGCGCAGCGGTCGGATCTCGATGCCGTGCCGCACCGCGTCCTGCAGCAATTGCGAAGACGAATAAAAGCCCATGGGCAGGCTGTTGAGCAGGCCACAGCAAAACGCAGCCGGGTGATGGCACTTGAGCCAGGCCGACACATACACCAGCAGCGCAAAACTTGCCGCATGCGATTCCGGGAAGCCGTATTCGCCAAAGCCGAGGATCTGCTGCCACAGGCGGTCGGCATAGTCCGCCGCGTAGCCACGCGCCACCATGCCGGATTTCAGGCGCTGCTCGAAGGGCGCGAGCTTGCCCTGCAACTTCCAGCTCGCCATGGCGCGGCGCAGCTGGTCGGCCTCGCCGCCGGTAAAGCCGGCCGCGACCATGGTCATCTTGATCACCTGCTCCTGGAAGATGGGCACGCCATACGTGCGCTCCAGTACCTCGCGTACCGCCTCGTTCGGGAATTCCATCGGCTCCTGGCCGCTGCGGCGCGCAAGATAGGGCGTGACCATGCCGCCCTGGATAGGCCCCGGGCGCACGATGGCCACCTGCACCACCAGGTCGTAGAAGGTGCGCGGCTTCAGGCGCGGCAGCATGCTCATCTGCGCGCGCGATTCCACCTGGAACACGCCCACGGAATCGGCGCGGCAAAGCATGTCGTAGACGGCCGGGTCTTCCGGCGGCAGCGCGGCCATGGTGAGGGCGGGTCCGCCCTGCGCCTCGATCAGCGCAAAGGTCTTGCGGATGGCGGTGAGCATGCCCAGCGCCAGCACGTCCACTTTCAGCAGGCCCAGCGATTCCAGGTCGTCCTTGTCCCACTGGATGACGGAGCGCTCCGGCATGGCGGCGTTTTCCACCGGCACCAGTTCCGACACCGCGTTGCGGGCAATCACAAAGCCGCCCACATGCTGCGAGAGATGGCGCGGGAAGCGGCGGATCTCGACAAGACGCGCGATCAGCTGCTGCGCCGTGCGGGACGCGGCAGTGACGCCGGCTTCTTCCAGTCGCTGCACGAGGTCGGCGGGCGTGTCCCACCAGGCCAGGGATTTGGCCAGGTGGTCGAGCAGCGCCGCGTCCAGTCCCAGCGCCTTGCCCACGTCGCGCAGCGCGGAGCGGGAGCGGTAGGTGATGACCGAGGCGGCGAGCGCGGCCCGCTCGCGGCCGTATTTTCCGTAGAGGTACTGGATGACTTCCTCGCGCCGTTCGTGCTCGAAGTCCACATCGATGTCGGGCGGCTCGTTGCGCTCTTTTGAGAGGAAGCGCTCGAACAGGAGCTGGCTCTTGGCCGGATCGACTTCGGTGATGCCGAGGCAGAAGCACACCGCCGAATTAGCGGCCGATCCGCGGCCCTGGCAGAGGATGCCGCGTGAACGCGCGAACACGACGATGTCGTAAACGGTGAGGAAGAAGTGTTCATAGCGCAGCTCGCGAACCAGGGCGAGTTCTGCGGTGATCTGCAGTCCCACCTTTTCAGGGATGCCGCCCGGCCAGCGTCGCTGTGCGCCCGCCCAGGCGAGCTCCGCCAGATAATCGCTGGCCTCGCCGTTTTCGCTGATCACACTATTGCCAGCGGTGCCAGCGGTGCCAGCGGTGCCAGCGGTGCCAGCGGTGCCGGCCCTGCCGGCCCGCCAGCTGGCGGGAATGATCTCGTCCGGATATTCGTACTTGAGTTCGCCGAGCGAGAACGTGCAGCGCTCGGCGATCTTCAGCGTTTCCGCGAGCAGCTCCGGCGGGTAGAGGCGTTCCAGCGTGGCGAGTGGACGCAGGCAGCGCCCGGCGTTCTTCTCCGCCCGCTGGCCCAGCGCCTGCACGGTCGTGTTCAGGCGGATGGCGGTGACCACGTCCAGTAGCGGCTTGCGCTCGGGGGTGTGCAGGAGCACGTCGCCGCAGGCGGTGAGGGGAATGCCAAGACGCTGTGCCGCGGCGTGGTAGCGGCGAAAGCGCTGGTAGTCGTCGTCCTGCTGCTGATGTCGCCGGGGGTGAGAATGGCAAGGCAGCGGTGGATGTGTGCTGTCACGTCGGCCACGGCAAGGAAGTAGTCGCCTTTGCCGCAACGCCGACGGCCCAGCGTGATCAGGCCCGAGAGTTCGGCATAGGCGGCACGGTCGGTGGCGAGCAGGACGAGCGAGAGCGCTTCGGCTGCGTCCTCGCTCGCCAGCCGGAAGCGCGCGCCGATGATAAGCCGCAGTTCCCCCGGATTCTCCTTGTGCTCCGCATAGGCCTTCACCACGCCCGCCAGCGAGCACTCGTCGGTAATCGCGAGCGCGGCGTAACCGAGGTTACGCGCCTGCACCACCAGCTCCTCCGGATGCGAAGCCCCGGTCAGGAAACTGAAATTGCTGCTGCATACCAGCTCGGCATAGCCACTCATGCGCCGCCCCTAGCCGAACAGGCCATGGCAGAACCAGGCCTGTTGCCGGTGCGAGAAATACAGCCAGTAGTGCACGCCGTTGTCGTGGCGCGCGCAGTAGTAGTCGCGCGTGTCGTCGTCCTCCCACCAGGGCAGGGCGATGCGCTCGGGGCGCGTGAGCAGCGTGAAGGCGCCTTGCCACCAGAGGCGGCCGTCCATCAGGCGCAGTTCCCTGGCCAGCGGCCACAGCCAGAACGGGCGCAGCGTGGGATCGGGCGGCGGCAGCGTCGAGGGCTGGCCCTCGACGTCCCCCGGAGAAGCAACACCCTCAAGGGAGCGCCGGCGCGCGGATGCCGGTTGCGGCTCCTGCACCAACGCCTGCTCCCGCTCCGGCCACAACGTATCGCAGTCCGCGACCAGCTGGCAGGCCTCCGCCCCCAAGCGCGCGCGCAGGCGATCCAGCAAGGCCAGCGCTTTCTCATCGTCCTGCCCGGGATCCGGCAGCAGCGCGAGACTGGTGTCGGCCTGCGGCTGGAACTCCATGGCCTGCAGCGTCACGCCCTCCACCGGCGCGCTGATGCGAAAATGCTCCAGCTTCAGTTCAGTGAGCTGCATGAAGCGCGCCGCCTGCGGTTCGCCGCGCGCACTCGCAATCACCAGCGCTTGGCGGCTCTTGTCCTGGTGCGCAAAACGCCAGCTGAAACGCGCACAAGAGAGCTGGCGCTGGCGCAAGAAGCGGCAGAAATCATCGAGCAGGCGCTTCATGGGAAAGCGCAGGCCTTCCACGTGGCTGATGCCGTCCAGAAAGAAAAGCGTGGCCTCGAAATCCTCGGCCACCACAATCGACTGTTGCGGGTCGGGCAGCACGCCTTCCATCTGCGCCAGATAACGCGTGGCCGCCACGCCCAGGCGTTTGCTCAGCGCGGCGCGGGGCAGCGCGAGCAGCTCGCCCAGCGTGACCAGGTGCAGCGCCTGCAGCCGGGAGTGCAGGGGCGCGGGCCAGGGCAGCGCCGTCACCGGCACCTCGCGCAGCAGCGGCAGGCAATCGCGCAGTGCGCAGGGTGCGGGCAATTGCAGCGAAGCCGAAGCCTGTGCCGAGGCCACCAGCGCCAGCGCCGCCTTGGGCGTGGGCGCCTGCGCCACCTCGAAGGCCACGGCAAAGGGTCGCAGCACGCGCCGCAGTTGCTTCAATAAGCCCGCCTGTCCCTGAAAAAGATGCAGGCAGCCCTCCACCTCGAGCAGCAGGCTGTGCGGCGGCGCCAGCACCACCGTGGGCGTGAGCGCGATGCCGGCCTCGGCGAGCTGGCGCAGCAGCCGCGCGGCCTCGGCGGGGCGATGCTCCACAAAGCGCAGCGGCGGACACAGCGCCACCGCGCTTGAGGTGCGCTGCCCCGGCGCCACGCCCGCGGCCACGGCCTCCGCGTTGGCGGCCAGCACCCGGCCGTCCTCTACCAGCGCGAGCGGACGCGGGAGGGCGCCGGGAGGCTGGGCGCGGGTATGCACCGCCAGCCCCAGGTCGGGAAAAGCCACGGCCAGCCAGAGCATGCGGGCTCCGCCTCGGAGGGTAAGGATCAGGATGAGTAGTTTACTGTACGGAATGACAGTATGTGTCGCGGGCCGACGAAGCTTCAGTCGGGGGCGTGTTTTAGCCTTGGGGGAGGGGAGTGAGGCGAGCCTGCGGCGAATCCGAGCGATATTCGCCGCTATTCATGCGGTGAATGACTGGCGCCTGCGGCGAATTCGCCGTATATTCGCCGCATGAATAGCGGCGAATATACCTATATCTGGCAGACCCCCGACTGGCCGCACTGGCGCTACGACCTGGCGGCACTGGCCCAACCCCTGGCCGCCGTCAGCCGGGCCCAGGGCCTGCTGCTGGGACGGCTGACCGACGTCGGCCTGGGCTTGCGTGACCAGGCCAGCCTGGCGGCCCTGACCGAGGATGTGCTCAAGACCAGCGAGATCGAGGGCGAGCGGCTGGAGGCGAGCACGGTCCGCTCCTCCATCGCCCGCCGCCTGGGCGTGGACATTGGCGCGCTGGCCCCGATGGACCGGCATGTGGAAGGCGTGGTCGAGATGGTGCTGGACGCCACCCTGCAGTGCGGACAGGCCCTCACCCGTGAGCGTCTGTTTGCCTGGCATGCCGCGCTTTTCCCCACGGGGCGCAGCGGACTCGCAACGATCCGCGTGGGCGCTTTCCGTGACGACGCCGACGGCCCCATGCAGGTGGTGTCCGGCCCCCTGGGTCGGCAGCGGGTGCATTTCGAGGCGCCGCCAGCTGCACGGCTGGCCCGCGACATGGCGAGTTTTCTGGACTGGTTCAACCATGATACGGCGGAGCCGCCGCTGCTCAAGGCGGGGCTGGCGCAGCTGTGGTTCGTCACCGTGCATCCTTTTGATGACGGCAACGGCCGTATCGCGCGCGCTATCGGTGACCTGTTGCTGGCGCGTGCCGACGGCAGCCCGCAGCGCTTCTACAGTCTCTCCGCGCAACTCCAGCGCGAGCGCAGCGCCTACTACAACATCCTGGAGCGCACCCAGAAAGAGTCACTCGAGGTCACGGACTGGCTGCGCTGGTTCCTGGACATGCTGCTGGAGGCGGTGACGGCGGCGCAGCACACCCTGGACGCCGTGCTGGTCAAGGCGCGTTTCTGGCAGCGCTGGGCGGCGCAGCCCCTGAACGAGCGCCAGGTGAAGCTGCTCAACAAACTGCTCGATGGCTTCGAGGGCAAGCTCACCAGTGGAAAATGGGCGGCTATTGCCAAGTGTTCTTCCGATACGGCACTGCGCGACATCAGCGAGTTACTGGCCGCCGGCCTGCTGCGCAAGTCGGCGGCCGGCGGGCGCAGCACGAGCTATGAACTGGTAGCCGACTGAAGACGCGCCACCTCAGGCCTCCACCTCCACCGCCGACAGCAGCGACGCCGCCGCCAAGCCGCGCGCCGCGATCAGCAGCTCCAGGCCGGACAGCGGCGGCAGGCGCTCCGCCACCAGCGCGCTGAACTCCACCAGGAAGCTGCCGTCCTTTTCCTGCCGCCAGGAGCGGATCACGGCGGAGATGGCGGCGCCCACCGGCGTTTTGGTGCGGATAAACAGGCTCTGGAGTTCGGCCAGCAGGGCGGTGATTTGCTGGCGGGTGGCGGCATCAACCGCGGTAATACGGTGCAGGAACTTGCTGGACATGGCGTTCTTCTCCCTGTTGGCAACAGGCGCGGCGGTGATGGAGCGAAGCGGGCGGGGGCCACGTCCGGTGTGGCCCGGTATCCGTCCGGAAAGGCGGGGAACTGTAGGCGCGTCAGGGTCACGACGTTATAGAGATTTAGTGTGAGCTTTAGAGGGTTTGCGTGAGCCAGCGCGCGGGCGCCGGCGGCGCCGATTCCGGCCAGGGCAGCGGCAACGTCAGCGCCTGCCCGCCCCAGTGCCCGCGCTGCTTCAGGATCTCCAGCTCCAGCACTGCCTTCACTGCCTGCAGGCGCACCCGCAGCGCGGCGGGCGAGGGCTCGTCGGCCTGGCCCGGGCGGCGCGAGAGCACGAGCAGGCCGCCACCTTCCGCCGCCGCGAGCTGCAGGCGGCGCAGGCTCTTGCCGTCCAGCGTGACGCGCCCCGGCCAGGCCAGCACCGCCGGCTGCCCGGCCCGGGCGGCCTGGTCCACCGCCCAGAGCCAGTCGCGGGGCGTGCCGGGACGCAGCACCAGCAGCCGCTCCACCGGCAGGCCCGCCGCCGCCCAGCCCGGCGCATGCGGCAGGCCGGGCGGGCAGACCAGCACCAGCCAGCCCGGGCGCGCCAGCGCCGCACGCAGGGCGGGGGCGAGCAAGGGGAGTTCGCCCTGGCCGGGGGTGCGGGGCAGGAGTTCGGTGAGGGCGCCGAGCGGCCAGCCGCCTTCGTGCAGGGCGGTATCCAGGGAGGGATGGCCGGTCTGCAGGGTGAGGGGGGTGGTCTGCCCGCCCGTTTGCCGAAGCAGCGGGTGCAGGGTGAGGAGGGGGGAGGCCATGCGCTTAATATACTGTACATATATACAGTATCAAGGCGCGATCAAACCATCCGCCTGAACAGGTGACAGGTGGAGGCCCCCTTGGAAATCGGGGACTGCGCGCAGGCGATACGCAGCGGCGGTGCTGTCATGGCGCGGACGGTGAGCGGTTCCAGGATCGGGGGATTGGATGCGACGCCTTGTCAGCCGCAGCCTGTGTCTCTCCGGCAGGAAGCGGCTTTAGCGGCCACGCACCATGCTGACCGCCTCAAACGGACACACCACGACGCACTTTGCACACCCCGTGCAGCCGGGCTCGTCATGCAGCACGGCATGCTTGTCGCCCATGCCGTTGGGCTTTTCCGTCTCCAGCCACAGCACATGCGGGGGGCAGGCCGCGACGCAGCGTCCGCAGCCGGTGCAGCGGTCGGGGTCGACAAGGGGAAGGGCCGTACGGCGCATGGCAGATAATCGGCAGGGGAGGCCCGTCTGTTTTAGTCCGGCGGCCCCTGCGCCTGCAACAGGGAAGAGCGTGACTGGCAAAGCCACAGTCGGAGTGGGTGCTTGTTGTCTGGCCAGGCGGTGAAGCCCTGAAAGATGGTAAGGGATGCCTCGCTCAGTGCGCGGCTTCCGTGGGGGCCGGTTGCGAGGCGGTCGCCAGGCCCTTGGCGGCCTGCAGCAGGGGCAGGCCGGACAGGTCCGGCAGGCGATCGGCCACCAGCGAGCTGAACTCGACGAGAATGGTGCCGTCCTTCTCCTGCCGCCAGGAGCGGATCACGGAGGAAATGGCGGGGCCCACCGGGGTCTGGGCGCGGATAAAAATGCCCTGCAGTTCGGACAGCAGCGTGGTCACCTGCTGGCGGAAGGCCGGGTCGGTCGCAGTAATGCGATGCAGGAATTTGTGGGTCATGGCGCCTTCTCCGGATCGGTACAACAGACAGAACAGGCACAACAGGCGCGGTAGCGGAAGGATGCCAATCCGCAAACTACCGGTCTTGAATGTCGACAGACTGTACGCCGGCGCACCGACGAGAAGTCATAGGGATTTGGTCTTAGCCCTGTATCGATCGCGTGACTATGCGCTCAGTGCGCGCATTCCCGCTTGCGCCTCAGGCTTTTGCGTGAGCGGTTGTTGTCGGTGACCACCACGACGGCAGCAGCCGCCGGATTTTGCCTTGCCGGAAGCGGTCGTCGATGAGATGGACCACGCCCTGGTCCTCGACGGTGCGGATCACGCGTCCGGCCGCCTGCACCACTTTCTGGATGCCCGGGTACAGATAGGCGTAGTCATAGCCGGCGCCGAACTGCGCCTGCAGGCAGTCGCGGATTTTTTCGGTGACCTCGTTCACCTGCGGCAATCCCAGCGTCGCCACGAAGGCGCCGATCAGGCGCGCGCCCGGCAGGTCGATGCCCTCGCCAAACGCGCCGCCCAGCACGGCAAAGGCGATGCCGCGTGTTTCTGCACCGAAGCCCGCGAGGAAGGCGGCGCGCGCGCCTTCGTCCATGGCGCGTGATTGCTCGCGCACGGGAATGTCGGGATGCGCGGCGCGAAATGCCGCCAGGGCCCGCTGCAGGTAGTCGTGGCTGCTGAAGAAGGCCAGGTAGTTGCCAGGTGCCTGGTGGTATTGCGTGGCCATGAGCTCGGCGATGGGCGCGAGCGAACCCTCGCGGTGCGCGTAGCGCGTGGAAATATGGTCCGCGATGCGCACCTCGAGCTGCTCGGAGGTGAAGGGCGAGGGCACGTCCAGGAAGCGCGTGTCCGCCGGCAGGCCCAGCAGGTCGCGGTGTAGTTCAGGCGGGGTCAGGGTGGCGGAGAACAGCGTCAGGGAGTGGCAGGCGGCGATGCGCGGGCGCAGGTGCGGCGCCGGCACGACGTTGCGGATACGCAGGGCACGGCCCGCGCCCCGGGGCGGCGTCAGCAGGTCGATAAAGGAATGCGGGCCCAGGGTGTCCAGCAGGTTCTGGAAGTGCAGGGCGTCGAAATAAAAGCGCAGCAGATCGGGCGCTATAAGGGAGTTTATAAAGGGGTCAGATACCTTTTCTGAAGCAAAAAAGGTATCTGACCCCTTTATGCCCTTATCAGAGGAGGGGTCGCCTGCAGGAGCGGGGCTTGAAAGGGCCGCCGCGACAGTGTCGGGAACAGGAACGGAATCGGCGCCTTTCTCCGCCGCCTTCTCCCCTGCCAGTGAGCCCGTCTGGTAGTCCGCTATTTTCGCGATGGCGCCCTGCAAGGCACCGGTGAACTCGGCGGGCAACTCTTCCAGGCACTGCCAGGGCGGGGCGTTCACCTGCAGGGCATCCCAGGCTTTTTGCAGCCGGCCCAGGGGACGCTTCAGCGCACGCGGCGCGGATTTGCGCAGTGCGGCCAGTTGCGCCTGGTGCAGTTCGGCGGAGTACATGTCGCGCGCACGGTCGATCAGGTTGTGCGCCTCGTCCGCCAGCACGGACACTTTCCAGTCGCGGCTTATCGTAAGGCTGTGCAGCAATGCGCTGCCATCAAAGAAGTAGTTGTAGTCACCGACCACCACGTCGCTCCAGCGCGCCATTTCCTGGCTGAGGTAGTAAGGGCAGACCTGGTGGTCCTGCGCGAGCCGCTGCAGCGCGGGCTGGTCGACGAAGCCTGCCGTCACGGCCGCGGCGCGCGCCGCCGGCAGGCGGTCGTAGAAGCCCCGGGCCAGCGGGCAGGAGGCGCCGTGGCATTCCTTGTCCGGATGCACGCAGGCCTTGTCACGCGCCGTGAGTTCGAGCACGCGCAGCAGGAAGACGGCGGCGAAGGCCGGCGCAGAAGACGATGCGCCGCGCGTGCTTGTCACCGTGGCAGGGGCGAGCAACTCTTCCGCGGTAGTGATGGCGGCTGGTGGGGACGGTGCGGAAGCGCTCATCTCCGCTGCCGGTGCATCGGCATTCGCCGTCTGCAGTCGCTGCAATGCCTCCAGCGCCAGGGCGCGCCCCGGCGTCTTGGCGGTCAGGAAAAACACGCGGTCGATCTGCTGGCCGGGACAGGCCTTCAGCAAGGGGAAGAGCGTGCCGATGGTCTTGCCGATGCCGGTGGGCGCCTGCGCCAGCAGACACTCGCCGTCGCGCGCGGCGCGATAGACCCCTTCGGCCAGGATGCGTTGGCCGTGGCGGAAATCCGGATGCGGGAAGCGCATCTCCACCAGCGCCTGATCGCGCTCGCGGCGGTGCGCCATCTCCTGTTCGGCCCATTTCAAAAAGCGCGTGCAGTGCTCGTGAAAGAAGGCCTGCAGCTCCCAGGCGGTGAAGTGTTCCGTGAGGACGGTTTCCTTCTGGCTGCCGATATCGAAATAGACGAGGGCGATGTCCAGCGCCTCCAGTTCCTCGCTGGCGCAGAGCATGGCGCCGTAGAGCCTGGCCTGGGCCCAGTGCAGGGCGCGCTGGTTGTCCGGCAGGCGGGCGAGGTCGCCCCGGTGGGTTTTCACTTCCTCCAGCAGCCGGCGCCCGGGATCGTAGCCATCGCAGCGACCGCGGATGCTTAATGTCCCGAACTCCGCCTTGAGCGGCACTTCGGCGCGGTAGCCGGGGCCACGGCGGGAGGCGACGATGCGATGGCCCTCGATGCCTTCCTGCGCCGTGGGCGCGGGCGTGAAGCGCAAGTCGAGGTCACCGGTCTTGGCGGTGAACTCGACGAGTTCGCGCACGGAGATGGTGTAGTTCATGCGTCGTTCCCGGACGGCATTGCTGGCGGCTCCGGATGAACGAGCGCGCCGGCCCATGTCACATGCGACACCGCGACGGGGATCCCGTGACGAATGCAGTAATCCAGCCAGCGCACCTGGTTGTCCTGCAGGCGGTCGCCCGGGCCTTTCACCTCCAGCATCAGGTAGCGCTCTTCGGCCGGCCAGAACCGGATGAGATCGGGAAATCCGGAGCGGTTGTTCTTGATGTCCGCGAGCAGCCGCGTGAACAGCGCCTTGAGGTGCGTGGCGGGGATGCAAGCCAGCGCCATCATCAGCAGGTCCTCGTTCAGCCAGTCCCAGAACACGAAGGGCGACTGGGTGCCGTGCTTGGCGCGCCAGGTGGAGAGAATGGCGCCGTGGTAGGCGTCGGAGTCCAGCAGGCCCAGGCACTGCGCGAACGGCGCTTCGCGGCGCGAATGGAAGCCGGGGCTGTGCAGGTCGACCGGGCCGTAGTGAAACGCGTGGAAAAACGCACCCGGCACCGGCGCGAAAATGGCGGGCCAGCAGAGCAGGCCGAACAGGGAATTGATCAGCGCGTTCTCGACGTAGAAGACCGGGGCGGCGTCTGCATGCAGGTGATCACGCACCTGCATTTCCACTGAGATGCCTTCATCGAAATCCAGCACAAGATCGCATCGCTCCGGCGCGAGCAGCGTTTCCGCCGGCGCATTCGACAGGCCCAGCTTGCGGCGCAGACGCGGCAGCACGCGCGCCAGTTGCTGGCGCTCCTCCTCGCGCGGCGCCGACTGCAGCACGGTCATCGCCAGCTCAAGCGCCTGTGCCGGCTGCGCGTCCTGTTCCAGTACACGGATGGCGCGAAGACGCGCTTCGGGCCAGCTGCTGGCCTGGTAGGCGGCGAGCGCGACGGACCACTCTTTCTCGCGCTCCAGTTGCTGGCCGATATGGAACAGCAGCCGACTGCGCCGCTCCTCCAGCCAGGCGTTGGCGAAGTGGGCCTTCGCGCATTCGCCGGGAATGTCGGCGAGCACCTGCAGTGGTGCTTCGCCAGCATCAAGGCGGGTACGCAATTCATGTAGTTGCAGGTAGTCATCGACATCGGCACGCGCCTGGAAGGCGCGGGCATCGGCGGGGATTTCCACCGGCTCGTATTTCAGCAGGCCCAGATCGGTGAGCACGAACTCGGACCAGTCCTGGTGCAGGTTGCCGAAGTACAGCAGGCGCAGGCGGTCGTACACATCGGCGTGCAGGAGCCGGCAGACCGTGTCTTCGAAGCCCGGGCGCCATTGCGCGAGAGGCCGCGCGTCCGGATAGCGCTCGGCCAGCAATGCGAGCATGTCTTCCTTGCGCGCGCTGGATTTGAAAGCCCCCTCCGCCTTCTTGCCGAACAACGGCAGCAGCTCGTCCTTGCGAAGCTGGCTGAACAACTCTGGCGGCGAAAGCACCGGCGTCGTGTCGATCAGCTCCTGCGTGGCGAGCAGCGGTAGCAGCGACGCCACGTCCCCGATCTCCGCATAGACCAGCTTGCCCTGCCGGAACAGCTCGCCCTTGCGCATGACCATGCGCACCAGCAGCGCCTGCGCCGGCCGCGGCAGCGCCTCGATGCGTGCGATCAGGCCGTGTTCCTGGTCATCCAGCAGGTCCGCGTGGCGTGCGCCTACCCAGTCCAGCACCTGCCGGAAGTTCTCCAGGTAATAGAAGGGATCGGGCAGGACAGCGGCCATGACGGGACTCAGCGCAGGAAGCGTGAGCGGCTGCCGCTAGCAGGCCGCCTCTTCGGGCCGCAGCGCCGCCGCCGCGGCCAGCCCCTGCGCCGCCTGCAGCAGCGCCATGCCGGTGAGGGCCGGCAGGCGGGCCGCCGCCAGCGGGCTGAACTGGACCACAAAGGTGCCGTCGGCCTCCTGTCCCCAGGCGCTGATCACAAACGACACGGCACTGCCGATAGGGGTTTTGGCGCGGATGACGGCCTTCTGAAGCTCATCCAGGATAGTGGTGACCCGCTGGTGGGCGGCGGCATCGGCCGCCTTGATGCGGTGAACGTAGTGGCTGCTCATGGCGCCTCCGGATACTGTACAAAAGTATAGTACTTTGGCCCGCGGCAGACCTCAAACGCTCTTTGCGGGATTCACAGTCCCAGGTCGCCCAGGCCGGGGTGCTCATCCGGGCGCCGCCCCTGCGGCCAGTGGAACTTCCGCTCCGCGTCCGTGATGGGCAGGTCATTGATGCTGGCAAAGCGCCGCTGCATCAGTCCGTTCTCGTCGAACTCCCAGTTTTCGTTGCCGTAGGAGCGAAACCACTGACCGGCTGCGTCGTGCCATTCGTAGGCAAAGCGCACGGCAATGCGGTGGTCGGTGAAGGCCCAGAGCTCCTTGATCAGGCGGTAGTCCAGCTCGCGCGCCCATTTGCGGGTAAGGAAGGTGATGATCTGCTCGCGGCCGCGCGGAAATTCCGCGCGGTTCCGCCATTCGCTGTCCTCGGTATAGACCAGCGCCACGCGCTGCGGGTCGCGGCTGTTCCAGCCATCCTCCGCCAGGCGGACTTTCCGGATGGCGGATTCCTGCGTGAAGGGCGGCAGTGGCGGACGTTGGGCGGGGGCAGTCATGGGGCTCTCCGGGGTGAAGGGGCGATGGCGTTGCCCGGGCAGGCCTGCAAGAAGCATGCAAGCCCTGCCCGGCAGTGGCGCAGCCGGGCGATCGCCGTGCCCTAGAGCGCCTCCGACTCAAGCACCGGACGGTCGTCAACGGCACTGGCCGACGCGGCCGTTGGCGTCCACGCGTTCAGGAAGGTGACGCCCCCTGCCATCGCCTTGCCCGGAAACAACGCCGTCAGGAGATGCCCGAAGTGGCGCAGGTAATGCACCTCCACGGGCACGCCCCGCGCCGCCAGCGCTTCGGCAAAGCGCCTGGCCTGGTCGGGCTCGACCAGCTTGTCGGTGGCGCCGTGGTACAGGAAGAAAGGCGCGGCGGTCGCACTGATGTGGTTGATGGGTGAGGCCGCGGCGGCCATCTCCCTGTCCTCGCGCGCGCTTTTGCCGAGGAAGGTCTTGACCGCCGACGAGTCCGGCCAGGCCGCCAGGTCGGCGGGAGTGCCGCCGGCCACCACGGCGCGCAATCGCGCCATGTCATTGCCTTTTGTTCCCAGCATGGCCACCAGGTGGGCGCCGGCCGAATAACCCCAGGCGCTGACGGACTCCGGATCGAGCCGGTAGGCGGCGGCGTTGGCGCGCAGCCAGGCCAGGGCTTGCTGCAGGTCGTCAAGCGGCGCGGGATAGAGGGTTTCCGGCGCCAGGCGGTAGTCCACCGAGAAGGCGGCGTAGCCCTGCGTGGCCAGATGCTTCGCAATCCTGGTCGCATCAAAGGAGGTGCGATCGCCGCCCTTCCAGGAGCCGCCATGGACGACGAGCACCACTGGCAGCAGGCCGCCGCGCTCGGGCAGGTAGAGATCGCCGGAGAGCTGCGCCGGCCAGCCCGGCGGCGTGTAGCGCAGGTCCTCGACGACACGGTAGTCGTGGGAGGGGGCGGCCCCGGCCATTGCCGGCGCCAGGAAAATGCCGGCGAGGAGCGCCAGGGTCGGGGCCTGGCAGCGCCGCATCCATTTCCGGGCGTGAATACGGCTGAACAGCATGGTGTGGTTTCCCTGATGGCGAGTCTTGCAGCGTTTGTCCTGCCTCTGATTGTACGCGGTGAGTCCGGAATCGGATGCACTACAAGAAGCGCCCGCGTCGAAGCTTGTTCGCCGGGTCCGGTTTCCTGCCGGCGCCGACTGCGGCATGCTCGGGCCTCGACCGGTCCGGCGGTTGTTCCCCAGGTCGCCGCCGCACCGCCCCAGGCTCCAGATCCCCAGAGTCCGCCATGTCCGCGCAAAGCGTCATCACGCCCCTCACCGTTGCCCGCCAGCTTCCGCGCCTGGCGCAGCGCCTGCTGGCCCTGCCGCGCAGCCTGCCGGCCCTCGCCGAAACCGGAATGCTCGGGCGTTACGGTCTTGGCTGGGCGGTGGAAGCCGCCGCCGCGCGCCATCCCGATGCCCTGGCCGTCCGCAGCCGCGAGGGCGATCTCAGCTATGGCGAGTTCAACGCCCGCGCCAACCGTGTCGCCCACTTCTATCGCCGCCAGGGCCTGCGCCGCGGCGACGTGGTGGCGGTGTTGCTGGAGAACCGCGCGGAATTCCTGATCGTCATTACCGGCCTCGCCAAGATTGGCGTGGTCGCGGCCCTGCTCAATACGTCGCAGATCGGCAAAGTGCTGGCGCACAGCATCATGCTGGTACGGCCGCGCTGCCTTATCGCCGGCGAGGAATTGCGCGCGCATGTGGAGCCGCTGCTGCCCGAACTCGGCATCGCGCCGGAAGCGCGGCACTGGCTGGCGGATGCGGAGCTCGACGCTGCGCCCGCCGGCTGGCTCGATCTCGGCGCCGCGCTGCAGCCCTGCGCCACGGCCAACCCCGACACCACACGCCGCATCCGCAAGACTGACGGCCTCTTCTATATCTACACCTCGGGCACCACCGGCCTGCCCAAGGCCGCCGTGCTCTCGCAAGGCCGCTGGACCATGGCCTTCCACGGCATGGGCATGGCCCTGCAGCTCGATCGCCACGACGTGCTCTACAGTACGCTGCCGCTCTATCACGGCACCGCCCTGATCGCCTGCTGGAGCGCGGTGTTGCAGGCCGGCGCCGCCATTGCCCTGCGCCGGCGCTTTTCCGCCAGCGAATTCTGGAGCGACTGCCGCGACTTCGATGCCACCGCCTTCGGCTATGTCGGCGAACTTTGCCGCTACCTCATGGCGCAGCCGCCTTCGGCCGGCGACCGCGACCATCGCGTGCGCAAGATGGTGGGCAACGGCCTGCGCCCGACCATCTGGCGCGACTTCAAGCGCCGCTTCGGGATCGACACGGTGATGGAGTTCTACGGCTCGTCCGAGGGCAATATCGGTTTTTCCAATATCTTCAACTTTGATAATACCGTCGGCTTCTGTCCGCTGCCCTATGCCGTGGTGGCCTGGGACGCCGAGCGCGAAACGCCTTCAAGGGATATCCAGGGCCGCTTGCGCCGAGTGGCGCCTGGTGAAGTGGGCCTGCTGATCGGCAAGGTCACGTCGCGCAACGGCTTCGAGGGGTATACCGACGCCAGCAAGAACGCCGCCTGCCTGCTCACCGACGTGTTCGAAAAAGGCGACTGCTATTTCAATACCGGCGACCTGGTGCGCGACATCGGCTTCCGTCATGCCCAGTTCGTGGACCGCACCGGCGACACCTTCCGCTGGAAGGGCGAGAACGTGTCCACCGCCGAAGTGGAAAACGTGATCGCGGGGCTGCCCGGCCTGCATGCCGTGGTCTACGGTGTGGAAGTGCCGGGCACCAATGGCCGCGCCGGCATGGCGGCGATCGCCAGTGAAGGCGAGCTCGATCTCGTGGCGTTATATGCCCACCTGCAGCGCGAGTTGCCGCCTTATGCGGTGCCGCTGTTTATCCGCGAATGCGGCCACCTCGCCACCACCGCCACCTTCAAGCCGCAAAAGCACGGCCTCAAGGTGGCGGGCTTCGATCCTGCGATGACAACGCCCGAGCCTGTGCATGTGCTGCTGCCGGAGGGCGGGGGCTATGTGCCGCTGACGCCGGAGATCCATGCCCGGCTCCTGTCCGGAGCGTATCGCTTCTGATAGGGCGACGACGCTGAGGGCGTCCGCCTGGCTGGGTGTGCTCCCGCAGCGGCATCAAAAGCATCAATTCCAGCAGCCTCACGCTGCCCGCAATCCTTCCTGAAAATCGTCGGGCGGCGCCGCCATGGTCGCTGCGTAGCGACCTTTTACGCCTGCGCAGGCCCGGATCCGGCCGCTTGCGGGCATCAATTCCCCGGATATTCCGCCTAAGTGCGCTAGCACACCGAGAGTCTTGTGGCAGAAGCGTTAACTCCGATGCAGTGGTGTACAGCACCGCACCGAGAGTCCTCCAGGGCGCTTGGACCGAACTTAAAAACAGCGAAGCCCGGCATAAGCACTCAATCACGCCGAGGGCTTCCTGGATCCGACAGGGGAAGCAAAATGAACAGGACTAAAAATCAATCCAGGGGCCGGACATGGCTCATGACGGCGCTGTTAAGCGCCATGGCGGCAGGTTGCGGAGGGGGTGACCCCATCCTGGGCTCGGGCGGCGCATCAGCCCTCCCCGGGCCGGTCGTGGTCGGCACCCCCATCATCCCGGGCGCGGCATGCCCCACCGCCAGCCTCACCATCCCCACGGCGACCGCCTCTAACCCGACCGACGCCGACCTGTCCGTGACCACGAGCACCAGTGGCGTGGCCGGCGGCGGCAAGCTGATCGTGGCCGATTTCAGCCTGGCGATGGCCCCGCTGACCATCGACTCGCCGCTGCTCACCTTTACGCTGAAGCAAACGCTGGCCGGCACTGACGCGCCCGGCACCACCGTCCTGAATGCGGCAGGCACGACGGCGACGCTGACCACAGCGGCCGCCCTGCAGCCGGGCATTTCCTACACGGCGACCATCACCACGGCCGCCACCAGCGCCGCAGTCACTCCCGTTCCCCTCGCCTGTAGCTATGAATGGTCCTTTACGACCATCACTCCGGCCGCGACGGGCCTGGCGCCGATCAACCTCGGCCTGGCTGCCCCGTTCGGGATCGCCGCCACCGCCGGCATCACCAACACCACCACCAGCCCGGTCAGCCACATCAACGGCGATGTCGTGCTGGATCCGAATACCACCTGTAATGCGGTGGCCATCGATGCGGTCGGCGGCTTCGGTCTGTGCGGCAGCAACGGCTCCACCCCCACCCTGACCGGTACCGTGATCAGCCCCTTGTTTTCCGGTGCAGGCCCCACCTCGACCGCCATCATGAACGATCTGAAGGCGGCATTTCTCAGCATCACTCCCACGGCTGGCCCCCCGGCTGCAGGTTCTTTGGACGGGGCCACCAGCCTCCCGGCGGGCACTACGCTGGGTGAGCCGACCGGCGCGGCAATGGTGCAGGGTGACAACTACTTCGCTCCCGGCCTGTATCAATCCCTCACCTCCATCCTGATTACCGGCGACATCACGCTGGATGGCCAGGGTGACTCCAATGCGGTCTTCGTCTTCCAGTCAACGAGCACCATTGACGCCGCCGCCGGCGCTGTCTCTCCCGGCCCCCACACCCGCATCCTGCTGATCAATGGCGCCAAGGCCTCCAATGTCTGGTGGCAGGCCGGTACCTCCGGAACGCTGGGCACCGCAGCGGAGTGGAACGGCAACCTCCTGGCCTCTGAAAGCATCACCATGGAAACCGGCGCGAGCTCCTGCGGCAGGCTGCTGGCCGGTGCGTTTGCGGCAGGCGCCTTTGTCCTCGACTCCAATGTGGTGTCAGTGCCCGGAAATCCGAATTCGCCCAGTACCTGCAAATAAGAAATCGCAAGTACCCGAAGTCCGGGCAGAACCCGATAAAAGCAGAAATACCGGCAGCTTCTCCCCAAAAGGGGAGGGGGCCGAAACCAAGTGAATTCGCGCTGGCGCAATGAATGAGTTGCCGCCAGCGATCTGGAGAAGCACATGAAACACGTAGCGAAGAAAATCGGGGCGCTGAGCCTCGTCACACTGTCCGGATTGGCCAGCCCCTGGGCGATGGCGGAGGAGGCCGGCTGGTACGGCGGCGCCAGCGTCGGCCAATCCCGGGCAGAAATTGATAACGAGAGGATCACCCGCAGCCTGCTGGCTAACGGCTTCAGCGCGGCCACCATCTATGACGACGACCGCGACATGGGCTTCAAGCTCTTTGGCGGCTACGAGTTCAATCGCTACTTCGCGCTTGAAGGGGGCTACTTCGATCTGGGGAACATGGGCTTTACGGCGACAACGACGCCCGCCGGCACCCTGAACGGCAATATCAGGCTCAATGGCCTGAACGTCGATGCTGTCGGCAAGCTGCCCATTACCGAGAAGTTTTCTGCCCTGGCCCGTGCCGGCCTGAACTACGCCCAGGCCAAGGATTCCTTCGGCGGTACGGGGGCAGTCAGCCTGCCCAATCCGGGCGCGAGGGTCCGTGACCTGAACTACAAGCTCGGCGTTGGCCTGCAATATGATTTCAGCCAGTCCTTCGGCATGCGCGCCGAAGCCGAGCGCTACCGGATCGACGATGCGGTGGGCAACAAAGGCGACATCGACCTGATATCGCTCGGCGTGGTCTACCGCTTTGGCCGGAGCAAGGAGGATAGCAACGATGCGCCAGTCTCCACGGCGCCTGTTGCAGTGGCTGCGGTGGCGGCAGCGCCTGTCCTGGTGGTGGTGCCGGTTGCCGCACGCACCGAGCAGTACTGCAGCATTCTCGACATCCAGTTCGAAATTGACCAGGACGAGATTCAGCGCGAAGAGAAGGAAAAACTCGGCGTGGTGGGCACCTTCCTGAAGAAATATCCCGCCAGCACCGCCCTGATTGAGGGCCACTCCGACAATGTCGGCGCTACCGAGCACAATATCGCACTGTCCCGGAGCCGCGCCGAGACGGTGGCGCGGTATCTCGTGGATACCTTCCAGATAGCGCATTCGCGGGTGCGGGCCGTGGGCTACGGCGATACCCGTCCGCTGGTTTCCAATGATACCGAAGAAGGCAAGCGCATTAACCGTCGCATCAACGCGGTGATTGCCTGCGCCACGGATATCGAGGGGCTCGCAGTGGTTCCCGCCCGCACTACCATGGCCATGGAAATGGAGTTCGACGAGAACCAGGCCGACGTCAAGCCGCAGTATGATGGCGAGCTGCGCAAGGTGGCGAAGTTCCTGAAGGCGAATCCCCGCGTTACCGCAACGGTGGAGGGCCATACCGGAAATATGCAGGCCACTCCTGAGCTGGCGATGGAAATGTCGCAGCGTCGCGCCCAGAGCGTGGTGAATTACATGGTGGACAAGCTGGGCGCCGATCGTTCGCGCCTCACTGCCCAGGGTTTCGGTCAGACCCGTCGCTTCGCCTACAGCACGAGCGTCGAAGGCCAGCAGGAAAATCGCCGCGTCAACATCATCTTCAACTACCGCAAATAAGGGATGCAACGGGGCGCCCTGCCGTCACGCCTTGCCGCGTGACGAGCAGGGGCCGCCTGCACGCACCCACCGTGGGCGGCCATCGTCGCCTGACCGGAGGCCATCGCTTCCGGCATTTCCAGACAGGGAATCAACATGAACCAGAACACGCAATTTACAAGCCGCGCCTTCACGTGGCGGTTGGCCAGCGTAACGGCGGGCCTGCTCCTGCTGGCGGCCTGCGCCTCGACGCCGCAGCCGCCCACCCAGGCCCTGCAAGCGGCCGAGCAGGCCATTGCCAGCGCCGAACAGGCCCGCGCAGCGGAATATGCTTCTCCTGAACTCGGGGCGGCACGCGAGAGTCTCACCGCTGCACGCACGGCGACGGAGAAAAAGGAGATGGATATAGCAAAGCGCCTCGCTGAACAGTCCCGTGCTGCCGCCGAGCTTGCCCTGGCCAGGGCAGAGGCCGCCAAAGCCCAGGCGATCAACGCTGAAATGCAGGCCAGCACTGCTACCTTGAAGCAGGAAATGCAGCGCAATACCGGAGCAAAAAAATGAATACATCACACCCGAAGACACTGATCGCCGCCGCCTTGGCCTCGCTACTCATGACCGCCTGTTCCTCGCTGCCGACCAGGCCGGAAGGCGCCGACAACGCGCGGGTCAAGCTGACCCAGCTGCAAGCCGACCCGCGATTGGCCAGTCTGGCGCCCGTTGCGATCAAGGAAGCGGAGCTTGCGGTACTCGCCGCCGAAAAGCCGCAAAAAGATGCGGCGGTTGGTAATCATCTGGTAGTCATGGCGGCGCGCAAGGTCGATACCGCCTGGGCCCAGGCGCAAACCCGCCTGGCGGAGGATGAGCGCAGCATGCTGAAGGAGCAGCGTGAAAGTGCGCGGCTGGATTCCCGCACTCGTGAAGCCGAAATGGCTCGTAACGATGCGACGCTCGCCCGTAACGATGCGACGCTGGCACGGCTCGACGCCAGCACCGCAAAAAATCAGGCCGATCTCTCTCGTGCGGATGCCGACGTCGCGCGCCGACAGGCGGACGCCGCCGATGTCGACACTGCAGTAGCCATGCAGCAGGCGGCAGACTTGCAACGCCAGATTACCGCGCTAAATGCCAGGCCCACAGACCGCGGCCTGGTCGTGACGCTGGGTGACGTGCTGTTTTCAAGTGGCCGTGCCGAGCTGAATGGCGGCGCCGCCAGCAGTCTCGACAAGCTGGTCGCCTTTCTCGGCCAGTATCCGGATCGCACCGTGGCCATCGAAGGCCATACCGACAGCATCGGCAGTGCGGCGACCAACCTGGGTTTGTCGCAGCGTCGCGCCGATGCGGTGAAGGCCTACCTGGTGAGTCGCGGCATTGCCGCCGGCCGCCTCACTGCTTCCGGCAAGGGTGAGGCAGTGCCGATTGCCGGCAACGTTGCGGCGGCGGACCGGCAGCAGAACCGCCGCGTTGAAGTCATCATTGCCGACCTGGCTGCACGCTCGAAGTAAGGCCGGGTCAAGCGCTGGATAACAGCGGCGGTTGGCCGGCTCCCGAGCCCGTACAGTTGGCACTGTGCGGGCTTTTGGCAGTCCGGAAGGCGCCCTGTCGTCAAACGTACAGCCGGGGGAAACAAGCGTAGACTGGGATCTTTTGAAGCCTTGGCTACGCTCCTGACGGGGCCCGGCTTTCCGGTTCTTCCCGTGATTGATGTCGATTGATTCACCTCCGGCGTTCCCTTGCTGTGAGCCGACAGCCCGTGTTGGTCGCGGCCCCGGCCGGATTTCCCTGGCCCGAGGTGCTGGTTCACCTTGCTGTTCTCGACCGGGTTTCCCGATTGCCAATTTTTGATTATCCCTCCAGGGCAGTAGCTGATGGCCTGGGGTGAGCGCGCCGCCGTTAGACGACGCCTGAGGAAACGACCGCTATGAGTGATCACGATCAAGAGTTAACGCCAAAAGCCGGAGCTGGCGATGGCCTCGACGGGAGGTTGGAGTCCCGCACGGACACCGCTGCAATTCTTCGGCCGCCCACCCTGCTCAAGGCCGATGCCTTGCAGGAAGCCATTTTCAACAGTGCCCACTTCTCCAGCATCGCCACCGATGAAAAAGGGGTGATCCAGATTTTCAATGTGGGCGCCGAGCGCATGCTGGGCTATGCGGCAGTGGATGTCGTCAATCGGGTCACGCCGGCCGATATCTCCGATCCGGAGGAACTGGTCGCGCGGGCCATGGCCCTTAGTCTGGAGCTCGCAACACCGATCACGGCAGGCTTCGAAGCCCTGGTCTTCAAGGCCAGGCGCGGCATCGAGGATATTTACGAGCTGACCTATGTGCGCAAGGATGGCAGCCGCTTCCCGGGCATGGTGTCGGTAACGGCCCTGCGCGATGTGCAAGGCAAGATCATCGGCTATTTGCTGATCAGCACCGATAACACGGCGCGGCAGCAGGTCAAGGTGGAACGAATCCGGCTCGCGCAGGTGCTGGAGGAAAAGGGCGCGGAGCTCGAAAGCGCCAAATTGCTGGCCGAGAAGGCCAATCTGGCCAAATCGGATTTCCTGTCCAACATGAGCCACGAGCTGCGTACGCCGCTCAGCGCCATTCTCGGCTTTGCCCAGCTCATGGAGTCCGGCAACCCCAAGCCGACGCCGACCCAGAAGCGCAGCATCGAGCAGATCCTGAAGGCGGGCTGGTATCTGCTGGAACTGATCAACGAGATCCTGGATCTCGCGCTGATCGAATCGGGCAAGCTGTCGCTGTCGATCGAGCCCATGGCGCTGGCGGATGTCATGCATGAATGCCAGACCATGGTGGAGCCGCAGGCACAGCAGCGCGGCATCAGCGTGACCTTTCCCCTGCTCGAAACCCCGTATTTTCTCAACGCCGACCGGACGCGCGTAAAGCAGATCCTGATCAACCTGCTGTCCAACGCCATCAAGTACAACCGGGCGGACGGAAGCGTCGTCGTGGCCTGCGACCTGAGTGCGCCAGGGCGCCTTCGCATTGGCGTCAAGGACACGGGGCAGGGATTGACCCCGGAAGAAATTTCACAACTGTTCCAGCCCTTCAATCGACTCGGGCAGGAAGCCAATGCCGAGCAAGGCACCGGCATTGGCCTGGTGGTGTGCAAGCGGCTGGTCGAACTGATGGGCGGCAGCATCGGTGTGGAAAGCACGGTGGATCAAGGCAGTGAGTTCTGGGTCGAACTGAACCTGACGGACAAGCCGCAGGTGGTCGCGGACATCGCGGAGCCCGCGGCGGTCGTGCTGGCGAAGATCCAGGGCGGCGCGCCGGTGCACACCCTGCTGTATGTCGAAGACAACCCGGCCAACCTGATGCTGGTCGAGGACCTCATGGCGCGCCGGCCGGATATCCGCCTGCTGAGTGCGCGCGACGGCCGCAGCGGCATCGAAATTGCGCGTGCGTCGCAGCCGGATGTCATCCTGATGGATATCAACCTGCCTGGCATCAGCGGCATCACGGCCATGCAAATCCTCGCGGAAGACCCGGCCACCAGCCATATTCCGGTCGTGGCGCTGAGCGCCAATGCCATGCCCCGCGATATCGAGAAGGGGCTGGAGGCCGGCTTTTTCCGTTATCTCACCAAGCCGATCAAGGTCAATGAGTTCATGAGTACGCTGGATCTCGCCCTGCTGTTCGCCAAAACCGGATTGGGCGGCCTCGATAAGGAAGTGGAAAAATCATGATGGTAAGCAGTGACGACATCCTGGGCGCGAGCATCCTGATCGTTGACGATCAGGAATCCAACGTTGCCTTGCTTCAGCAACTACTGGAAGAGGCTGGCTATCGCTGTGTCAGCTCGACCATGAATCCGCAGGAAGTGGGCATGCTGAATGACGCCAATCGATACGACCTGATCCTGCTGGATCTGCAGATGCCGGGCATGGATGGCTTTCAGGTAATGGAGGGCCTCCAGGCCGGCAGTGCGGACGGCTACCTGCCCGTCATCGTGCTGACCGCCCAGCCGAACCACAAGCTGCGTGCCCTGCAGGCGGGCGCACGCGACTTTATCAGCAAGCCCTTTGATCTGGTCGAGGTCAAGACGCGCATTCGCAACATGCTGGAGGTGCGGCTGCTGTACAAGAAGCTGGAAGGCTACAGCCAGGAGCTGGAGCGGGCCGTCGCGGAGCGCACTGCCGAACTGCGCGAAAGCGAAGCACGCTTCCGCAGCCTGACGGAGCTGGCCTCGGACTGGTACTGGGAACAGGACGAGCACGGACAGTTCACCCGGGTTTCCGGCGCGGCCCTGAATATGCTGGGCATACAGACCGGGGCCTTGCAGGCGGACGCCGACGACCAGTACGCGACCGGCTGGAACGAGGCCGAGCGGGATGCCTTGAAAGCCGCGATTGCGGCACGCCAGCCCTTTATCGATTTCAGCTTCAGCCGCGTCAGGCCGGATGGCTCGCCACAGGAATTCCGGGTGAGCGGCGAGCCGATCTTCAACGCGTCGGGCCGCTTTATCGGTTACC
>JAJFBF010000053.1 GCA_020697295.1 Moraxellaceae bacterium | reverse complement strand
GGCGTTGCCGTGCACCACGGTGATTTGCGGAATGCCGGCCGCCGAGAGGCGGGCCTGGTTGGCGAAGCCACGGGCGCCGTGCACGAAAATCTCCCCCGCGTAATTGAGGTTGGCGCCGCCGCTTTCCGCCAGCGTCACGATGGGCAGCCGGTTTTCCAGCGCGATCTCCTGCAGGCGCAGCGTCTTCTGCAGACCGGCGGGCGAGATGGTGCCGCCCTTGATGGCGCTGTTGCTGGCGTTGACGAGGCAGCGCACGCCACTCACATAGCCGATGCCGGAGAGGATGCCGCCGCCCGCTTCCGAGCCGTCCTTGTCGTCATGCTGCTGGTAGCCGGCGAGTCCGCACAACTCCACAAAGGGTGAACCCGGGTCCAGCAGCAGCTGCAGGCGCTCGTGCGGCAGCACCTGGCCGCGCTTCTCGAACTTGGGGCGGGCCTCGTAGGACTTGTCGACCACCTTCTGCTGGATGGCACGCAGCTCGGCGATGGTGGCTTCCAGCGCCTGGGTGTTGGCGCGGAATTCGGGGCTCAGGCGGTCGATGCCGGATTCGATGGTGGCCATTACTCGTTTTCCTTGAACACGTCCGGGGTATAGGCGCGGTGGAAGCCGTTGTAGGGCTCGGAGTTCTGGTGGTCCTGCAGCGGATAGATGGGCGTGCCCAGCGAGGCGGCGCCGTCGATGCGCACGGTGACGCCGCTCACGAACGCTGCGCCCGGCGACAGCAGGAAGCAGGTCACGGCCGAGACTTCCGACTCGGTGCCCATGCGCTTGAGCGGCACCTTGGAGCCCAGCATGGGAATGACCATCTTGCGGAAATCGCCCTGGTAGGTGTCCATGCCCGAGGACATGATCCAGCCCGGCGCCACGGCATTGACGCGCACGCCCGAGCGCGCCCATTCCACGGCGGCGGTCTTGGTGAGATTGTCCACGCCCGCGCGCGCGGCGCCGGAGTGGCCCATGTTCGGCATGCCGCCCCACATGTCGGCGGTCATGTTGACGATGGCACCACCGTGCTGGCCCATCCACTGGTTATAGGCCTCGCGCATCATCAAAAAGGTGCCCTGCAGGTTGTTGCGCACCACCGCCTCGAAGCCGTTGGCGGAAATGGTCTCGAGCGGGGCGGGGAACTGGCCGCCGGCGTTGTTGACCAGGCCGTCCAGGCGGCCGAATTCCTTCAGCACCGCGGCGATGGTGTCGCGCACCTGTTCCTCGTTGCGGATATCGCAGACCAGGCCCTTCGCACGGCCGTCATCCTCGATGATTTCTGCTACCACCTTGTCCAGCTTTTCGATCTTGCGCCCGGTGACCACGACCGTCGCGCCCAGCGAAGCAAGTTCGTGCGCGGTGCAACGGCCGATGCCGGAGCCGCCGCCGGTGACGATGACAACCTTGCCCTTGAAGGCCTCGGGGTGGAACTGCGACTGGTACTTCATGCGATACGTCCTTTTGGTTTGGCCCGGACTCGTGCGAAGCATCAGCACGAGCGCATCGGGATATTTCATCCTGGTGGATGCGCCTTCACCGTGCGGCCCTGTCGCTGCCGGTGAAGGCGCTGCCCCTTCGCCTGCCTCAGGCCTGGCGGGTGTCGGCATTGCCGTCACCGGTGCGCAACCCGCTCCTCGTGCAGCCGGTTCAGGCCAGCGGCGTGCGCCGGCCTTGCGTTATTTCAGCAGCGCCGCAGGAATCTTCACCGGGATTTCCAGTAGCTGCTGGCCCAGCGCCTTGCCCTGCGGATCGATGCGCAGGCTGGCGATGCCGCCGCCGCCGAGCGCGTTGGTCATGAGGAAGTTGACGGCGTTGAGGCCGGGCAGCTCGTAGCGCGAGATGACGCTGTTGTCGCCGTCCAGCACATGCGCCATCCAGGCGCGCACGCTCTGCTCGTTCACCGCGGCGCGGATCCAGGGCAGATACTCGGGCTTGCGCGCGATGATGCCGATATTGGAGCTGTTGCCCTTGTCGCCGCTGCGGCCCCAGGCCAGTTTCACCAGCGGCACTTCGACCTCGTCGCCCTTGAGCGCGGCGGCTTCACCGGCGGGCAGCGGCGTGGGGAGCGACCCGCCGGAGCCGGCGGGAATCGCGACCGGGCGGCGCTCGCCGTCAATGTCGATAAACGCAGGCACAGCGGTCTTCTTCACCAGGCAGGAGAAGAGCTTGATGACATCGGAAGGCTTGGGGCGGCCGCCGAAGATGCCGGCCAGGCCCGGCGCCATGCCGGTGGAGGCCTGGGCGATCTCGGAGGCAAAGAAGAGCAGGGCTTCCTTCACCGGATGCGTGACGGCGATCTTGACCACCACCTCGCGCGTGTCGGCATGGCGGCCATGGGCGCCGTAAGTGGTCTCGGTGCCGATGATTTCCACGTCTTTTGCCGTGAAGCCGGGGGCGCCGCGCATCGCCAGCACGCGCTCGCACTTGGTCAGGATGGCCTCGGCCACACGCTCGCCTTTCCGCTTTGCATCCATGCCGCCGATCATGAAGCTGACGATGGTGCGGTAGCCGTCGGGATAGGTGGCGCTGACCTTGTAGGAATCGGTGGGGGCGGTACCGCGGGCGCCACTCACGCGCACCACGTTCTCGGCGACCTGTTCCAGCTGCGTGTGCGAGAAATCGGCGGTGACGTCCGGCAGCAGGTAGGCCTGCGGGTCGCCGATCTCATAGACGATCTGCTCGCTGATGGTGGCGGGCGAGATGAGGCCGCCGGTGCCGGCGGGCTTGGAAATGGTGAAAGTGCTGTCGGCCAGCACCTCTGCGATGGGGAAGCCCATGTTGTCGAAGCCCGGCACGGTGTCCCAGTCGGTGAAATTGCCGCCGTTGCACTGCGCGCCGCACTCGATGATGTGACCGGCGAGCGACGCCTGGGCCAGTTTGTCGTAGTCGTCGAGCGACCAGCCGAACTCGTGCAGCAAGGGGCCCACCACCACGGCGGAGTCCACGCAGCGGCCGGTGATGACGATGTCGGCGCCCGCGGCCAGCGCGTCGCGGATGGGCACGGCGCCCAGGTAGGCGTTCATGGAGGCCAGCTTCGCGGGCATGGCGCTGCCGGAGAACATCTCCGGCAGGCCGGCGTCGCGGAATTCCTGCTGGCGGTCGATGAGGTTGTCGCCCACCACGACGGCCACCTTGAGATTCAGGCCGGCGTCGGCAATCAGCTTTTTCAGCGCCTCGCCGCAGCCCAGCGGATTGATGCCGCCGGCGTTGCTCACCACCTTGATCTTCTTGCTGGCGATGTCCTGCAGCAGGGGGCCCATCACGCGGGTGACAAAGTCCGGGGCGTAGCCCAGCGCCGGGTCCTTTGCCTGGGCCTTGGCCATGATGGACATGGTGATCTCGGACAGGTAGTCGAAGACGAGGTAGTCGATCTGGGCCATCTTCACGAGCTGGAAGGCGGCGGTGTTGGTGTCGCCCCAGAAGCCGGAGGCGCAGCCGATACGAACGGAGGATTTGGTCATGGAGGGGTACTGGCGTTATCCGGAAACGAGGGCTACGATACGACCCGAAAGACGACAAAGCAAGCGCTTGGTTTGGTCAAAAGAGGACAACTTGACCGGCCGGCCGCTGCTACCAAAAGCCACTCGCAAGTGGCTGTTTTTATTTGGAAATTGCGGAATCCGCCGCCCGGGCGCCTGAGGGTTTGAACGCATGACCGCCGTATCGCCGCCACTGAGCAGCATTCCCCAGATGGGAGGGCTGGACGACAGCCCCCGGGGCCGCGTCCTGCGCGCCGCCGCCCACCTGTTCCGCACCCAGGGCTACGAGCGCACCACCGTGCGTGACCTCGCCAAGGTGGTCGGCATCCAGTCCGGCTCGCTCTTCCACCACTTCAAGACCAAGGAGGACATCCTGCTGGCGGTCATGGAGGAGGGCATCCGCTTCAATCTGGAGCGCATGAAGGAGGCAGTGGCGTCGGGGACCGGGCCGCGCCAGCAGTTGCGCAACCTGATCCGCGCCGAGCTGGAGTCCATCATGGGCGAGACCCGCGACGCCATGACGGTGCTGGTCTACGAGTGGGGCGCAGTCTCCCCGGACAAGCAGCGCGAGCTGCTGGCCCTGCGCGAAGATTACGAGGCCTGCTGGATGCAGGCGCTGGCCGATGCCCGTGCCCAGGGCCTGCTCGACCATGATCCCTTCATCACGCGTCGCCTGCTGGCCGGCGCCATCAACTGGACCCGCAACTGGTACAAGCCCGAGGGTCCGGTCACGCTGGAACAGCTCACCGACCGCGTGCTGGAAATGGCGCTGGGGGGCCGGTAGCGGCCTTCACTCTCCATTGAAAAAGCCCCACATGCGGGGCTTTTTCTTGCGCGGTCGCCGGATGGGGCGTCAGGCCGGGGCGCTGCTGTTCTCCTTTCGCCACGGTTGCGACGTATTGAAGAGGTCGAGCTCCAGTACCTTGCGCACCGACCGGATGTCGAACTGGTCCTTGTCCTCGGGCAGGTCGATCAGATAGGGCAGCAGCGCCAGGCCGGCGTTGCCGTTGGGGAAGGCGTAGTGCCGCTTCCTGTCGTCGACCTCGATAAGATCCTCGAACTCCAGGTAGACGCAGATCTTCGGGTAGCGCTTGGGGACGCGCACGATTTCGAGGAAGGCGTTGCGACGCACACCGCCGATCTCGCCGCGCACCTCATCCGGATCGACTTTCTTGCGGCCGAGCAGGCGGCCCATGAACTGGCGGGCTTTGCCCTCTTCCGCGCTCAGGGCCAGGATGGCCTCCTTGAGCTGGTCGGCCAGGTTCTCGAGGGCCGGTTCGGCGTTATCCACGATCTTCTTCAGCTCTGCCACCGGCAGCTCGGTGGCGAGGGCGGCGTCGCCCGCCGCGATCTCCCTTGCCTCGCTGGTAAAGACCTGCGGCTTGCGCTTTTCCAGCAGCCTCACATACGAGGCGGTGCGGTACTCCAGCTCCTGGCCCTTGGTGCTCCACTGCGCTGAAGACTGGGCCGAGAAATCCTGCACATTGCCCAGGATTTCGAGAAGGAAGGTCTTGAGGGCGAAAAACAGGTATTCAAAATCGTCCTGGCCCTGCGCGAGTTCGCTCAGCGCCACCGGAATCTTGCCCAGGACCAGGCGCGAGAGGCTCTTCTCGTATTCCTGGAGACGCTGCTCGATGGCGGTCTCGATGTCGGAGCCGTCCGCTGCCAGCGGCTTGAACAGCAGTGGCAGCAGGTACTTGTGCTGGTTCTGCTCGAAACTGTCCACCAGCTCCACGATGCGCGCACTGAGCTGGCGCTGGATGGTGATGATGCGCGTCATGTCATGCGCGACCTTCTGCTGGGTCGCCGCGTTGTCCAGCTCGCGGCGATCCACCGCCAGGCTGTTGAAGTAGACGATGCGGCCGCCCATGGCGGTGTCTTCCGAAAGGAAGCGCCGCACTGAATACTGGTTCTGGTCGAAGCGCGGCACCGGACCCACCAGGAAGAGGAAGGTCCCGGCCTGCACGATGTCGAAACGGCGCACGCGCGCCTCGTCGAGGATGTTGGTGTTGACGAAGGGGTGCTCATCCTTCTTTAGTTCATAGATGGGCGTGGTGGTGAACCAGTAACCCATGAGCTGCTGCTTGATGAAGACTTCGATGATGTAGGTGCGGATGGCCTCGACCGTGAGGCCGCGCTGGTTCGGGGGGATGTCGAAGTCGGCATTGCGGATGCCGGTGGCGAAATCGTAGAGGAAGGACTCGCGCAGGCGCTGCTTTTCCTTCTGGCGCAGCTGGTTCTCTTCAGGATTGAAGCGGTCGATGGTGCTGAGGCCGCCCTCCAGCGCATCCGCGATGATGTTGAGGCTGCGCTCCTGGCCCAGCGAGGCCAGCACCTTGAGCAGCTTGTCGGCGATCGCGGCGAGCTGGGGCGTGGACATGCTGGTGACCAGCTCCCGTACCGTGGGCTTGCCCGCGAACACATAGCGTCCGCTGGCCTTGTCCAGCTCGATGCCCTTGGGCTTGATCACGTTGCGGAAGGCGCGCTGGCGGGACTGCTCGTCCAGGGGCTCCAGGATGGTGGTGATGCGCTCTTCCCAGTCCTCGTTCAGCACCGGGTCGATGACCTTGAGCAGGCGGATGGCGTTGAGCAGCGGGAAGGCGCGGCGCATGGGCTCCGCTTCTTCTTCGCCACTGGCCTTTTCCTTGTTCGTGGCGCGGGTCGCTTCCTGGCGGCCGGACACGATGAGGGTGTTGTCCTGCGGTCCCATGGTCCTGTAGAAGGCGCTGTCGTCCACCGCGGGCGCGGGCGCCACGCCTCCGATCACGGTTGCATCCGGGTCGACGGCGGTCGCGGCTTTCGGCGCCGGACGTCCTTCATTGCCGCCGCGCATGCCGAGCATGGCCTGTTTGTAGGCCTCCACCAGCTGCGCGATATTGGCGAAGCGCTGCCCCGCGGCCGGATGGATGCACTTTTCCAGGAAGGCGGCAACACTGCGCGGGAAGTGCTGGTTGCGATCCAGTCGCTTGCTGGCCGGGAGTTCCTTGATGGCCTCCACTGTCTGCACGCGCAAGGCTTCGGGAATGTCGGGGCACTTTGCGAGCAGTTCAAAAATGATGACGCCCAGCGCGAAGATGTCCGCGCGATGGTCAACCTCCACGCCGTCGCGCTGCTCGGGCGGCATGTAGGAGGGCGTGCCGAGCTGGCTGCCGACCTGGGTGAGGTCGGAGGTGGGCAGGCGCGCAATGCCGAAGTCGGCGATCTTGACGGCGTCGCCTTCCAGCACCATGACGTTGGCCGGCTTGATGTCGCGGTGCACGATGCCTTGCTGGTGCGCGTAGTGCAGGCCGCGGCAGATGCCCATGACCAGCGTATTGATGCGCTTGAGCGGCAATGCCCCCTGGGTTTCCTTCAGGAGGTCGTCGAGGCCACGGCCTTTCACGAACTCCATGGCGATAAAGGGCATGCCATCGTGCTGGCCGAAATCGTAAACCGTGACGATGTTGCTGTGCTGGCAGCGCGCGGCGGCGAGCGCCTCGGTCTTGAAGCGCTGCAGCAGTTGTTCGCCGAACTCGTCGCCCAGCAGGTGCGCATGGATGGTCTTGATGGCGACAGGTCGTTGCAGGGAGTCGTCCACGCCACGGTAGACGACGCCCATGGCGCCATGGCCGAGTACGCCCTCGATCCGGTATTTGCCGATCTGGTCAAGCATTTTGTCCCTTCCCCTGTGCGCCTTTCCCGAGGCCTTTTTCGGCCTGGCGCGTACTTCTTTGTTGGTAGCAATTACTGCCGATCGAGTCGCCGGCCAATCGCCTTGAATTTCCTAGGTTTATAACCTTATCCCCGGGGGGAAAGAAGGGGCGGAGTCAAGTCCGGCGCCGCCAGGGGCCTGAGCGGGGCGGTGGGCCGGACCTGTGGCGGCGGGAGAGCCGCCACGGCGGGGGCAACCTGTCGCCCGCCCATGAAAAAGGCCCCGCCGTAGCGGGGCCTGGAACTCAGCCTTGCGGACGCAGGACGCCCGGTTCGGGAGGATCCGCCGGGCCGCGGTCCTCGCGCACCACTGACCAGGTGTGCACCGGCGCATGTCCCGGCCGCTGCCACTCGGGCGGTCGCCAGAAATGCTGCAGGCGCTGCGCGAGCGGGCCGGGCGCCAGCACGTCGCGGAACATGTCCACGAACTCGTGGAAGTTCAGCACGAACCAGTTGTAGCTCTTGATCTGCTGCGTGATGCCGAACTCGATCTTCTCCACTTCCGGCTCGTAGGTGCCGAAGAGGTGGTCATAGATCATGAGCACTCCGCCATAGTTCTTGTCGATGTACTGCGGATTGCGGCCATGGTGCACGCAATGGTTGCTGGGCGTGTCGAAGATCCACTCCAGCGCCGGGTGCAGGCGTCCCACCGCCTGGGTGTGGATAAACCACTGGTAGGCCAGGTTGAGGCCCAGCATGGCCAGGATAAGGCCGGGGTGGAAGCCGAGCAGGATGGGCGGCACAAAGAACCACCAGACGCCGATGACCCCGTTGAGGATGCTCTGGCGCGCGGCCGTGGTCATGTTCATGGTTTCGCCACTGTGGTGCGAGACGTGCTGGGTCCAGAACCAGCGCACGCGGTGTGCCGTGCGGTGGTACCAGTAATAGCAGAATTCCTCGACAAAGAAGGCGGCGACCACGGTCCAGGCGTTGATGGGCAGCTCGAACAGGCGGTGCTCCCAGATCCAGGCCAGCACGGCCCCCACCAGCAGCAGGTGCATGAGGGCTTCCGAGGCGTAGTAACCGAGGCCCAGCGAGGTCGATGCCAGCATCTCGCGCCAGTAGAAGCGCTGGCCGGGCCGTGCCAGGTCCCAGCGTCCGGTGCGGCGGCGCATGGCCAGGAATTCCGCGACGAAACCGAGGATGAACAGCGGGGTCATGGTCAGGACCACCACCTGCTTCCAGTCCACATGCGGCCCGAAGATGCTGTTGATCCACTGGAGAATGTCCTGCACGTCATCGCCCTCTTGTTCTTGTCATGGCGGCCAGTCTACTGATCGCAGTGGAGGCTGACTTGACCCAAGGCGACAGGCGTCCTGTCCTGTGCGGTCAAAGGCGGCGATGAGGGTCGGCGCATACAAAAGTCGCCTGCAGGCGACTGTGCAGCAGGAAGGTAAGGCCCGGGCGGAAAAAGCCCGGCCGGCAAGGAAACGCGAGACGCCTGAGGCCGGCCCTGCCGCCGGTCGCAGGGAGAGTCCCGGGAATGTTTTTCATTTTGATAGTTTGATATATGTCGAACTAATGGCCGGCGTTGTCCGTTGGCCCCGACCGGAGTCTCCCCATGAAACTGTCCCCCGGCGCCCAGGCCCCCGCGTTCTCGCTGCCCGACTTGCATGGCCAGGCCCTCTCCCTCGAGCAGTTCCGTGGCCGCAAGCTGCTGCTGTCGTTCTATCGTTACGCGTCCTGCCCCTTCTGCAACCTGCGCGTGCACCAGCTTTCAAAGCAGGCGCCGGCCTGGCAGGCGCGCGGGCTCGACCTCGTGGCCGTGTTCCAGTCGCCGCGCGAGAGCATTCTTGAGTACGCCGGCAGCGAGGCGCGCCCCTTCGCCATCCTGCCGGATCCGGAGCGCGGACTTTACCGCCAGTACGGTGTGGAAGGTTCCTGGGGCGGCTTCCTGAAGGCGGGTTTGCAGGTGGGCAAGGTGGCCGCGGCGATGAAAGAAGGCTTCATGCCCGGCAAGATGGAAGGCGACATCAACATGGTGCCCGCGGACTTCATCATTGGTGAGGACGGCCGTGTGCTGGTGGCCTATTACGGCCGCGACATCACCGATCACCTGCCGGAAGACGTGATCGAACAGCACCTGCGCTGAGAAAAGCGCCGCGGATTTTCCGGCGTCATCGGGCGGCGTTCTAACTTACAGGGGAATCCAGTTGCCGTGGAAGCCCAGCGGCACCCGCGCCGGCAGCTCGATCACGGCCTGCGGCGCGCCGCCCAGGTCGTCCGCGTTGAGGATCACCACCTTGCCCGGACCGCCGTCCAGGTCATGCACAAAGGACAGTAGCCAGCCCTCGTGTTCAGCGGCTTGCGCATGGCGCGGCACGAACACCACCTCGCCACTGAGTTCGCGCGCGCCGTAGTGGTGGGCGATCGATTCCCCGCACTCCAGGTCGTGGCGATAGACCGCGTTGGGTTGCGGCTTGCTGACACTGATGCCCACCGCATAGGCATAGCGGTAGGGCTGGCCGGCGCGGCGCTCGTCGAAGCGCGGGAACTCCTGGCGCTCGCGCGAGAGCACGGTGCGCTCGACGCGCATCGTCTGCGCATTGAGCTTCCAGCGCTCGAAAGTCACCTCCTGGTCCTCCGGCCCCTGGCGCGAGCGGTCGAACATGCGCGCATGCACGACCACGTCGACGATGGCGCCGCCATCCTCCAGGTCATAAGCGTTGGCGGTGTGGAAGGCGAAGCAGGGCTCGATGCTGAACCAGCGCACGTCCTTGCCCTCGCCCTCGCGCGGTAGCAGGCCGATGCGGGCCTCGTGGCGCGGGTTCCAGCCGTAGGGCAGGGCGGCGCCCGAGAGGGCGAGCTTCAGCGAGAAGGTCACCGGCAGATCGAGGATGACGACATGATTCCGGGTCAGCGCGCAGTCGTGGACCATGGGGCCGTGCTTCACCGGCACCGCGACATTGCGCACGAGCTGGCCGGCCTTGTCGATGACCTGGTAGTGCAGGTGACGCTGGTCGAAGCCGTCATAGCAGATCGCATGCAGCTCGCCGGTGTCGGGATCCCGGTGCGGGTGCGCGCTGAAGCCGTGGCGCGCGGGGCTATTGAAAAGACCGTGCGCCGTGCTGTTGAGTTCGTCGTCGAGCGCCACCGGCAGGGCGCCGGCCTCGACCAGGGCCCAGAGCTTGCCGGCATGGCCGATGATGTTGGTGTTGACGACGTCGATGACGCCCCGGCGCGGCCCCGGCAACAAGGGCATGCCCTGCGCCTTGCGCACGCTGTCCGCGCCGATGAAGCGGTTGCGGTACCAGCGCGCCTCGCCGCCTTGCAGGCGCAGGCCGTGCACCATGCCGTCGCCGAGGAACCAGTGGTAGGCCGCCGGGTTTTCCACCTGCCGCGGATTCGGGCCGATGCGCGCCAGGATACCGTTGAGGGCTTGCGGAATGCTGCCGGTGACGCGCAGCCGGACTTCCGTGATCTCGGCGGGAACCGGTGCGAAAGGCCCCTCGAGGAAAGGATTGTCGGCGCTGTAGGGGATGCGCTTCTGGAGGCGGTGGTGCAGCCACATCGCGGCGTCCTGGATCATTTCAGCGGCGGACATGTCGGATCTCCTTGCCGGTGGCGCGCCCGGGGGGCGCCTTGATGTGATTCAGCTCGCCGCGGGCAGTGGCGTTCCCGCGAAGACGGCGCCTGCAGGCGCCGTATTTACTCCGGAGTCCACCGCCTCAGGCGGGATTGCGCTTGAGGTAGGGCTCCAGCAGGGAGCGCGCGTAGATCTGCGCGCCGATCACCGTCATGAAGGTGTAGGCGCCCATGAACTTGCGGCTGATGAACATGACTTCCTTGGGCGGCACCGAGAAATGGCGGGTGGCGGCGGAGCGGGCGGCAAAGCCGGCCACGCGCATGTGCAGCTTGCCCTTGGCCCAGTCATAGCGGCCATCGGCAGTGAGGGCGTCCGCCGGCGCCTCCTTGAGGTCGGAGAAGGGCTCGATGGCGAGGAAGAACAGGTCGGTCAGGCTCGAGCGCACGCTCTCCGGCATGTTGTCGAAGAAGCTGAAGCCCTGCATGGCCTTCAACATGGCCTCGCGGTCGCGGAAGAAGGCGGCGCGGGTCATCTTGCGCGCCAGCTCCAGCAAATCGTCGGGAAAGTCGCGCACGGCGCCGAAGTCGAGCAGCACGATGCGGTCGGTATCGCCTTCCTTCTCGGCCAGGCGCACCAGGTAATTGCCGAAGTTGGGGTCGGTCTGGATCTCGCCCCACTCAAAGACTTCGCGGCAGCAGATGTCGAGGGCGGCCTCGGCGATGCGGTTGCGACGCTCCTGCGCCAGCTGCAGCACGAGGTGGCTGTTGATGGGCACGCCGCGCTCGAAGCTCATGCAAAGCAGGGTGTCGGTGCAGTATTCGGGGTAGATGCGCGGCACGATGAAGCGATCATCGCTGCGCAGGTAGGAATAGAAGAGGCGGGTGGTCTCGGCTTCCTGCGGATAGTTGACCTCGCGGTGCATCATCATGCGCACCTCGTCCAGCCACTCGTCGAACTCGCGCGTCTGCGGCACCGCCTTGGTCAGGCGCAGCATCTGCGTGACGAGATTGAGGTCGGAGTCGATGGCCTGGGCCACGCCCGGGTACTGGATCTTCAGCACCAGCTCGGTGCCGTCGCTCTTGCGGCGGGCGCGATGCACCTGGGCCAGCGAGGCGGCGCCCAGGGGCTCGGGATCGATGTCCAGCTCCGCGAAGCGTTTCTCGCCCAGCTGCTCGCGCACCACCGGCTCCAGCGAAGACCAGGACAGCGAGGTGGTGTCATCGTTGAGCTGGTGCAGGGCGCGGGTGATTTCCTCGGGCAGGAAATGCTCGCCGTAGAGGGCCATCATCTGGCCGATCTTGACCACGGAGCCCTTGAGCTTGCCCAGTTCGCGCACCAGGTACTGGGCCTGCTCGGCCATCATGCGGCGGCGCTTTTCATCGCGCTCGTCGGGGCTGGCGAACATGGAGCCGGCGGCGCCCGCGGCAAAGCGGGTACCGGCCACGAAGCCGGCCTTGGCCAAAGACAGTCGGCGCTCGAAGGCGCCGGTCTTGAGGCGTTTCATCTGGTACGGGTTGTCGCTCATCCGGGACATCCAGGGCGGCAGGAGCTGAGGTGGGCGCATTCTACCTGAAAGAGAGCGAAGCTGGCCTCCTTTGCCGATGCCCTGCCTTCAGCAAGTCGCTATCATTTCAGACACATTCCCGATACTAGGCAGTCCATGTCCCGCCCCTTGCCTGATCCCCTGGATTTCGTCCCGCCGCCCGCGGGCCTGCTGCGCCGCCTGCTGGCGGGTCGCCGCTTCTGGTTCGCGCCGCAATTCTCCGGACTGGAAAACCTCGATCCGGCGCGCCCCGCCCTCTATGTCGGCAACCACACCCTCTACGGCATCATCGATTCGCCGCTGATGGTGCAGGGGGTCTATGACCGCACGGGCATCTTTTTCCGGTCACTGGGCGACCACTTCCATTTCGTGACGCCGGTGTGGGGCCCCATGCTGCTGCGCTTTGGCGCCGTCGACGGCACCCCGGACAACTGCGCCCGGCTCATGGAGGCCGGCGCCCACATCATGGTGTACCCGGGCGGCGCTCGCGAGGTCATGAAGAATTCGGGCGAGGAATACCGGCTGATCTGGAAGCACCGCACCGGCTTTGCGCGCATGGCCATGCAGCACGGCTACGACATCATTCCCTTTGCCGCCATCGGCGCCGACGACGCCCTGTCGATCCGCTACGACAGCAAGACCTTCCAGCGTTCCCTGGCGGGCCGCCTGGCCCGGCGCAGCGGCCTGCTCGACCGCTTCTTCCGCGGCGGCGACACCGTGCTGCCAGTGGCCACCGGCGTGGCGGGCACGCCCCTGCCGCGCCCCGAGAAGATGTATTTCCGCTTTGGCGAGCGCATCCCGACCCGCCACCTGCAGGCGGCGGCGAACAATCGCCAGGCGCAGTGGCAAATCAGGCATCAGGTGGAAGGGGCGATCTATCGCCAGATGGATGAGCTGTTCGAGCAGCGGGCCAAGGACCAGGACTGGTCCTGGTGGCGCCGGCAGTTGATTAGCCGCAAGGGGCAGGCGTAGGCGGGCCACTCACTGCGAGGGCCGAAAGCTTGCCCAGGACGCGGCACCGGCCCGCGTGCCGCTCAGCGATCAGACCCCGAAGGAATCGCGGATGAGGCCGACGAAGACGCCCTCGATCACCATGTCGTCGGGAGAGACCATGATCGGCTGGTAGCTCATGTTGGCCGGCACCAGCTTGATCTTGCCGCCTTCCTGGTCGAGGTACTTCACCGTCACTTCATTGTCGATGCGCGCCACCACGATCTGGCCCTTGCGCGCGATGCTGGTCTTGTAGACGGCGATGAGGTCGCCCTCGAGGATGCCGGCATCCTTCATGGAGTCGCCTTTCACGCGCAACAGGTAGGTCGGGCGCTTGCTGAACATGCCCTGCGGCACCGGCATGGCATGGTCGTGGTTCTCGATGGCTTCGATGGGCAGGCCGGCGGCCACGGAGCCGATGATGGGGATAAGGTCGGGGTCGGCTTCCTCGAGCAGCTGGATGCCGCGCGAAAGCTCCGCGTGCAGCTTGATATAGCCCTTGTGCTCGAGTGCGCGCAGGTGGTCGGCGGCCGCGTTCTTGGACTTGAAGCCGAAACGCAGGGCGACCTCGGCGCGCGTGGGCGCCATGCCCGAGCGCTCGATGTTCTCGCGGATGAATTCCAGGATTTCCGCCTGCCGGGTGGTCAAGCCTTCCATTGCGCGATCCTCGCCAAAAGAGTGCAAAAGGGGTGAAAGCCAAACTAGCATGGGCACTGTCCGGGTGTACAGTCCTGTGGATATGGGCAGGAGAGTATTCTGACCGGCGGCGCCCGCTGCAGGATTGCCTGCAAGCGGTGGGGCGGGGCCGGCATGCCGGCTTTTTCGGGAGGAGGAGAGGAGTGCATGCATATCAGTGAACTGGCCATCCATCCGCTAAAGTCTGCGCGGCGGGTCGTAGTGCCGGCGTTGCCGCTGGATGCGCTGGGCCCGGCCTGGGACCGGCGCTGGATGCTGGTCGACCGGGACGGCCACTTCGTGACCCAGCGCACCCATCCCCGCCTGTGCCTGCTCTCGGCCACGGTGGCGGACGGCGTGCTGGTCCTGGCCGCGCCCGGCCACCCGGACCTGCCGGTTGAGCCGGACTCCAGCCCGGCCCGTCTCACGGTCCGGGTCTGGGATGACACTGTGGCGGCGGAAGTACCGGGCGCCGCGGCGGATGCCTGGTGTTCCGCCTTCCTCGGAATGCCGGTGCGCCTCGTCTTCCTGCCGGCCTCGGTACGGCGGCCGGTCGACCCGCGCTACGCCGGGGAGGGGCATCGTACGGCGTTTTCCGATGGATTCCCGATATTGCTGGTGACACAGTCCTCGCTGGATCACCTCAATGGCCGGCTGCAGGCCGAGGGCCTGGCGGCGGTGGACTGGCGGCGCTTTCGCCCCAATGTGGTGGTGGCCGGCGAATTGCCGCCGCATGCCGAGGATGGTTGGCGCCGCCTGCGGCTGGGCGGGGTGGAGCTGGCCCTGGTCAAGCCCTGCTCGCGCTGCGTGATCCCGTCCATCGACCCGGATTCGGGAGACAAGGACAGTCGGATTCTGACGATTTTGCGCCGCTACCGGACGCGGGAGGATGGTCGCCTCTACCTCGGGCAGAATGCGGTAGTGCGGCGGGCGCCGCCCGATGCCTGCCTGCGCCTTGGCGACAGGGTGGAAATTCTCGAGTAAACCCGCCTCCAGGGCGGGGGCTGGAGGTGGGGGACGCTAAAAAATAGCCCCGCTATAACGCCCGGGAGAGGGACAGGAATGTAGCTTGCATGTAAATTGCGGCAGGCACGGCCCGGGCTTTTTGCCAGCGGGACCTGGCCGGCTCTGCTCGCCCCTCTTTTCCGGGCAATGGAAGACTTCGCCGCGATACGGTAATCCAAAGAAAAAAATCATGACCAACATCTATTATTACTTCACTTTCGACGACGGCCTTGAGCTCAAGTTTGATGTCGACCTGGATCGCGAATTCGATCCCAAGCGGATTCCCGCCGATGCGCCCGAGTGGACCCGGCTGGGTAACAACCAGTGCAGTAACTGTCCGCTCGACAAGGCGACCAATTCCCATTGCCCGGCCGCCATCGACCTCGACAAGATGGCGCGCGACTTCCAGAAGCTGCCGGCTCACACCAAGGCCAATGTGCGCGTGGTGACGCCGGAGCGCGAGTACGTCAAGCGGGTCGGCCTGGAGGAGGGCGTGCGCGCGCTCATGGGCCTGATCATGGCGACCAGCGCCTGCCCGGTGTTCGGCGTGCTCAAGGCCAATGCCCGCATGCACCTGCCTTTCGCCACGCCGCACGAGTTCATCACCCGCTCGGCGTCCATGTACCTGCTGCGCCAGTATTTCGTGGCGCGCGAGGGCGGTACCCCGGACTGGGAGTTCAAGGGCCTGGTGAAGACCAACGAGCAGCTGCAGCTGGTCAACCATGCCTTCTGGCAGCGCAGCGTCACGGCCTTCCAGAACGATGCCAACTCCAAGGCGCTGCTCAGCTTCTTCACGCTCTCCTCGAGCGTGTCGAGCTCGCTGGATGCGCAGCTGGCCAAGGTCAAGCCTATCTTCCTGGGGCCGGAAGCCGCCGATACGTGAGTACTTTTGCGATTGTCCTGGTTATCGTGGTCGCCTTTGTGCTGGGGCAGATGTCGCTGCTCCGGCCCAGCGCCCGCGAGACCCGCCTCATGCACTTGCGCACCGAGGCGCGCAAGGCGGGCCTGCATCCACGCCTGTTGGCCCCGCCGGAGTGGTACCGGGGCGAGCGTCCCGTCGGGGGGCTGCTGGCCTGCTATTCACTGCTGGCCGAGGAGGGGCGCGGGCTGGCCTATTTCCGGGCCGAGCGTCTGGCGGACGGCGAGTGGGTGCTGCGCGCCGGTGACAGTGGCCGCCTGGCCCGCCTGGTCCTGCCGCCGGAGGCGGAAAAGCTGATCGCCATGGAAGCCCAGGCCAATGCCGTCAGCCTGTGGTGGAAGGAAGAGGCCGGTCCCGAGGCCTTGCCGGCCCTTGCGGCGCTGTTGCGCCAGCTGATGGCAAATCCCTAGCGCCAGGCCTGGTGGGACGTCCTGTCCTGGGAAGTCGGGATAAATCCCGGCCTTCCATGCTTTAAATTTAATAAAATCAATTACTTGTCTTGGTGTCTCCGGGGGGTGCCCCGAGTCCTCCGCTCCAATCGCAGCTTGACCCCGCCTGTCGTGCCTCTTATATATGCCGACTCTTTGGCCGGACTCGGCCATTCATTCTCTCCACTGGCTGTGAATTCTCATGGGTAAATCGCTGGTCATCGTTGAGTCGCCGGCCAAGGCCAAGACGATCAACAAGTATCTCGGCAAGGACTTCATCGTGAAGTCCAGCGTCGGCCATGTCCGCGACCTCCCCGTGAGCGGTTCCGGCAACAAGGTGGACCCGGCCGCGCGCGCCAAGGCCGCCGCCGCGACTCGCAAGCTCTCGCCCGAGGCCAAGGCCCTGCAGAAGGAGAGCAAGGGCAAGAGCGCGCTGGTGGCGCGCATGGGCGTCGATCCGGAGAAGGACTGGAAGGCGCATTACGAGATCCTGCCCGGCAAGGAAAAGGTCATCGATGAGCTGAAGAAGCTCGCCAAGGATGCCGACACCATCTATCTGGCCACCGACTTGGATCGCGAGGGGGAGGCCATCGCCTGGCACCTGCGCGAGGTCATCGGCGGCGACGACTCGCGCTTCAAGCGCGTGGTCTTCAACGAGATCACCAAGAACGCCATCACCGAGGCCTTCAAGCAGCCCGGTGTGCTCAATATCGCCCGCGTCAACGCCCAGCAGGCGCGCCGTTTCCTCGACCGCGTCGTGGGTTACATGGTCTCGCCGCTGCTCTGGGAAAAGATTGCGCGGGGCCTCTCGGCCGGTCGCGTGCAGTCAGTGGCGGTGCGCCTCGTGGTCGAGCGCGAGCGCGAGATCCGTGCCTTTATCCCGGAAGAGTTCTGGGAGATCCACGCCGATACCCAGACCGCCAGGAAGGACGGCCTGCGCCTCGAAGTCACCCGCGACGGTGACACCGCTTTCCGCCCGACGAACAAGGCGGCGGCCGACGAGGCGCTGGGTGTCCTCGGAAAGGCGACCTACAAGGTGGCCAAGCGCGAGGACAAGCCGACGCGGACCCGTCCCAACGCGCCTTTCATCACCTCCACCCTGCAGCAGGCGGCAAGCACCCGCCTTGGCTTCAGCGTGAAGAAGACCATGACGCTGGCGCAGCGCCTCTACGAGGCCGGCCACATCACCTATATGCGTACCGACTCGACCAACCTGAGCCAGGACGCCATTGCCATGGTGCGCGGCTTTATCGAGGACGAGTTCGGCAAGAAATACCTGCCGGAAAAGCCCAATTCCTACTCCAGCAAGGAAGGCGCGCAGGAAGCCCACGAAGCCATCCGTCCCTCCGACGTGAACGCGAAGCCGGGCGAGCTGGTGGGCGCCGAGCGCGATGCCGAGCGCCTGTATGAGCTGATCTGGCGCCAGTTCGTGGCCTGCCAGATGCCGGATGCCGAATATCTCTCTACCAGCCTGGTGGTCAGCGCCGACCGCTTCGACCTGCGCACGCGCGGCCGCATCCTCAAGTTCGACGGTTTCACGAAGGTGATGGCGGCGCAGCAGAAGGACAAGGAAGACCTGGTCCTGCCCGACGTGAAGGTGGGGGAGGTGCTGACGCTGAAGAAGCTCGATCCCAGCCAGCATTTCACCAAGCCCACGGCGCGCTTTACCGAAGCCACGCTGGTGCGCGAGCTGGAAAAGCGCGGCATCGGCCGTCCCTCCACCTATGCCGCGATCATTTCCACGATCCAGGAGCGCGGCTATGTGAAGCTGGAGAACCGCCGCCTCTATGCCGAGAAGATGGGTGACATCGTCACCGACCGCCTCACGGAAAACTTCGACGACCTCATGGACTACGCCTTCACCGCCGAGCTCGAGGCCGAGCTCGACAAGGTGGCGGAAGGTTCGCTGGAGTGGAAAAAGGTTCTCAACGATTTCTACAAGGGCTTCAAGAAGCGCCTGGAGAAGGCCGGCCAGGACGACGGCATGCGCCGCAACCAGCCGGTGACCACCGACATTCCCTGCCCGACCTGCACCCGTCCCATGCAGATCCGTACCGCCAGCACCGGCGTCTTCCTCGGCTGCTCCGGCTATGGCCTGCCGCCCAAGGAACGCTGCAAGGGCACCATCAACCTGGTGCCGGGGGGCGAGGTCGTGGCCCTCGACGAGGGCGACGAGGACAGCGAATCCCGGCAGTTGCTGGCGCGCCGCCGCTGCCCCATCTGCGCCACCGCGATGGACAGCTACCTCATCGACGAGCATCGCAAGCTGCATGTCTGCGGCAACAATCCGGACTGCACGGGCTACGAGATCGAAAAGGGCGCCTACCGCATCAAGGGCTATGAAGGTCCGCTGATCGAGTGCGACAAGTGCGGCTCCGACATGCAGCTCAAGACCGGCCGCTTCGGCAAGTATTTTGGCTGCACCAGCAGCGAGTGCGGCAATACCCGCAAGCTGCTGCGCAACGGCGAGGCGGCGCCGCCCAAGGCCGACCCGATTCCCATGCCGACGCTCAAGTGCACGAAGTCGGACGACTTCTTCCTGCTGCGCGACGGCGCCGCCGGCCTCTTCCTGGCCGCCAGCCAGTTCCCCAAGCACCGGGAGACGCGCGCGCCCACGATCGAGGAACTGAAGTCGGTGGCCGACAAGCTCGACCCCAAGCACCAGTACCTGCTGGGCGCGCCGGTCAAGGACAAGGACGGCAACAAGGCCGTGCTACGCTTTAGCCGCAAGACCCGCGAGCAGTACGTGGTGACCGAGGTGGAAGGCAAGCCCACCGGCTGGCAGGCTTTCTGCCGCGACGGCAAATGGGTCGAGACACCGGCCAAGGCCAAGTAAGGGACGGTTCATGAAAGGCGCCATCGATACCGGCAAGCTGAAGCCCAACCAGGGCCGCACCAACCAGAAGCTCTACTTCGCGCGGCTGCAGCTCGACCGCGTGCAGGCCCTGCTGGCGGCGCAGGCGCCGTTTTCCTGGGAAGCCGAGGCGTTGTCCTGTCGCGAGGCCGCCATCCTGCACCTGCATGGCGCCTATATCGCTTTCCTGCAGGAGCTGGTGCGTTTCTACAAGCTGCCGGGCCCGCTGATGACGAGCGAGTCGGTGCGCCTCGCCATGGACGCCAAGGGCCAGGTGTCGCCGGAAATCACCGTGCTGCAGCAGCTGGAGCAGCGTCACGACGCCTGGCTGGCGCAACTGCTGCGCGCGCAGCAGGAGTGCCTGATCGCGCCGGAGCCGGCGCCGACGCTGGTCGAGGAAGAGGCGACCGATTCGCGCGCGATCAGCGTGGTCGTGGTCGCGGCGGACACGCCCCTGTCGCGCGTCGATTTCGACAACCTGCTGCGCTGGCACCGGGAGCTGACCACCATCATCCGTGACTTCCGCAATGAAATGGCGGAGTGGTAGGGGCGGGCCAAGGCCGGCGCTTGAAATCTCCCCCCTTGTCCCCACATATTCCGGTATCGATGGCTTTTTGAATGTCCGAGATCATCATGACGACCGCACAGCATCTTGAAGTGGTGCAAACCGAGGAAGGCGACGTCCTGCTGCGCCGCAGCGATGCCGACGATGCCGATGCCGAGCCGCTGGTGTCCCTGCGCTTCTCGCCGGAGGTGCGCGCCATGCTGGGCGAGCGCCTGAACGATGTCGCCCTGGCCATGCTGGGCGCCGGCATGCGCGCCACCACGCAGCTCGCCAGCCAGCAGACCCTGCCGGGTGACGACGGGGCGCCGCACCGCCTGCACTGAACAAGGCATAACGTCGTTGCTGAAAAGCCCGCCTTGCGCGGGCTTTTTCATGCCCGCTACCGCCGCGGCCCACTTCCGGGCGATTGCGCGGCTGCCTTTCGTCCCGCGACGCTGCCGCTGTTCGCGTTGTTGGGCTCGGGGTCGCGCAGGGCAGGGAGCCGGCTGCTAGACTCGGGTCGAAAAGAATGAAAACGAATGAACCGGAGTCGTCATGTTTGACAAGAAAATGCCGGAAGCGTGGCGCGTGCTGCGCATACAGTCGGAAATCGTCGATGGCATCGAGCACCTGATCAAGGTGTCCTATGCCGCCATCCTCTTCGGCAGCGCACGCCTGCCGCCCGCGTCCCCCTATTACCAGGCTGCCGAGGACATGGGCCGGCGTCTCTCGCAGGCCGGCGTCAACGTCATCACCGGCGGCGGCCCCGGCATCATGGAAGCCGCCAACAAGGGGGCGCACAACCAGGGCGCGCGCTCCATCGGCCTCAATATCTCCCTGCCCATGGAGCAGTCGGCCAACGCCTACCAGGACATCAGCCTCTACTTCCGCTATTTCTTCGTGCGCAAGTTCATGTTCATGAAGCACGCCATCGCCTTCGTGATTTTCCCCGGCGGCTATGGCACGCTCGATGAAATGTTCGAGGTGCTGACGCTGATCCAGACCGGCAAGAGCGAGCCGTTTCCCATCATCCTCTACGGTCGCGACTACTGGGCCGGGCTGATCGACTGGCTGCGCAAGACCATGCTGGCGGACGGCTGCATCAGCGAAAGCGACCTGGATCTCTTCCAGGTGGTGGACACCCCGGAGGAGGGGGCCCGCATCATCATCGAATACCATCACCAGCGCCTGGTGGAGTCCGAGCAGGAATGAAATCGCTGCACATCTCGATCGCCGACCAGTCCCTGCGGCTCCTGGAGGACGGGCACACGCTCGCGGCCTGGGCCGTCTCCACCGCGCTCAAGGGGCCGGGCGAGCAATCGGGCAGCGAGCAGACCCCGCGCGGGGCCCATATCATCCGCGCCCGGATCGGGGCGGGCGCTCCCGCCGGCGCCGTCTTCCGCGGCCGCCGCCCGACCGGCGAGACCTGGTCGCCGGCGCTGCAGGCGCAGTTCCCGGACCGGGACTGGATCCTGACCCGCATCCTCTGGCTGTCCGGCACCGAGCCGGGGCGCAACCGCCTGGGCCAGTGCGACAGCATGCGCCGCTACATCTACATCCATGGCACCCCCGATACCGAGCCCATGGGCGAGCCGCGCTCGCATGGCTGCATCCGCATGCGCAACGCCGACATCATCGAGCTGTTCGAGCGGGTGCCGGCGTATGCCCCGGTCCTGATCGAGTAGTCCCGCCAGCGCGCGCTCCTGGCATCAGTTTCAGGTCCTGGTTCATGTTCCGGCACCGGCTCTTGCCCCGGCATCAGCTCCTGGCCTGAATCCGGTTGCCGTGCCGGCCGCCAGCGCTTTCCCCGGCCCCGCACCACGGCACCCGCCATTGCCCTGGCGCCGGGAGCGGGGATTGGCGAGAGCGGTGCAGGCTACCCGGCAGGACTCCGGTCTGGGGGACGCGGAATTGGGTGAAAAATAAGCGACTGAAATTTAAGTGGAAAAATCGCGATTCCCCCTTTGACAGGTCGCTTTTACTCCCTATAATGCGCGCCACGCTGAATGCCTTACGGGTGCTTAGCTCAGCTGGTAGAGCAGCTCCCTTACACGGAGCGGGTCGGCGGTTCGAGCCCGT
>JAJFBF010000109.1 GCA_020697295.1 Moraxellaceae bacterium | reverse complement strand
CCGATCCTCTGCTGCCCGAACGATCCGGACGACGCCAAGCCCCTCTCGCAGGTGGCCGGCGCCAGGATCGACGAAGTGTTCATCGGCTCCTGCATGACCAACATCGGCCACTTCCGCGCCGCCGGCAAGCTGCTGGACAAGGTGGAAGGCGGCTCGCTCGCCACCCGCCTGTGGCTGGCGCCGCCGACCCGCATGGACGAGCACCAGCTGATGGAAGAGGGTTACTACAACATCTACGGCCGCGCCGGTGCCCGCACCGAAATGCCGGGCTGCTCGCTGTGCATGGGCAACCAGGCCCGCGTCGCGCCGAACACCACCTGCGTCTCGACCTCCACCCGTAACTTCCCGAACCGCCTGGGCCAGGGCGCCAATGTGTACCTGGCGTCTGCCGAGCTGGCGTCGGTGGCCGCGGTGCTGGGCAAGCTGCCCACCGTCGAGGAATACATGGGCTACGCCAAGCAGATCGACAGCATGTCGGCTGACATCTACCGCTACCTGAATTTTGACCGCATGGGTGAGTACACCGAGCAGGCGGGGAAGATTGATGTGGCGCAGTTGTCCTGATTGATGTGATGGTAATGCGGTGAATAAAAAGCCCGGCGAAAGCCGGGCTTTTTATTGCGCCAGTACATCAGCCACCGAGCATTATCCACATCAAAGCAACTGCATATTACTCAACCGAAATCCATGCCCATAAGCAGTGCGTTCCGCATCCTCATGGGCATTGCATACTACCGCCAACCAGCTGGCACGCGCCATTTGGGCCAAAATAGGTGTTACCTGCCCCCTTGTTATATCGATTCCCCAAGTTATCAAAGCAGCCAGCCTGGTCACACGCAGTGATGGCACTCGGAGCGGGAGGCGGCGCAGGCAAAGAAGTGGCAGATTTTCCACCCCGGTAGGAGCCTCCCTCTCCAGTAGATCCAAGGCCACAGGCTCTGTAATACTCTCGCTTTTTTTCTGTTTTCTCGCCCGGCTTTGCGAACTTATAGCTTGCAGAAAAATTGTAATCTCGCTTGGCATTTTCACATTCAATGGGGTCAACTGCTAGCGCACTTGGAGTACCTCCCATTGCCGAAGATTCGCTTGCCGACGCTCGGTCATTTCCCTTGCGTTCGCTCCACTTTCTCAAACCGCCACTATCCAGGACGTTTGCGGGCTGCACGTTGATATACTCGGCGGAACTACCCTTTGCGCACGGCACATCACTAAAGGCTACCGACCCAGACGCATCCTTGCATTTGTATAATCCCTGCCCATAGGCAACCGCAGAAAAAAGGAAAATCACTAAACCAAAAAATCCATTCACTTAGCCCGCCTCCTAAATTAAAATTTCCCAATAAGTCTTCCAGGTTTTTTCAGTAGTCGGCCTCGCCCTCCTGCAACTGCGAGACCCCGAAGGCATCGGCCGCGACCTTGAGCGTCACCACGGGCGCGACGCATGAATGTGGCTTGCTGGAAGCCGTCGTGAGAAACGAAGGCGCTGCCCATCATTTTTCCTCCGGCAAACTGAAGTAGTTCCAGTTCGCCTTCTCCGGCGTCAGGTAATACGACTTGTCGCAGTCGCCGCCACCTGCACACGGTTCTCTGCGTGTCCCTGTGCCCCGCGTTCCGTAGCGGTTATTCCCCCAGGCCCACCAGTTCCCTTGCGCATCCAGATAGGCCCATCCGCCGGGAGTCAGCTGCAGTACCTTCAGGGATTGCCTGATAACCACCGGCGCCTTGCTGTGCGGCTCCGACAGGGGGGCTGGTGGAATGGGCTCCTCCACGCCGTATCCCCAGGCCACGACACTGCCGTCCGCCGTCAGCGCCGTAAAACTCTGGAAGCCTGCCGCTATCTGCACCACTCGGGACAAGCCGGGGATTCTCGCCGGCAGCGGATCCACGACACCGGTGCCGTTGACAGGTCGGCCGATCTGTCCGTGGCGGGCGCTCCCCCAGCTCCACAGCGTGCCATCCTCCAGCAGGACAATCATCGCGTCGTCCACCACGCCCACCACAACGTCGACTGCCTTGCGGGGCAAGGAAACAATGCCGGGAGCGTTGAATATCTCGGCATAGCGCTGAGCCGGGGAACGGTAGGGGCCGCTAGACGCGTGGTCGTCAGCCGATATCGCGTTGGCCCGACCACTCAACTTGCCGTTCGCTCCCCAGGTCCACAGCCGTCCCTCGGCATCAATGGCGGCCGCAATGCTGCCGCCCGCCGCAATGCGCCGCACCGGGGGAATGCCCTCGATTTTGTGCAGAGGCAGTCTTTCACCACGCCCCTTCTCACCCAGGATGCCGCCACGGTTGTTGCCGACACCCAGCACAGCGCCATCTTTGCGCAAGAAAAGTGACGTCCCAGGTGCTGCGACAACTTCCACCACCTCACTCAAGCCCGGGATCTGCTTTGGTATGGCGGAGGCAGGCTGCGGTGTCGCGTACCCCAATTGCCCCTCTGCGTTGCCGCCCCAGCTCCAGACCTGTCCATCCGCACCTAATGCCAGCGCAGTGCGGCCATAGAGTGCCACCGCTCTGACAAGGGTGAGGCCTGGCACCTGACCCGGGCCGTATATCGCGCCGCCCCCTTGCCGCAGCGATGGGCGTGCCAATTGGCCCTTATAGTTCCCCCCCCACGTCCACACCGAGCCGTCTTTTATTACAGCGAGCGTCATGGTGCCGTTGGTGTATACGAGGTTGTGCTTAGGGGTGAGGACCAGGTTCTGACTGAGCGGCTCGTCCTTCATCCTGGCGAGCGGCAATGCACTGCAAGGCAGTACCAGCAGCAACGTCAGGAGCGTGAGCACGCACTGCTGCGCTGACGTCCGGGAGAGCAGGAAAGAGGGGTAAACACCAGCCATGGTAAAAGCGTCCTGCCGCCGGCTCCCTGCTGGCGATCCTGGCCTGGCATCCTTGCCTGGGCGGTTGTTGTTACAGGGGCGCAGTGCCCAAGCGCTCAAAGGTAGCAGCCTGACTCAGTGGGCGATATCCGTAGAGGCCGCAGTAGCGGGGCGACATATTGCCGTGCCTCTAATCTTTCCCGGTCCGGCACTCTCCTGCGGGCTCGACCATCCGTATTTGCCAATCTGGAAATATGGAAGGATGGCAGGGCTCCATATTGCCCAACCGGGATACATGCGCCCGTGGGCCGAGCTTCTTTTAGCCCCGCCCGGGATGGCCGGCGCAAGGCCAACATGTATAGAAAACCCATGTTATCCATACAAGTCACCGCGGAAAGACAGCGAAAACCCGACTTTTCTATACAGCACACCCATCCTTCTTAATATGCATCATATGTGATATATATTTGAATAATTTAGACCAATTGAATCACGAGTGATCCAATGCGAGACCTCGCCGACGTCGCCACCACCCTGCGCCAGCTCCGGCGCGCCGCCGGCCTCAGCCAGGCCGAGCTGGGCGCCCGGGCCGGGGTGCCGCGGGTCACCCTGGCGCGCATGGAGAACCTGACCCAGGGCGACATGAGCGTCAGCGCCCTGCTGCGCCTGCTGGCCGCGCTGGGCCAGGAGCTGCAGGCGCGGCCGGCCGGTCATGTGCGCACCCTGGAGGACGTGCTGGCCGAGCAGCGCGCCGGGGGAGCGGCTGAATGAAGCTCGATGTCCGGGTGGCCGGACTAAAGGTCGCCTCGCTGTTCCGCGAGGGCGACGAGTTCGTGCTGCTCTACGAGCCCGGCACCGCGCCGGAACAACTGGTCTCGCTCACCATGCCGGTGCGGGCGCGGCCCTGGACCTGGCCACGCGACCTCCCGCCCTTCTTCCGGCAGAACCTGCCGGAAGGCTATCTGCTCGGGGTGCTGCAGGAGGCCTTTGGCCGCCTCCTCGACGGCACCGACTTTTCCCTGCTGGCCCTGGTGGGGGGCAGCGGCATCGGCCGCGTCACGCTGGTGCCCGAAGGCAAGACCGACACGGGCCCGGTGACCGCCCTCGACTTGGCCGGTGTGCTGCACGGCGACAACACCGAGGCCGCCTTCGAGGCGCTGGTGCGCCAGCACGCGCTGCAGGCGGTGTCCGGCGTCTTTCCCAAGTTCCTGGAGCCCGGCGCGCGCGCACCGGACTGGCCGGCCGCCGCGCTCGCGGAAAAGACCACGCTGCGCAGCGGCCGCCACCTGATCAAGGGCTCCGGCGCGCGCACACCTTTCCTCGCCCTGAACGAGCACTACACCCTGGAGGTGCTGCGCCGCACCGGCGCCATGGCGGTGGTGGATTCCACGCTCTCCGACGACGGCCGCGTGCTGGTGGTGCGACGCTTTGATGTCGACGAGCAGGGCGAGCCAATGTGCGCGGTGGAGGACCTGTGCGGCCTGCTCGGCCGGCCGCCGGCAGAAAAATACGCGCCGACGACGGAGCAAGTCATCAGCGTCGCCCGCGCCTATCTGGCAGCCGCCACCGCGCAGGCGGACCTGGAGCAACTGGGCTGGCTGATCCTCGCCAGCTACGTGCTGCGCAACGCCGACCTGCACACCAAGAACATTGCCCTGCGTTACACACAGGCGGGCGACGTGCGCCTGGCGCCGGCCTATGACGTGGTCACCACCGAGGCCTATGCGGAGTTCGCGACCAATCCGCCCGGCCTGATGATCGAGGGCAAGCGCAGCTGGCGCGCAGGGAAGACGCTGGAGCGGCTGTTCAAGACGCGCCTGGGGATTGCACCGCGGCGTTACCAGGAGATGCGGGCCATCCTGTGCGAGGCCGCCACCGCTACCGGGCTGCAGCTGCTGGTCCTGGCAGCGGCTCGGCCGGAATGGCGCGAGGTGATCGGGGCAATGCTGTGGTCCTGGGTGCGCGGCATCGGGGAGATGGGGGGGACGCCGGAGGCAGCGGGCCCGTTGACGCGGGCGTTGGCCGAAGCGGGGATGGCGGAGCCAGGCAAGGGACCGGCGAAGACGGTGATCGGGAAATCGGAGTTGATGGGAAAGGGGCGGCCGTTCTGAGGCGGGCGTGGGCCGCGCCGGTGCCCGCACCGAAATGCCGGGCTGCTCGCTGTGCATGGGCAACCAGGCGCGCGTCGCGCCGAACACCACCTGCGTCTCGACCTCTACGCGTAACTTCCCGAACCGCCTGGGCCAGGGCGCCAATGTGTACCTCGCCTCTGCCGAACTGGCGTCGGTGGCCGCGGTGCTGGGCAAGCTGCCCACCGTCGAGGAATACATAGGCTACGCCAAGCAGATCGACAGCATGTCGGCGGATATCTACCGCTACCTGAACTTTGACCGGATCGGGGAATACACCGAATAGGCGGGGAAGATTGATGTGGCGCAGTTGTCCTGATTGATGTGAAGGTAATGCGGTGAATAAAAAGCCCCACAAATGCGGGGCTTTTTATTTGTTACCGGCTCACTGAATTCTCGCCATGAGCTTTTTCGCCTGCCTCGTAAGCTGAGGAATGCCATTTTTTTCATTGGCCTTCTCAAGATGCCTCACAGCGAGGCGCCTATCCCTAGACAGCCAATAAATTCCCAGCTCCAGATTCAGCTTCTGCTTTATCCTAGACTTGTCTGACCTTCGAGTCGCAAGCCTAACTGCCTCAGCATACAAAGACTCACCCCTTTCCAGTTGCCCCCGGCGCAAATGAAAGAATCCCAATGTGGCCGTTG
>JAJFBF010000052.1 GCA_020697295.1 Moraxellaceae bacterium | reverse complement strand
GTCCAGCTTCTTGCCGGAGGCATTGTTGATGTACAGGTTCAGCGACTGCGCCTGGTCGATCCACTTCTGGCGACGCGAGGCGGCGTCCACCAGCCACTTTGGCTCGATCTCGAAGGCGGTGGCGAACAGCGCCTTGAGGTCGGCCGGAATGCGGTCCAGCTTCTGCATCGAGCCCTCGTAGTACTTGAGGTCGTTGACCATGACGTTGTCCCACAGGCCACGCGCCTTGAGCTCGTTGACCAGGTAGGGGTTGACCACGGTGAACTCGCCCGACAGGTTGGACTTCACGTACAGGTTCTGGAAGGTCGGCTCGATCGACTGCGATACGCCGCAGATATTGGAGATCGTCGCCGTCGGCGCGATCGCCATCACGTTGGAGTTGCGCATGCCGATGGTCTGCACGCGGGTGCGCAGCGGCGCCCAGTCCAAGGTCGCGGACGTGTTGATGTCCACATAGTTCTCGCCACGCTGCTCGGCGATGTACTTGATGGAGTCGATGGGCAGCACGCCCTTGCTCCACAGCGAGCCTTCATAGCTGGAGTAGCTGCCGCGCTCCACGGCCAGGTCGACCGAGGCGTCGATGGCGTAGTAACTGATCGCTTCCATGGAGGTGTCGGCGAATTTCACCGCGGCGTCGGAGCCGTAGGCCAGCTTCTGGATATACAGCGCATCCTGGAAGCCCATGATGCCGAGGCCGACCGGACGGTGGCGCAGGTTGGACTTCCGGGCCTGGGGCACCGCGTAGTAATTGATGTCGATTACGTTGTCGAGCATGCGCACGGCAGTCTTCACCGTGGCGCGGATCTTGTCGACGTCGAGGCCGGCGGCGGTAACGTGGTTGACCAGGTTGATCGAGCCCAGGTTGCAGACCGCGATTTCCTCGGCGCTGGTGTTCAGCGTGATTTCCGTGCACAGGTTGGAGGAGTGCACCACGCCCACGTGCTGCTGCGGCGAGCGCAGGTTGCAGACATCCTTGAAGGTGATCCAGGGATGGCCGGTTTCGAACAGCATGGAGAGCATCTTGCGCCAGAGGTCCTGGGCGCGGACGCGCTTGAACAGCTTGAGCGTTCCCTCGCGGGTCATCTGCTCATATTCGGCATAGCGCTTCTCGAAGGCGGCGCCGTAGAGGTCGTGCAGGTCGGGCGCATCGGCGGGGGAGAGCAGCGTCCATTCGCCATCGTCGAACACGCGCTTCATGAACAGGTCGGGCACCCAGTTGGCGGTGTTCATGTCGTGGGTGCGGCGGCGGTCGTCGCCGGTGTTCTTGCGCAGCTCGACGAATTCCTCGATGTCCAGGTGCCAGGTCTCGAGGTAGGAGCAGACCGCGCCCTTGCGCTTGCCGCCCTGGTTCACGGCGACGGCGGTGTCGTTGGCCACCTTGAGGAAGGGTACGACGCCCTGCGACTTGCCGTTGGTGCCCTTGATATAGGTGCCGAGGGCGCGCACCGGCGTCCAGTCGTTGCCGAGGCCACCGGCCCACTTCGACAGCATGGCGTTGTCCTGGATGGCGCCAAAGATGCCGTGCAGATCGTCGGGCACGGTCGTCAGGTAGCAGCTGGAGAGCTGCGGGCGCAGGGTGCCGGCGTTGAACAGGGTGGGCGTCGAGGCCATGTAGTCAAAGGACGACATCAGGTTGTAGAACTCGATGGCGCGGCCTTCGCGGTCCTTCTCGTTCAGCGCCAGGCCCATGGCCACGCGCATGAAGAACACCTGCGGCAATTCAAAGCGGACGTCGTTGGAATGGATGAAGTAGCGGTCGTACAGCGTCTGCAGGCCGAGGTAGGTGAACTGGAAATCACGCTCCGGCTTCAGGGCGGCGCCCAGCTTGGCCAGGTCGAAGGTGGCGAGCTCGGGGGAGAGCAGCTCCAGCTCGATGCCCTTGGCGATGTAGCGGCGCAGCGCCTCCGGGTAATGCTTGCCCATCTCGCCCTGGGTCGCGCTCTTCGCGATGCCCATGAAGGCCAGGCCTTCGGCGCGCAGGTGGTCGAGCAGCAGGCGCGCGGTTACGTAGGTGTAGTTGGGCTCCTGCTCGATCATGACGCGGGCGCACATCACCATGGTGGTGTTGATGTCGGTTTCCTTCACGCCGTCGTAGAGGTTCTTCAGGGTTTCCTCGACGATGGACGGGGCATCGACGCCTTCCAGGCCGACGCAGGCGGTGGCCACCAGGTCTTCCAGGCGGGCGATGTCCAGCGGCCGGCGCGCGCCGTCATCGCCAGTCACGGTCAGCGTGGTCTGGGCACGGGGCGTGGCCTTTTGCGCGGCCTCGCGGGCCCGCGAGCGCTCGTCGCGGTAGAGCACGTAGGAACGGGCGATCTTCTGTTCCCCGGCACGCATCAGGGCCAGTTCGACCTGGTCCTGGATTTCCTCGATGTGCACGGTGCCGCCGGTGGGCATGCGGCGCTTGAAGGTGGTGGTCACCATCGTCATGAGCTGGGCCACGGTCTCGTGGATGCGCGAGCTGGCGGCCGCGTTGCCGCCTTCCACGGCCAGGAAGGCCTTGGTGATGGCGACCGAGATCTTGGACTCGTCATAGGCCACCACGGTGCCGTTGCGCTTGATGACGCGCAGGGTGCCGGGGGCGGTGGCGAGGACGCTGGCGGCATCGGTGCCGGCCGGGGTGGCAGCGACGGGGCTGCCCGAAGTGGAGGTCGTTTCCGTGTACATGTGGCTTCCCGCTGGCAAGGGTGAAGGGTCAGAAATCAAAAGCAGAGAGCCACACCCGCGCTGTGCCCGGTCAGGGGGAATTCCCGGACGGGGGGCGAACCACAATATATTGGGGTATCGCACTCCGTTGCGAACGGCTCTGGCGGCCGCGGAATTCCCTGTTGAGCGGTGGTGGAGGCTGCGGACCCTGTGACTTTCACCCGTTTTTCTTCTGAGGATTTCATGGGGTGGTGAAAGCGTGCTGCCAGGTCACAACGCTACATATGGTGTTGGCTACTCTCTGGCGATACAAGATAAGCCGTTTGGCGAGCCGTCGCAAGTATGAGATCCGGGGATAACTTTGTGGATATGTTGTGGGCGCCGGGTGGGTAAGCCTGGGCTTCAGGCCGGGCCGCCACTGTTTCCGGGCCGGGATGGTGTGGACACAATATGTAGTGGTGAATTTCCGTGATAAAGGCTTTTCTAGGCGAAGGGGAAGGGCGCTGTCTTGTAGCTTTTTGGTTATCCCGCCTTGGGGGCCGCGTTTACAATTCGTATGATCGCCGCAGTTACAATTCTGCAGGGCTCTGGGATTCTTACTATCCACTTGTTTTAAAAAGGATTTATTATGATGAGCCAGACTACTGAGAAGCTGCCGCGGGTGCTGATCGTCGAAGACGACGAGCGCCTGGCCTCCCTTACCCAGGAATATCTCATCCGTAATGGCCTTGAGGTCGGCGTGGAAGCCGATGGTACCCGGGCCATCCGCCGCATCATTGACGACCAGCCCGACATGGTCGTTCTCGACATCATGCTGCCCGGGGCCGACGGCCTCACCGTCTGCCGCGAGGTGCGCGCCCAGGGCTACCAGCAGCCCATCCTCATGCTCACCGCCCGCGCCGAGGACATGGACCAGGTGCTGGGCCTCGAGATGGGCGCCGACGACTACGTCTCCAAGCCGGCCCAGCCGCGTGTGCTGCTGGCCCGCATCCGCGCCCTGCTGCGCCGCTCCGACATGGCGGCTGAAGAGGTGCCGAGCTGCCTCGACTTCGGCGAGCTGGTCATCGACAACGGCGCCCGCGCCGTCATCCTGAACGGCAAGCCCGTCGAGTTCACCAGCGCCGAATACGACCTGCTGTGGCTGCTGGCCTCCAATGCCGGCCGCATCCTCTCCCGCGAGGATATCTTCGAGCGCCTGCGCGGCATTGAATACGACGGACAGGACCGTTCCATCGACGTACGCATCTCCCGCATCCGCCCCAAGATCGGCGATGATCCCGAGAACCCCCGCCGCATCAAGACCGTGCGCAGCAAGGGTTACCTGTTCGTCAAGGAATCCGCCTGACGCGTCACCGAGCCCTACCGCATGCCCAGCAGCATATTCGTACGAATTTATGGCGGTATCCTGCTGGTCATCGCTGCGGTGGCGCTCCTCGCCTGGGGATTTATCCAGGCCATCAATGACCAGCGTGCCGCCAGCTATCGCGAGAGCATGGCCACCGGCATCTTTCATCTCATCGCCCTGGGCATCTCGCGTCAGCAGGGAGAGGCCCGCACCGCCTGGCTGGCGGAGGCGAGCAAGGTCATGGACAGCGCCATCAGCATTGTCCCGGCCGACCGCGAGCAGTTTACCGAGGACGAGGTTACCCACCTCGCCGAGGGCCGGGCCGTGTTCCGCTCCAATGAGGAGCAGAACTATGCCGATATCTATTCGCGCATTCCCGGCCGCGAGGAGCGCTACCTCAAGACCCGCATGTCCAAGGTCTCGGAGCAGCAGGCCAAGGCCCTGGCGGTCTTCTTCCTCGAGGAGCTGGGGCATTACCCGGGCCGCGAGGACCGGCGCATCCAGGAGCTGCAGCGCTTTTTCCCGTATCCGGTGCTGCTCATGCCCGCGAACAAGGCCGGCCTCGACCGCGACCAGCTGGCGCGCATCCGCCGCAACGAGGTCGTGCTGGTCCTGAAGGAAGGCTCCGGCACCCGCAATTCCTCGCTGCGCATCGTGGCGCCGCTGACCGGCACCGAGCGCGTGCTGGTCATGGGGCCGCTCTACATCTTTGACTGGATGCCGATGCAGCTGATCCTGATGGTGGCGATGGCGGTCCTGTCCATCATCACCATCGCCGCCTACTTCATCATCCATCCTCTCGAGCGCAAGCTGAAGAAGATGGAACTGGCCGTGCAGAACATCCGGGCAGGTGACCTGTCCGCCCGCGCACTGGTTCAAGGTTCCGACGAGATCAGCCGTCTGGCCCATGCCTTCAACGGCATGGCCGAGCATATCCAGCGCCTGATCGACTCCCAGCGCGAGATGACGCGCGCGGTCTCGCATGAGTTGCGCACGCCGGTGGCGCGCCTGCGCTTCGGCATGGAAATGCTGGCCGACACCGATGACAGCGAGCAGCGCCATGAGCGCCTGCACCTGCTGGACCAGGATGTGGAGCAGCTCAACCTGCTCATCGACGAGATTCTCACCTACGCCAAGCTCGAGCAGGGAACCCTGGCGCTCTCCTTCGAGCCGGTGGCGCTGCGGCCACTGCTGGATCGCGTGCGGCAGGAGACGGCGGGCCTCAATACCGGCCACGACATCGAGGTCGTCGTTGACAACCCGGAGGCCGAGGCGGAGGCGGAGGCGCGCTACCTGCACCGCATCCTGCAGAACCTGGCCGGCAACGCCGTGCGCTATGCCCGTTCCCGCGTGCGCCTGACCGCCGGGGTCAAGGGCAACTCAGCCTGGGTCCGGGTCGAGGATGACGGCCCGGGTATCCCCGAAAAGGACCGCGAGCGTATCTTCGAGCCCTTTTCCCGCCTGGATGACAGCCGCACCCGGGCTTCCGGCGGCTATGGCCTGGGCTTGTCCATCGTGCAGCGCATCGCTTTCTGGCACGGGGGGAGTGTCGAGGTCTCGCGCAGTGCCGATCTGCAGGGGGCCTGCTTCACCTTCCGCTGGCCGGTGCGGCAGAACCTTCGCCATGCCCGCCGCCACAAAACGCCTGTATCTGATAACACTAGGTAACAGGGACTAACACCTTCCCTACAGACGCTTTGCCGGGCGAAGGCCACTATGCATTCATGCAGTCACGGCATGGCCGTGGCGGTTGGACTCCTCAACTTGGCAGCGAATCTTGGTTGTACCCCTGTTAAGCCCACATGATGTGGGCTTTTTTTTGCCTGAAATCTGCCGATCCCGGTGGGCGTGGCGTGAGTCGGCGCCCTTCCGTCGGCCGGCGAACGATTGATTCTTGCACCCACCTTGATTATTAATGATAATTGTTCGCATTAAGGTTTGTGCTGGAGCCAGACATGTACGTATGTATCTGCAAGGCGGTGACTGACGGCCAGATTCGCGAGGCGGTGTCCGAGGGCTGCTGCAGTATGCGTGAGCTCCGGCAATGCCTGGGCGTGGCGACCCAGTGCGGCCGTTGCGCCCCCGAGGCCAGGCAGGTGCTGGACGCGGCCCTTGCACACGAGGCCCGTGGCATCGCCGGCGCCGCCTGAAGACGTGACGGCATCCCCCGGGCACCGGCGCCTCTGGTAAGCTCATACCCTAAGTTCCACATTCAGCAAGGAGAGGGTCATGAAAGGGGATGCTCAGGTTATTGCCTACCTTAACCGGGTGCTGGTCAATGAGCTCACGGCCATCAACCAGTACTTCCTGCATGCCCGCATGTACCGCAACTGGGGGCTGTCCAAGCTGGGCGAGCACGAGTACCACGAGTCCATCGATGAGATGAAGCACGCCGATCTCCTGATCGAGCGCATCCTCTTCCTGGAGGGCTTGCCCAACCTGCAGGCCCTCAACAAGCTCTATATCGGCGAGAACGTCGAAGAGGTCCTGCGCTGCGACCTCAAGCTGGAATTGCAGGCCCATCCCGATCTCAAGCAGGCCATCGCCCATTGCGAGCAGGTGGGCGACTACGGCTCCCGCGAGCTGTTCGAGAAGATCCTCGCCAGCGAGGAAGAGCACATCGACTGGCTGGAAACGCAGCTCGAGCTGCTGGGCCGCATCGGGCTGCAGAACTACCAGCAATCCATGATCTAGCTTGAGGTGCCAGTTGCCAGATGCCAGATGCCAAGTGGCCTGGACCCGGGCTTATAGCCCCGGATGGCGTCTCCATCCCTGAAGACGGGTCAGGCCCCGGTTCAAGCCTCGGCTTGCGGGCCGCAACCTTCTGCAAGTCTGTAACGGCGGCAGCGAAATCAGGCTGCTCCCCCCGGACAAACAGGCCGTTCTTACGGCTCGGGCATAGAAATAGGGAAGATCGCCCTGTTGCGTGTGAGATATATCGCACATGCACTATGGGTAATGTCTGAAAAAGCCCGCCGCACTCTCCTGCATTTATCTCTAAGTATTTGAAATTACTGTATATCTAATGATTTCCGGTTTTCGGGGGGAGATCAGGGCCAGCTGGCGACCTTGAGTCCGGTTCAGGCATTGGTACTATTTCTTCCATGTCGCAGGGAGCGACCGGACGAAATGGACTCTTGCCAGGATGGCAAGCTAAGGGATGAGCAGCAAGGATGTGGGAATTCTCGGGCAGGGAGCTTGGGATTCTGTGAGGGGCGCGCAAGCGCCCCTTTTTATTTGGGCGCGATTCGGGGAGTGGGTGCAGTTGGCCGTCGGCACTGGCGGGCGACCTCGCGCTTTGGCGTCAAACGTAACCGCTGCCAGAGGGCAGTTGAGCCCCGGGTACTTGCCTGTGGCCACTCTGACCGCCAGCGGACGCCCCTCGCGCCTCAGCGGCGGCCTGTCGCCCTCGTCCCGGGCCTATCCCGGATCCATCGCGCCCCATCAAGAAGCCTGGGCGCCCCGGAGTCCCCATAAAAAAGGCAGCCCCGAGGCTGCCTTTTTCGTTTCCGCCAGCGCTCAGCGCTCAGCGCTCCAGCAGGGGTCGCTTGCCGGGCTTGCCGTCCCATTCCTTCGCGTCCGCGGGCTCTTCACCCTTCTGGGTGATGTTGGGCCAGACTTCCGCCAGTTCGGCGTTGAGCTGGATGAACTCCTTCTGGTCGGCCGGCAGCTCGTCTTCCGAGAAGATGGCGTTGGCCGGGCACTCGGGCTCGCAGAGCGCGCAGTCGATGCACTCGTCCGGGTGAATCACGAGAAAGTTGGGGCCTTCATAGAAGCAGTCCACCGGACACACTTCGACGCAGTCCTGGTACTTGCACTTGATGCAGTTCTCGGTGACGACGAACGTCATGCTGACCTACCTGATTGGGAGCCAAAAATCGGACGCTAGTCTAATGTCCGTGCCCTCCACTGGCAATCTGGGAGGGGCGGGGAATCCATCGATAATCCTGCTGTCCTAAATCAGCTTCCGAAGCGCATAGACCAGTTCCAGGGCGTCGCGCGGGCTCAGGCTGTCCGGGTCTATGCTCGCCAGGCGGATCTCGACCGGACTCGGGCCGCTGGCGAACAGGTCGTTCTGCAGGGGCTTGCCGGGCGCCGCCGGGGTGAGCTGGGCCCGCACTTCCTGGTTCTCGAGCTGGGCCAGCTTGCGCCGGGCGCTCTGGATCACCGGGGCCGGGATGCCGGCCAGCTGCGCTACCTGCAGGCCGTAGCTCTGGCTGGCCGGGCCCTCCTGCACGCTGTGCAGGAACAGGATGCGCTCGCCATGCTCGGCGGCGGCCAGGTGCACGTTGACCACGCCCTCGTCCTGCTCCGGCAGGGTGGTGAGCTCGAAATAGTGGGTGGCGAACAGGGTCAGGGCGCGGATCTCGCGCGCAAGGTAGTCCGCCGCCGCCCACGCCAGGGAGAGGCCGTCGAAGGTGCTGGTGCCGCGGCCCACCTCGTCCATGAGCACGAGGCTGTTGGGCGTGGCGTTGTGCAGGATGTTGGCGGTTTCCGTCATTTCCACCATGAAGGTCGAACGGCCGCCGGCCAGGTCGTCGGAGGAGCCGATACGGGTGAAGATGCGGTCCACCGGGCCGATGCGGGCGCCCGCCGCGGGCACGAAGCTGCCGACGTGGGCGAGCAGGACGATGAGCGCGGTCTGGCGCATGAAGGTCGACTTGCCGCCCATGTTGGGGCCGGTGATGACCAGCATGCGCCGTTCTGGCGACAGGCTCACCGAGTTGGGCGTAAAGGGGCCGTCCAGCACCTTTTCCACCACCGGGTGGCGACCGGCCTCGATGTGGATGCCGGCGTCCGCGACGAGCTCGGGGCAGGCCAGGCCCAGCGCGCAGGCGCGCTCGGCGAAGTTGGCCAGCACATCCAGCTCGGCCAGGCTCTCGCCACTCTGCTGCAGCGCCGCCAAGTGGCCGGTCAGGTGTTCCAGCAATTCTTCATAGAGCGCCTTTTCCCGGGCCAGCGCGCGCGAGGAGGCAGACAGCGCCTTGTCCTCGAACACTTTCAGCTCCGGCGTGATGAACCTCTCCGCGTTTTTCAGCGTCTGCCGGCGGATAAAGTGCGCCGGCGCGTTTTCCGCCTGTGCGCGCGTCAATTCGATGTAGTAGCCGCTGACGCGGTTGTAGCCGATCTTGAGCGTAGCGATGCCGGTGGCTTCACGCTCGCGCTGTTCGAGTTGCAGCAGGTAGTCGCCGGCATTGGCGCTGATGGCGCGCAGCTCGTCGAGTTCGGCGTCGTAGCCGGTCGCGAGCACGCCGCCGTCGCGGATCACCAGGGGCGGCACTTCCACGACGGCGCGCAGCAGCAGCTCCACCAGGTCGGGGTATTCGCCGATCTGCCGCGCCAGCGCCAGCAGGTGCGCGCCCTCAAGGGGACGCAGCTGGGTCTGTACCTGCGGCAGCAGGGCGAGCGTGTCGCGCAGGCGTGACAGGTCGCGCGGCCGCGCTGATTTCAGCGCCACGCGGCCAAGGATGCGCTCCACGTCACCCACGTCGCGAAGCAGTTCGCGCAGGGGCTCGAAGCGATAGTTGTGCTGCAGCTCGCCCACCGCCTGCTGGCGACGGCGCAGCGCGTCCTGCTGGCGCAGCGGCTGGTGCAGCCAGCGCCGGAGCATGCGCGAGCCCATGGCGCTGGCGCAGTTGTCGAGTACCCAGGCCAGGCTGTGCTCGAACTCGCCGTTGAGATTCTGCGTCAGCTCGAGGTTGCGTCGCGTGGCCGGATCCATCTGCAGCGTGTCGGCGCCGGACTCCACGCGCAGGCCACGCAGGTGGGGCAGGGCGGTGCGCTGGGTTTCGCGGGCATAGGAGAGCAGGGCGCCGGCGGCGGCGATGCCGAGGTCGAGGCCGGCGCAGCCAAAGCCCTGCAGGTCCTTGACCTGGAACTGCTGGCAGAGGGCGCGCTCCGCGGCCTCGCGGTCGAATTCCCAGGACAGGCGCTTGCGCAGGCCGCGACGCTCCTGCACCAGCGGCAGCAAGGGACTGTCCTCGGCAATCAGCAGCTCTGCCGGGGCAAGGCGCGCGATTTCCGCGAGCAGCTCGGTGTCGCTGCTCATTTCCTGCAGTGCGAAGCGACCGCTGGCGATGTCCAGGCTGGCCAGTCCGCGGCGCTCGCCGTCGCCGTGCAGGGCGCAGAGCAGGGTGTCCTGGCGCTCGTCGAGGAAGGCTTCGTCGCTGACAGTGCCGGGCGTGACGATGCGCGCCACGGCGCGCTCCACCGGGCCCTTGCTGGTGGCCGGGTCGCCGATCTGCTCGCAGATCACCACCGATTCACCCAGCCGTGTCAGCTTGCCCAGATAGGACTCGGCGGCATGGAAGGGCACGCCCGCCATGGGGATGGGCTGCCCCCCGGACTTGCCGCGCGCGGTCAGGGTGATGTCGAGCAGGCGCGCGGCCTTGACCGCGTCGTCGAAGAAGAGCTCGTAGAAATCGCCCATGCGATAGAACAGGAGCTCGTGCGGATGTTCGGCCTTGATGCGCAGGTATTGCTGCATCATGGGGGTGTGGTCGCTGAGGCTATCCGTGGTCATGGCCGTGTGCTGCGCGAAGTGAAGGCGGGGATGATACGGAGAGCGGGGGATGGCGGCCAGTGTGGCGGAGGGGCAGTCTGTCCATCTGGTCGCGGCTGTCCACTGGCGGTAAGGTGAGCCCCTTCCGGAGCTCCGGCGACAGCCTGCCCTTGCAGGTCGGCATTCATCCCGACTGACCACAGACCGGAGGCCTGCCGGAACAGGCTCCAGGGGCCGCTACCGGCGGCGCCCGCCACAGCCGCCCGAGCGGCTGTTCCGGAAATTTGTCCTCCGCGTTCCCGGCCTCCGCTGCGACCGCACGTTCCTGCCCTGGGAGAGCTGCAATGTCCGATGTCCTGACTCACCTTGCCGCCCGCGTCGGCGAGCGCCTGCGCGAGCGGGGCGAGTGGCTGGCCACGGCCGAGTCCTGCACCGGCGGCGGAATTGCCGAGGCGGTGACGCGCATTGCCGGCAGCTCCACCTGGTTCGAGCGCGGCTGGGTAACCTACTCCAACGCGGCCAAGGCCGAGGAGCTGGGCGTCGACCCGGCCGTGATCGCCGCCCAAGGCGCGGTCAGCGAGGCGGTGGCGCGGGCCATGGCCGATGGTGCACGCCGGCGGGCCGGCACGGCCTGGGCGCTGGCCGTCACCGGCATCGCCGGGCCAGGCGGCGGCTCGGCGGAGAAGCCCGTGGGCACGGTGTGGCTGGCCTGGGCCGGTCCAGCCGGTACTTCCGCCGCGTGCCGCTTGTTCCCGGGCGACCGCGACACAATTCGTCGCGCCACCATGGAATCATCATTACAACGACTTCATGAGCTGCTCATGCTTGCAAGTCCCGAATCGGACATGTAAGAATACTGTACGCATGGACAGCACAATCCCTTACGCAACGTTAAGCATATTCCTGACCCCGGAGGTTCCAAGATGGACGAGAACAAACGCAAGGCCCTTACCGCCGCCCTTTCCCAGATCGAAAAGCAGTTTGGCAAAGGCTCCGTCATGCGCCTGGGCGACCATCCCGCCAGCGGGACCATTCCCTCCATCTCCACGGGCTCCCTGGGGCTGGATATCGCGCTGGGCATCGGTGGCCTGCCGCGCGGTCGTATCGTCGAGATCTACGGTCCGGAATCCTCCGGCAAGACCACGTTGACCCTGCAGGTCATCGCCGCCTGCCAGCGCGCGGGGGGCACCGCTGCCTTCGTCGACGCCGAGCATGCCCTTGATCCGACCTACGCCGCCAAGCTGGGCGTCAATGTCGAGGACTTGCTGGTCTCGCAGCCGGATACCGGCGAGCAGGCCCTGGAAATCACCGACATGCTGGTGCGCTCCAGCGCCGTCGACGTCATCGTGATCGACTCCGTGGCCGCCCTGACGCCCCGTGCCGAAATCGAGGGCGAGATGGGGGATTCCCATATGGGCCTGCAGGCGCGCCTGATGTCCCAGGCCCTGCGCAAGATCACCGGCAATATCAAGCGCTCCAATACTCTGGTGATCTTCATCAACCAGATCCGCATGAAGATCGGCGTGATGTTCGGTAACCCCGAAACCACGACCGGTGGCAACGCCCTCAAGTTCTATGCCTCCGTGCGCATGGACATCCGCCGCATCGGGGCCGTGAAGGAGGGCGAAGAGGTGGTGGGCTCCGAAACCCGCGTCAAGGTCGTGAAGAACAAGGTGGCTCCCCCCTTCAAGGAAGCCGAGTTCCAGATTCTCTACGGTCATGGCATCAACCGCCTGGGTGAGGTGGTCGACCTCGGCGTCAAGCTGGGTCTCGTGGAGAAGTCGGGCGCCTGGTACGCCTACAATGGCAGCAAGATCGGCCAGGGCAAGAGCAATGCCTGCAAGTTCCTGGACGAGAACCGCGCCATTGCGCAGGACATCGAGAAGCAGATCCGCGATCAGCTGATCGGTGATGCCGTCACGATGACCGCCGAAGATGCGGGCGTGGACACCTACGATGAAGCGGATGTCGATGCCTGAGCCTGTCCGGGTCGCGGAGGAGGCGGAAGCCCCCTCCGCTGGCCTGACCGTCGAGGCCTTGCGGGGCCGCGCCCTGGCCCTGCTGACGCGGCGGGAGCATTCCCGTGTCGAGATCGAGCGCAAGCTCCTGGACCAGGGAGGCGCTGCCCCCCTGGTGGCGCAGGTCCTGGATGAGCTGGTCGAGCGCCGGCTGCAATCCGACGAGCGCTTTGCCGAAGTCTTCGTGCGCAGCCGTGCCCTGAAGGGCCAGGGGCCGCGCACCATTGCCGCTGACCTCCGGGGCCGTGGCCTGGATGCGGAGCAGGTGAGTGCCGCCCTGGCGGCCAGTGGCCATGACTGGACCCGGCGCGCCGGTGAGGTGAGGCAGGCGCGCTTTGGCCGGGAGTTGCCCACGGAGCCGCGCGAGCGCGCCCGCCAGATGCGTTTCCTGCAATACCGGGGCTTTAGCGGGAGCGACTGTGCCCGTGCCGTGAATTGCGAGGATCCGGGCGAGGACTGAGCCGCTGCCGGTCACGGTTGGCGCTTTCCGGCTCTGTGTTGGCCCCCCTCATGCCGGCCCCTTCCCTTGGCGGCCCGGCTGTTTTGCTGCTCAAACCCTGCTTTTACCCTACGAATCAGTCGCTTGTGTCGGTATAATGCGCGGTCTTTTGGAGCCGCCCGACACTTGGTTGCGGGCCGCCAAGCCCGGAGCCCTGCATGAAAAGCGCTGCCATCCGCGAAGCCTTTCTTCGTTTCTTCGAAGAAAAGGGTCACACCCGTGTGGCCTCCAGTTCGCTGGTTCCTGCCAATGATCCGACCCTGCTGTTTACCAACGCAGGCATGAACCAGTTCAAGGACTGCTTCCTCGGCCTCGACAAGCGTTCTTACTTGCGCGCCGTGTCCTCGCAGAAATGCGTGCGTGCCGGTGGCAAGCACAACGACCTCGAGAATGTCGGCTATACCGCGCGTCATCACACGTTTTTCGAAATGCTGGGCAACTTCAGCTTCGGCGACTATTTCAAGCGCGATGCCATCAGTTATGCCTGGGAATTCCTGACCTCGCCGAAGTGGCTGGCCATTCCCGCGGAAAAACTCTGGGTGACTGTCTACGCGACTGACGACGAGGCCTTTGCCATCTGGAACCAGGAAGTTGGCGTGCCGGCGGAGCGCATCGTGCGCATCGGCGACAACAAGGGCGCGCCCTACGCCTCCGACAATTTCTGGGCCATGGGTGATACCGGTCCCTGCGGCCCCTGTACCGAAATCTTCTACGATCATGGCGCCGACGTGGCCGGCGGCCCGCCGGGCTCGCCTGACGAGGACGGCGATCGCTATATCGAGATCTGGAACAACGTCTTCATGCAGTTCAACCGGACCGCGGACGGCGTGCTGCATCCGCTGCCCGCGCCCTCGGTCGACACCGGCATGGGCCTCGAGCGCATCTCCGCGGTGATGCAGCATGTGCACGCGAACTACGAGATCGACCTGTTCCAGAGCCTGCTCAACGCCGCCGCGACGGCGATTGGCTGCCCCAACGAAGGCCAGTCCTCGCTCAAGGTCGTCGCCGACCATATCCGCTCCTGCTCCTTCCTGATCGCCGACGGCGTGCTGCCCTCCAATGAAGGTCGAGGCTACGTCTTGCGCCGCATCATTCGCCGTGCCTGCCGCCACGGCAACAAGCTGGGCGCGACCGGCGCCTTTTTTCACCAGATCGTCGCCGCGCTCGTGGCCGAGATGGGCGAGGCCTATCCCGAGCTGCGCGAGCAGCAGGCGCATATCGCGCGGACGCTCAAGGCTGAGGAAGAGCAGTTTGCCAAGACCCTGGAGCAGGGCCTGAAAATCCTCGAGCAGGACCTGGCCGGCCTCAAGGGCAAGCGCATTCCCGGCGAGACTGTGTTCCTGCTTTACGACACTTACGGCTTCCCGGTCGATCTCACCGCCGATATCGCGCGCGAGCGCGACCTGGAAGTGGACGAGGCCGGTTTCGAGCAGGCCATGGATGCGCAGCGCGAGCGCTCGCGCGCCTCGTCGGCCTTTGATCTCGACTACAACTCGCTGATCAAGGTCGACGGCGACACGGTCTTCACGGGCTACGACAGCCTTCAGGGCAGCGGCCGCGTGGTCGGCCTGTACAAGGGCGCCGAGCCGGTCGAAGCGCTGCATGAGGGCGAACAGGGCGTGGTCGTGCTCGACCAGACCCCGTTTTACGGCGAGTCCGGCGGCCAGAAGGGCGACACCGGCTATCTCGACGTCGGCGGCCACCGCTTTGAAGTGCGCGACACCACCCGGGTGGGCGGGGCGCACCTGCACCATGGTGTCGTCACGCGCGGTGCGCTGCGCATCGGTGACCGCGTCGACGCTTCAGTGCAGGCCGAGCTGCGCGCCGCCTCGAAGCGCAACCACTCCGCGACCCATCTCCTGCACGCCGCGCTGCGCCAGGTGCTGGGCACCCATGTTCAGCAGAAGGGCTCGCTGGTCTGCGCGGATTACCTGCGCTTTGACTTCGCGCAGCCGGAAGCCATCAAGTCCGCGCAGTTGGCCGCCATCGAGCAGATCGTCAACGCCCAGGTCATCGGCAATCACGCCGTAGAAACCGAAGTGACCGATATCGAGACTGCGCGCGCCAAGGGCGCCATGGCGCTCTTCGGTGAAAAGTACGGCGACCAGGTGCGTGTGCTCAGCATGGGCGAGCCTGGTTTCTCCATCGAACTTTGCGGTGGCACCCATGTTTCGCGCACCGGCGACATCGGATTGTTCAAGATCACCAGTGAAGGCGGCGTTGCCGCCGGCGTGCGCCGCATCGAAGCCATGACCGGCACCGGGGCGCTGGCCCATGTGGCTGCCGAGGAAGCGGCGCTGGCCGAGGTCGCTGCGGTGGTGCGTGCGCCGGTCGCCCAGGCGGCTGAAAAGGTACGCGCCCTGGCCGATCGCAACCGCGAGCTGGAAAAGGAGCTCGAGCGCCTCAAGATGAAGCTGGCGGCTTCCGCCGGTGATGACCTGCTTGGGCAGGCCGTTGCCGTGGGCACGGCGAAGGTGCTGGCCGCCCGCCTCGAGGGCGTCGATCCCAAGACCCTGCGCGACACCATGGACCAGTTGCGCAACAAGCTGGGCTCCAGCGTGGTGGTGCTGGCCACCGTCGCCGAGGGCAAGGTCAGCCTCGTGGCGGGCGTCAGCGCCGATCTCACGGGCCAGGTGAAGGCGGGCGAACTCGTCGGCTTCCTGGCCCAGCAGGTGGGAGGCAAAGGTGGCGGTCGTCCGGACATGGCACAGGCCGGTGGCACCGAGGTCGCGAAGCTGCCGGAAGCGCTGGCCTCCGTGCAGTCCTTCGTTACCGAGCGCCTTTGATCTACAGGCTTTGCCGCCTGCAGGCCGGGCTTCAGCCCGACAGGGGCTTGTGTGGGTCGGGCTTTAGCCCGACAGAGCAGAACGGGTAGCGTCGGGCTGAAGCCCGACCTACAGAGCGGCTCGAGCAGTTAGGGCGGGCTTCAGCAGCAGGTAGGTCGGGCTTCGGCCCGACAGCGGCAATCAAGTCGGGCTGAAGCCCGACCTGCAAGCCAGAGAATTTGAATGGTTGGCGCAAAGACGCCAGAGGAAGCAGGCAGGAAATGGCACTGATCGTACAGAAATACGGTGGCACCTCGGTCGGCACCCCCGAGCGCATCGAGGCCGTGGCTGAGCGCGTCAAGCGCTGGCATGGCCAGGGCCACGACATCGTGGTGGTGGTCTCCGCCATGAGTGGTGAAACCAATCGTCTCATCGCGCTGGCCAAGGCCATCATGCCCGAGCCGGACCCGCGTGAGCTGGACGCCATGATCTCCACCGGCGAGCAGGTCACCATTGCCCTGCTGGCGATGGCCCTCAAGAAAGTCGGCGTCGATGCCCGCTCCTACACGGGCGCGCAGGTGGCGATCCGCACGGACAGTTCCTTCACCAAGGCCCGCATCGAGGCCATCGACGACGCGAAGATGCGTGCCGACCTGGCGCAGCGCCGCGTGGTCGTGGTCGCCGGCTTCCAGGGCGTGGACCCGGACGGCAACATCACGACCCTGGGCCGTGGTGGCTCCGACACTACCGGCGTGGCGCTGGCGGCGGCCCTCAAGGCCGACGAGTGCCAGATCTACACCGACGTGGACGGCGTCTACACCACCGATCCGCGCGTGGTGCCGCAGGCGCGCCGCCTGGATCGCATCACCTTTGAAGAAATGCTGGAGATGGCATCGCTGGGCTCCAAGGTCCTGCAGATCCGCTCTGTTGAATTTGCCGGCAAGTACAATGTGCCGCTGCGCGTGCTCTCTAGCTTCGCTGAGGAAGGCGAGGGCACCCTGATTACCGTCGATGAGGAAGCCATGGAACAGCCCGTAATTTCCGGAATTGCGTTCAACCGCGATGAAGCCAAGATCACCGTGCGCGGCGTGCCCGATACCCCCGGCATCGCCTATCGCATCCTCGGCCCGGTGGGCGACGCCAACATCGAGATCGACATGATCGTGCAGAACGTGGCGGCCGATGGCACCACCGATTTCACCTTCACGGTCGCCCGTGGCGAACTGAAGAAGGCCCTGGGCGTGCTCGAGGCGGTGGCCAGGGAAATCGGCGCCCGTGAGGTCGTGGGTGATGACAAGATCTGCAAGGTGTCCCTGGTGGGCGTGGGCATGCGCTCGCACGCCGGCGTCGCCAGCCAGATGTTCGGCACTCTGGCCAAGGAGAACATCAACATCCTCATGATCTCCACTTCCGAGATCAAGATCTCCGTGGTGGTCGAGGAGAAGTACCTCGAGCTGGCCGTGCGCGCCCTGCATACCGCCTTTGGCCTGGATCAGCCCAAGGCCTGAGCCGGCCCTTGCAAAGGGCGCCGCCCGCCCCATCTAGAAGGGAGGGGCGGCTCCTTGCAGGGCTCCGGCCTGGGTGGGCTTTGCTTTATAAGTGTGTCTGGTCAATACTGACCAAGCAGGTATTTGGAGGCTGTTGCCCCTGAGCTACAGCCCGCATATTCAAGGAGACAGCGATGCTGATTTTGACTCGCCGTGTGGGTGAGACGCTGATGGTCGGTGACGAAGTCACGGTGACTGTGCTTGGCGTAAAGGGTAACCAGGTGCGCATTGGTGTGAACGCGCCCAAGGAAGTCGCAGTCCATCGCGAAGAGATTTACCAGCGTATCCAGCGCGAGAAGCAGGGCGACCAGGAACTGGCCGACTGATTCACGGCATCGCTGCAGCCGCTTCACATAGCCGGAGCCGGATCTTCAGACCGTCGGCCCCAAAAGAAAACCGAGACGTTTCTCCCTGAAAGCGTCTCGGTTTTTCGTCGTCAATCCTGTGACTTTTCCTTTACGGCAGTGCCATGACGGCAGTGACCAATCCTTGGTCGCATCCTTGCGCCATGGGAGTAGTTTGCTGTCGGCGCCGGTGGACGTCTGCCGGCGTTGGCTTAAGCGTGTGTAGGATATTTGCCATAGTGGCCAGTTGAGGCCGCGATGGAGGCAGGCAGGGGCGAGGGGCCTTGCAGGCTTTGCCAGAGATCGGCAGGTCCCGGCTTTCCCGCGCCCTCGGTGCCCATTGGCTCGGGCTGATGCAGCGCTCACCAGGCCCTTGCCGGGCTTCTCTCTGCCGTGAGGGCATCGGATCTCTGCGGAGAGGTGACCGAGAGGCCGAAGGTGCTCCCCTGCTAAGGGAGTAGGGGCCAAAAGCCCCTCGGGGGTTCGAATCCCCCCTTCTCCGCCATTATTCCAAAGCCCGGCCTTCCGGGCTTTGTTCTTGTAGCCACTGGCCGGTGCGCGGGAACTCCGCCCCGGATGAAGGGCGCAAGGCCAGTTGCCGGCGGTGCAGAGCCGCCAGCGCAACCGGCATAGGTCCAGGACGGGCCATGACGTAATGAATCGTGTGAAATGCGTTGACAGCCTGCATACCCCTCACGATAATTCGCCGCCTCAATGCGCTGGTAGCTCAGTTGGATAGAGTATCTGGCTACGAACCAGAGGGTCGGGGGTTCGAATCCCTCCCAGCGCACCATCTTTAAGCAAAGCCGATCAATCACTTAGTGGTTGATCGGCTTTTTGCTTTCCGGGGTTCAGGCCCCGCCGTGACAAATCCGTGGCAAATCCGTGTCAGTGTTAGAGAGGGTCCCAAGGGGCTTTGACGCTTTGATTTCCGTTGTCACGGACGCACGGAACGACTGCTCTAGGGCGTTAGCCGATGCGGGCCCGCAGTTCCACGCGATCAGCCACGGCACGCACCATGCGGCGCCGCTGGCGCCCCACAGGCTTCACCAAGCCCGAGTCCAGCAGTCCGGCTTCTTCCAGTTTCTGGATATCGCGACGGAGAGCGGTGCGACTGCGCCCAAGCTCATCCTGCAGTTCGGACAGCGACTTCTCCTGCTTCAGGACTGCCTGCAGCAGTTTAAGCCGGGGGCGCGTCAGGAGCGCCAGGAAGGTGGAGGCACTATCCAGGGAGATGACGACGCCGTCAGGAATCCCTTGCCCACGATCGGCTCGTCTTGCCAGCTGCCGCGCCCGGGTCTCGAAAGCCTCGAGGCTTTCGATCTGAACCTTCATGTTGCGTTGGCGCATAGGGACTCCCCGGCTGGACGGTGGCGAGGGGGGCAGCGATCCCCAGGGCTACTGCTCGCCTTTCTCGTGGTACATCAGGTCTTCCACTCTGCAGTCGAAGTATGTGCAGAGCAGATCCACGTTGCTCGTGATCGTCGAGCAGCCCTTCTCGTTCGCAATCTTGGACAGCGTATTCCGGGAAATTCCCGTAGCTGCCGCCACGTCATTGATGGTCACCGCTTTCCCGTCCCGAAAGGCTTTCTCGGCCATCACTTCGCGCAAGCGGAAACGGATCATTCGGCTCTCCCATCGTCAGCTCATGCATATGCACAAAAAATTGTGCATATGCACTTTACTTTGTGCGTATGTGCGGTAAATTGGTCTTAATGCACAAATAGTTGTGCATTTGCATGATCCGTCGTGCATCTGACCAATAAGATTGGCATGGAGATTAGCATGGCCATGACTTACCTGACCACGAGGGGACTGGCTGCCCGCATCCCCTATGACGTCCGCACGATCCGCGAGCAGCTCAAGGACAGGCTCTTTGTGGAGGGCATTCACTACGTCCGTCCCAACGGTCCCCGCAGCCGCATCCTGTACATCTGGGAAGCCATCGAGCGCGACCTGCTGGCGGGCTTTGCCGCCAAACCGACCTCCTTGGTTCCCATGTCCCGCGGAGGTGTCCTTCATGGGTAACGTCCGCCCCCGCCCGGATACGGGCCGCCTGTACTTCGACTTCATGTACGCAGGCGTGCGCTGCCGCGAGCAGACTTTGCTTCCGGACAGCTCCGCCAACCGCAAAAAGCTGAAGGCCATCATGGAGCGCATCGAGGCCGAAATTGTTCTCGGGGCTTTTGACTACGCCAAGACCTTCCCGGGCAGCAAGAACCTCGAGAAGGTGGCTTGCGCGCTCGCAGAGGCCGCTGCCGCGCCGCTCCGGGTGCTCCGCCCCGGCCAGCAGGAGATTCCCACACTGATGGACTTTGTGGAGGTCTGGTGGATGGAGAACGAGGTGCGCTGGCGCGAGGCCACGCGCATCTATCACCGCGGCTTCCTGGACAAACATCTGCTGCCGCCCTTCGGTGCGCTGCGCGTTGATGCCATCACCCGTGCCGACGTGCTGCAGTTCCGCTCGCGCCTCGCCAAGGCTCAGGGCCGCAAGGAGGGCAGTACCCTGAGCCCTAAGACCGTGAACTCCATCATGACGGTCCTGAAGGCCATCCTGGATGAGGCGGCCGATCGCCACGGCTTCTCCAGCCCCTGCGCCCGTATCGATCGCCTGAAGGTGCCCCGGAAAGATATCGAGCCCTTCTCCGTGGACGAGATCCGCCGGATCCTGGCCGCGGTGCGCCCCGATTTTGTGGATTACCTGATCGTCCGCTTCTACACCGGCATGCGCTCGGGCGAAGTGCATGGCCTCAAGTGGAAGCACATCGACTGGGAGCGGCGCCAGATCCTGATCCGGGAGACCTTCTCCAACGGCCGGACCGAATACACCAAGACCGATGGCTCCCAGCGCGCCATCGACATGACCTCCCTTGTCCTGGAGGCGCTGAAGCGGCAGAAGGGTGCCGCACTGCCGGGCGCGGACTACGTCTTCACGAACTCGGCCGGCGGGCCGGTGGACAACAAGAACTTCGTGACCCGGATCTGGAACGAGGCGTTGAAGAAGGCCGGCGTTCCTGTGCGCCGGCCCTATCAGGCGCGCCATACCTTCGCCACGCTGATGCTGGCGGCGGGGGAGAACCCGGAATGGATCGCCCGCCAGCTGGGCCACACGACAACGGAAATGCTGTTCAAGGTCTATTCCCGCTATGTGCCCAATCTGACTCGTCGTGACGGGGCAGCGTTTGAGCAGTTGCTGGCCTCGGCGCAGGGCTATGGCGTGGCGGGGCAGGGCGCTGTCGCAGGTGAGGGAGGTGCGGCATGAAGGACGTGAGCGAGGTGTTGGCAAAAGAAGTGGAAGCACGCATGCGTCAGCAGATGGCGCGCATGCTGGCCGATGCGCTGGTGGGGCAGCTGCAGATCCCAGGGGGCGCGCATCTGGCGATGCTGATCGGAGATTGCCGGGCGCGGGATAACCGGGACGCGGTGCGGATCTGGGTGGCGCGGGAGCTGCCGGGAGAGGTGGAGCCGAATGCCCATGTGTACCTGGAGCCGCTGCGGCAGAAGCTCGCGGAGCAGTTGCGGCGGATCGGGGAGGGGGCGGGGTGAGTCGTGCCTAACGCCAGCGAGTCAGAGGTACTAGCGAACGAAGCCCGCATATGCGGGCTTCGTGGTTTGGCGTTGGAAAAATTGGAGGAGGGCAATGCCCCCGTTCAACTATGCGGCTTTCAGCCAGTCAGAAACCTTGGGGTGCAGACTGACCCATGCCCTTTCCCCAGTAAGGCCGGTGACGAGCAATGCATCATTCCTGTCGATATGGCGCATCAACTCGTCTCGGATTGCAGTCGCTGGCCCTGGGTGGGAAACAATCCAAGTTGAGTCGAGAGGGCGACACCAGGTTGTCCCTAGCCGCTTAATGGCGTCGTGAAGTGCGTCGTAGTTCTTGCCGGGTTGGTTCAGGTCGTAACCGATCAAATACATTGCCATTTTTTGTCTCCTGACAATGGTTTACAGGGATCGGAGGGCAGGCACGACGGTGCATGTTGGCAATCTGGCGAATTGACGTGGTCGTCCCTTCCGCCCATATTACCGCTGCTAGTAAAGCAACGCCGAACCTCTCTCCGAGGTTTCAGGCACTCAACGCCTCCTTTAGCCATTGCAGTGGTTCTAGGGGGCGTTTTTATTTGTGCCTGTCCCGTACAGCCTGCCCCAATATATTGATTTTCGCAAGTATGAGATCAGTGGATAATGCTGTGGATATGCTGTTGATAAGTGGTGGGTAATATACTGTTTTAAAAAGAATAATGTGGCTATTGAGCGTGGGGGGGCTCTGATCGGTGTGGACACAATATGTAGTGGTCATTCCTCTCTGCGCTGCTACTGGTTAGATCCAGCGTGCGCGAAGGGGGGCGCTTAGTCTCCCAGGCCGAAGAAGTTTCCGCAGTCCCTTGCCTCTTGTTCGATGCCGGGGCTCTTTTTGGGGCTACAACACCGTCGAGCGCTGATGGCTGGGGGCAGCGTTATATGCGCCCTAAATTGGCGGTATGTCTGTCTCTCTACTTACAGGCGAAGGTTCAAGTAGAGCAGATGGCCAAGTACCGCCCAGCGGGCCCCCTCGTAGCTGAATCCCTCCGCTGTCGGGGCCGGGCGAAGCTGCAGCGGGCGCCCCGCCGCCAGCGCGTCACGCCATGTGCGGTAGAACCGGAAGTCCTGCACAGCGCCCCCTTTTTCCTGCGGTGGGCGTACCTGCCAGTCACGCACCTTGAAGTCCATCTGCCGCAGGACATCAACAATCACCTCCGTCCCTGGCCCTTTGCGGATACGAATCAAGCTGCGGTGAGCATCGATTTCCTGGAGCAGCATCGTCAGCCCGGTCTTCCATGCCGCATCTTCCCCCGGCGGCAGGCGGTTGAAGGCACGATGCAGCCGCTCTGCCCAATCAGTCGCCGTGCTCGTCATCAGGCCCCTGCGCAGCGTCGGCACCTCAGCCGCGACCGGCCCACTCTCCTTCTTTTGTGTGATCAATTCTCGTACGGTCGCCTGCTCATCCGGCGTGGCACGTTGTGCAACATGCGCCATCAATTCCGCGATATTCACAAAGCTAGGGCCTTCCCCCGCGTCCGACTTGTCATGGGCGATAGGCGTGTCGTCACGGCTGACTGCCCCCGGGTAGTCATGCTCCACGAGGCGCAGCAGGGTATAGCCATCATGTGTCCTCTGGTTGGGCGTCAGAAGGGTTTGCCGTGCCAGATGTTCCCGCGCCTCCATAGCCAGGGTCTGGTGGTGCTTGACGGTTTCGACGGGACGGCCGCTGGCAAGCGCGAGCAGCTGGCTGTAGCCCGGCTCTCCGGACCGGTCCAGCGCAAAAAGCAGTAACAGGTCGCAGCTGTGTATGTAAGATTTCAGGGTAATCAGCGGTGACAGGTGGCCGAGCAGCAGCGAAATGGCGCGCAGGTGCTGCAATGAGCATGGGTTTTTGAGGGTCAGAGCGTCGGCAACTTCCTCGGCGCCCTCGAGTAGACTGTCCAGGAAGCCGCATCGCCCCTTGTAGCGATGAATGCCAAGTGGGGCGGCCATGAGCTGAATCAGCAGTAGTGTAGCTGCAGTGTGGCGGCAGTGATGCAGGTGCAGGCTGGCATCCTGCAGAAACGCTTGCAGGGTCCGGTTGGCGGTGAGCCAGATCGTCTGGTCCGTATGCGTCGTGAGCTGGTAGGGAAGAATCAGCATATCGTCCCGCGGTCGCTCGTGTGCCTGGACCAGTGCTTGCCTCAGCTCCGGATTGAGCAGTCTGCCTGGCGCATAGCGCCGAGAGCTGATCGACTTGAGGCCGCGCCCCTTGTAGGGCTCGATCGAGAGAAGCGGGTAGCCGCTGGGGGCGGGACCCGGCTTCCAGTCCCGAACGCGGAGCTTCAGCGCCTCGGCTCGGCGCATACCGACGCAGCCGAGGTCCACGATCACCCTGAGAATGTCACGGAGTTGGGCGTCGGCGACGCCGCAGGCCGGGCTAGCGAGGTGCTCGAGCAAAAGCCGCTGCTCGCGCGGCGAGAGGATATTGGCGCTGACCCCGGGGCGGTCCTCGTCATCCTCATCGCTGGAGGGTGGGGCGGCCCAGGCCGAGGTGGACAGCCAGTCCACAAAGGCGTCAGCCAGATCCAGCAGTTCGGTGCGTTCGATATCCTCCGTCAGGAATGCCCGGATGCTGGCCAGATCCTCCACGGAAAGCGGGGTGCGTCGATCGGCCATGGCACCAGCAACACTGTGGCCGATCAGCAGGACGCCGCGCCTGGCGTTGTGTCGGGACATCTGTCGAGAGATGAGCCAATCCGCGAGCACCTGCTCGGGCAGCGTGAGACGCTCCAGTTGTTCCCCGGTGGGTGAAAAGGGCACCGGGGATGCGGAGCCAATGAGGTCCAGCAGACCCTTCACGGCCGCAACATCCGCCACGGTGGGAGATAGTTCCTCCAGCTCGACAGGCGGGCTGTGAGGCAATTCCAGATCGCCGACGATGGGGCGCAACCCCAGCGCTCGCCGCAATGCCGCGTTGGGGAGAGAGTGCGTAACACGCTTGCGCGTGGTGACCGCCATCAGAAAGCCCGGCAGTGTTACGGCTAGCCAGGCAGCCGCGGACTGCATGGCGTCGGTGGTTCGCATTTCTCGCGGTAGGCCAGCGGCCCGGGCAAATGCGCGGAATGCCTTCTCGGCCATGCCTTGCTGGCGCTCGCTGGTATCAAGGCCGTCGAGGACAGGGGCAATTTGGGCGTGCCAGCGGATGGCCAAGCTGCCGGTCACCGGATCCAGGAAGACGCGGCGTAGTTCGAGCCGCTTTTTTCCTGAGCGATGTGTGACATCCAGGTACCACCAGCCCTGGGCCGCCAGCACCGGGGTGCGGAGCGCGACCATTGTGGCATTCAGGGTCGCCCGGGAAATAACGGCGCAGCGCGTGATCAGTACCGCCTCCAGGCACCCAAGCAGGGCGAGCGGCTCCGGATCAGGAAGCTTCAGGAACTTCCGGATACCCTTCTCGATCGTTTCGAAATCCTCGATCCTCTGGGCATGGCTGCGCTGGGGGCGTCTGCCCGCACTTACCTTCTGCTCCTGCCGATCATTTGCCCGGGATTTGTCCCACAGCCAGCTCTCGTCACAGTTGCTATAGGCGGTACGAGTTTTGGCTGGCTTTTTGAACCAGCCCCATTCATGGCCGCGATGCTGAATGTGGTCCAGCATGGCCACCGCGCTCTTGATGGTGTCGGGGGCCTCTTCCGCTAGCGTCAGCCGCTCCACGAGCAGCTGCTGCATCCGTGCATGGGTATCCGGTTTCTCAAGGCGGCCATCAATGTAGGCCTCCCCCGCCTTATCCGAACGTAGCGTGTTTATCAGTAGTTTGAAGGGGGGATAGGCTTCTACGGGAAGTTCGGTAGTGGCGAAGCTCCAGCGGCAGTTGGGTAGCAAGCTCATGCCAGTCGGCTCCGGATCGGGCGAAAGCCCAGCTCGCGCATCAGGCGTGTGAGATGAGGGAGGAGGACTTCCCTCATTTGGCGAGGGTTGAGGGCGCTATATTGGGCGTAGGGCTCCATGCCGGGGTGCCAATGGCCACTCAGGGCATCCAGGTACTGGCCGGGAACGCCCAGCTCCTGGAGTCGGGTGTGGAGGTATTTGCGCAGCGCGTTAAGGCGGCCCGGGAAATTCTCTCCCAGAATATCTCGTGTTGTGGCCGCCTCAATCTTCAGTGAGCGCCGGGCCCCAGGCTCGTCACCGTGCCAAGCCAGGATCGGGTAGGCCATATCATCAATATCGGCGGGCATGCCTGGCATCGTGCGCAGGACGCGACGATGCTCGGCGAGCCAGTCGAATTGACGCAAGCCGTCCCTGGTCAAGGGAATCAGCCGGCTCATGGCGCCACGCCCGCCGCGATCTTTGTCCGAGACTACCAAAAGTCGTCGCGTGCGATCGACAAGCTGCATGTCGGGGTTGGTGGTGCCCCGCGCTAGCGTGTTGGCCCCTACCAACATCATGGCGTAGCGCACGAACTCGTTGGAATAGCTGCATACGTCAGACGAAGTTTCCAGGCGCATGGTACTCAGTCCGTCGTAGGTCGAATTGACCCATTGCGTGATCAGGCCGGGGTCGCTCGCGGTCGGGGTTCCTGTCCTGGCGCTTCCGTCCTGTTGAGGGGGGGGAATAGGGAGCGGAGGTTGGCCGGGCGTTGGGTAAAGGAGTGGTTGCAGCGTCGCCAACACGCGCACATAGGCCGCCACGAGGTCTTCTATGCGCGGATGCTCATAGTGCGTCAGCGTATGCAGATGAGGCGCGCCATAGGGCGTGAGAAGAGCCGCGGCATTATGGGAATGGGTTGTCAGGAACAGCGTTCGCCCCAGCCATTGTGTGACCTGCGATGGTTTGAGGTCGCCCTCGATTTCGCGCAGTTGCTGGAGCAGTCGCCGCTCGGTGATCTCCAGTCCTTCTGTCAGGCGCTGGCCCACCAGCTCGGCCGCATCCGGCGGCAACAGGACCTCGCGCCACTCCGGCAGTAGCGGCAGGCAGAGTGAGACTTCCACGGGCAGATAGCTGGGGCCTTCTCCGGGCTCTACGTCTGGCAACTCCGGCCGGATACGCCAGCAGCCGATGTCCACCAGCAGTTCGACTTCGACATCAGAGGCTCGCGGCACGGAGCTGATGGCGAATCTGGCGTCCAGCATGACGCGGAGCGATCGCCCGAGGAGGAGCATGCCGGCCAGCAATCGCCTGCGCGTCGGCTGGATGTCAGGGGTGTGCATCCAAGTGTCGATGGCGGCAATCTGGTAGGCCTGCAGGTGGCTTCGAGTGTAGGGAAGGGAAAGGTTCGCGCGCGCCACGTGTTGTATCTGGTAGGCGGGATCCGTCCAGCGCCTGCGCTCGGCGGTGCTGGTGGCGCCATCCTCTGGCGACGGGTCCTCCAGGTCATCAGGTGAAATCGTCAGCAGCGATGCGCCGATCCCTTCTATGGCGGCGTCTTCGTCATCGGTGTAGTCGTCGGCCCGGTTTAAGAACGCGACGCGAGCGCAGCCGTAAGCCTCGGTCGAGCGGGGCTTTTGAGCATAAATATTGCCGCCGATGCGGCTAGGGGGCTCTCGCCCGTCCAGGTAGGCCAGCATGCGTTCGAGGGCTGCAATGCGACCCTGGAATTCCGCAGAGAATTTACCGCTATCACGGACAAACCAAAGTGATTGCGCTAGCCCTCGCTTTTCGTATTCGCTGAGAAATTCGGTGAGTTCCTGGGTGTATTCGGTATGCACCAGATAGCGCAACGTCACGGAGACTGCGAGCGCCGTTGGCAGGTATTCGCGCAATGGATGAAGGTTGATCGTTCGGCCTACCCATTCGCGGTAATGCGATACCGTGCTGAATGCGTTGACGTAGGCGATCAGATGGTCAACTGCTTCCGCCATGAACGCTCGGTAGCGGGCGTTTAGTTCAGGGTCATCATGTTGCGTCAGCAGTATGGGCCAGACGGGATAGTCGCTGAGTCCATCCCCGTAGAATGGACTGATCGGGTGGCTCCTGTCGTTGCGATGAATCCGGGGGTAGCCGCGGAGACCTTCCGGAAGTTGCTCCCAGTTCACTTGCTGCTGGACGTCGTGGGCCAAGGAGATGGCCTGCCGCAGATGCGGCAGGCCCTCCCGGTCGGCAATCCGGGACGCTAGGTCCAGGATGTCCTGCACGATACCCTGTAAGTTGCGCAGCTCAGGATGGCCCAGCAGATATTCGGCCAGGCGGATCCCGGCGCTGAGCTGGTTGAAGGGCGTCGTCAAAGGGCGGCTCATTCAGACGTTTCCCCGTCGTCGCCGTCGGCCGGCTTTTCGCCAGTGCTGTCCTCCAGGAATTTTCGCAGGGTCTTCTCAGAGACGCCGATCAGGTTTGCCATCAGCTCGTCCGACAGCGGCTCCTCGAACAGTGCATTCCAGATTTCGCGTTCTTTGAGCTGGAAGGCGAGCGCCAGCCTTTCATTCCTTCTCGTGGCATGGAGCAGGCGTTCGAGCACCGCCCCCACCTTGGAACGCAGGAACTTCGCAGTTTTGGCATCCTGGATCATGACCACGGGAGTGGGGATGTTCTGGAGACGCAGCAGCGAGGCGAGTTCGAGGTTTGTGTAGCCCTGAATGCCTGCGCCATCCCGCGCGCGATGAGCCACGATGGGGTGGGCGAGTGACGCTGCCGCGGTGGCTTCGGGGCGCAGGCCCGCATCGAGAAGCGCCTTGGTCAGCGTCCCTTTCCCCGGCAGCGACCTTATGTTCTTGGGCATCTGGATCGCGCCGGGCGAGATGATCTCCACGGTTGCGATATTGATCTGCGCGGGAGACGACGTGCGCTCAGCGGTAGCTTCCGTGTCGGCAATGGTCTCGGCGACTGCGGCTGCGGCTGCGACATCGTCCATCGCCAACGTCGGCGGCGGGGTGAGGCTATCGGCGCTATGCATTGCGCCACCAGGGATGGACTCCTCCTCCTGATGGGCAGGCATTTCCTGAGGCGTCTCGGCAGGGGAGGTGAGAAGGGTATCCGCCTCCATGGCGGTAGGGTTGTGCAGGGACTCCTGGTCCAGCACAGAATCGGTCTTGCGGGTCATATTTTCACCACATGGGTCATGTCGCACGACGGGCGTGCGGAATTAGCCAGCGCAGGGCTGGCCCGTTCAGTCAGGACTCAAGCGGTGGCGCGCGGAGGCGGCAGGGGGATGGGCAGAATGACGGTGGGGGCGGATTCAAGCAGGGGAATCCAAGGCATCCAGGTGGGCGAGCGGTGCTTTGCTCTCAGAGCCTTGGTTGTGGCAGCGGCGCTCCGGCTAATAGACGTGTGCGTGGCTGCCAGCAGCGGCACCAAACATAGCAGCAGGCCTAGTACCAGATTGCTGTGCTCGCGGACGGCGAATCCCAGAACCACGATGCCGCCCCACGCAGCCAGAATGGTGAGCGGTTTGCGCAGGAAGTCGTCTCGCTCTTTCAGCGCTTTATTGCTGCTGCGCAGTGCGCAACGATGCGCGATCCCCATATTGCGTGTGATTAGCAGCATCAGGAGCGTCACCCAGTTACCAACGCTCTGGTAGTCATCCAGACGCGCGCTCTCCGCAGCTGATTTGCCGCTGGATAGGACGTGAGAGGATTTGCTGCGCAGACTGCTCATCCGTACAGGTTAGCGAGACCATTTGGCCTTGAAAAGAGCGAATCGAAGATTTTTTCACCAAGAGGCTCCGTTGGGGAAAGGGGAGGATCGCCCGATGGCGACCCTCCCTGCTAGGTTAGAACCAATCCCAGGGGCGGGTCAGGGCCAGGACGCGCAAGACGTCCATAACCCAGTTCCATGACCTGGTGGGCCTTACCTGGAGTTGCCTGCCGGCAGGTCGCCGGCTCCTCTGCATAGGCATGATTGCCTCCGTGTCGTCAGAGTGGAAGGATCCAGAGGCGCGGCGCCCGGCGACATTGACGACGTCGTCGTGGGTAGCCAAGATGCAGGTGATCAGTCCGCAGGCTCCTCTGGGGTTTGCAGCACGAGCCCCGGGTGCCTTTGGCCTCGGGGCTTTTGCTTTGGTGCACGGGCACTCTATCAACTCAGGCTGATGGCAGGTGCACCCTGCGCTTATGGGGAATGTTGACCATTCCCTATGGTGCGGGACAACCCGACTTTGCCCTGTCCCTGTGGCCTGGCTGATTGCTCAGGGGTAGCTCGCTGCCACGGATGGTCTTCGGAGCGACGACTGATGCCCCTGCGTCCAGTAAAGTCTCTGGTCATCTGACGAATGTTGGAAGGCCCGAAAGAGGGCCTCCTTCCAGAAGGCCCAGGTCAGGGGGCATTCCTGGCGCACTTGGTTAGAGTTTCGGAAATATTTCTCGCCGTGCAGGGCAGCCCTCCGTAATCCCCCCATATTGCTGAATCGCAGGGCAAGCCATACAGTCCTAGGACGATTCCCGGATACGTTGAAAAAGACTGTCCGCTCAAGGATTTGCCCTCACCGAGCCCCGTAGCGACAGGTTCTGTCGCGCCAGCCCGCCATGATCGGCCCGTAATACGTATTACGGGCTGGCCCCGGGGTGTGGCGCTGGGGCCGGAACTGGATAAAAAAACAAGAACATTGGAGTTCCCCCCTGGTGGACCAGAACACCCTTCGCGCCGCCCTCCTGGCCGCCGTCCCCGCCGATGGCGCCGCCATCGGCAACCAGTCCCTGCTGGAAAAGCTGCGTGGCCGCCATCCGCAGCTGACCGAGGACGCCTACCGGGCCGTCCGCGACACCCTGATCGACGAGGGCGTGCTGGCCAAAGGCCGGGGCCGGGGCGGCGCTGTCCGCCGGGCCAGCCTCTCCACCGCTTACACCGCCGCCACCTCGACCGCCGCGCCTGAATTCAACGAGCCCCTTCCCATGACTGAAAACGCAGCCGCCCCGGCGGAGCTTGCCAAAACCGCCGCTGAAACCCGGGCGGACAAGGCTTCCGCCAAAATTGAAAAAGCCTCTGCCAAAGCCGACAAAGCCACCGCCCGCGCCGAAAAGGCCGCGGCCAAGGCCGAACTGGCGCTGCAGGCCAGCAGCACCCTGGAGCATCTCGAAAAGACCCTCTGGGCCACGGCCGACAAGCTGCGCGCCAATATGGACGCCGCCGAGTACAAGCACATCGTGCTCGGCCTGATCTTCCTGAAGTACATCTCCGACAGTTTTGCCGGCCGCCGCGCCGAGCTGGAGCGGCGCCTGACCGACCCGGCGGATGACTACTATCTGGGCGGCGACGATGCCGAGGCCCTCGCGGCCGAGCTGGAAGACCGCGACTACTACCGCGAAGTGAACGTGTTCTGGGTGCCCGAGACGGCGCGCTGGGAAGCCCTGCGCGCCGCCGCCAAGCAGGCCGACATCGGCAAGCGCATCGACGAGGCGCTGGCGGCCATCGAGGCGGAAAACCCCAGGCTCAAGAACATCCTGGACAAGCGCTATGCCCGCGCCCAACTCCCCGACGGCAAGCTCGGCGAGCTGGTGGACCTGATTTCCACCATCGGCTTTGGCAGCGACGCCAACAAGGCGCGCGACCTGCTCGGCCAAGTGTATGAATATTTTCTGGGCCAGTTCGCCAGCGCCGAAGGCAAGAAGGGCGGGCAGTTCTACACGCCGTCCAGCATCGTGAAGACGCTGGTGGCCGTGCTCAATCCGCACCACGGCAAGGTCTACGACCCCTGCTGCGGCTCCGGCGGCATGTTTGTGCAGTCCGAGAAGTTCATCGAGGCGCACGGCGGCAAGCTGGGCGACGTGGCCATCTACGGCCAGGAGTCCAATCCCACCACCTGGCGCCTGGCGGCCATGAACCTGGCCATCCGCGGCATCGACTACGACCTGGGCAAGGAGCCGTCCGACACCTTCACCAAGAACCAGCACAAGGATCTGCGTGCCGATTTCGTGCTGGCCAATCCGCCATTCAACATCAGCGACTGGTGGCACGGCAGCCTGGAAGGTGACCCGCGCTGGGTGTACGGTACCCCGCCGCAGGGCAACGCCAACTACGCCTGGCTACAGCATATGCTGTATCACCTGAAGCCCACGGGCCGCGCCGGCATCGTGCTGGCCAACGGCTCCATGAGCTCCTCGCAGAATTCCGAAGGTGATATCCGCCGCGCCATGGTCGAGGCCGACGTGGTGGAAGTGATGGTCGCGCTGCCCGGCCAGCTCTTCTTCAATACGCAGATTCCTGCCTGCCTGTGGTTTCTCGCCAAACAGAAGACGAAGCGCAAGGACGAAGTGCTTTTTATCGATGCCCGCAAGCTCGGCACTAATGTCAGTCGGGTGCAGATCGAACTCACCGATACCGACATCGACCGCATTGCGCAGACCGTGGCCGCCTGGCGCGGCGAAGCCCTGGCTGCCGATGCGCCCGTGGAAGCGTATGGCGACATTCCCGGCTTCTGTCGCAGCGTCCGGCTTGCGGAAATTGCCACCCATGGCCATGTCCTCACCCCCGGCCGTTATGTGGGCGCGGAAGAAGTGGAAGACGACGATGAGGCCTTTGCCGAGAAGATGCGAACGCTTACCAGAAAGCTTGGTGAGCAGATGGCCAAAGGCGCGGAGTTGGACCAGTTGATCCGGCAGAAGCTAGGGGGGCTGGGGTATGAGTTTTGACTTGCCCTCAGTCCCAAAAGGCTGGAGTTACCTCCCGCTGAGTCAGTTGACGCAGCCAGGCTCTGTGACATATGGCGTTGTTCAGCCTGGAGCGGCTATGAGCGAAGGCGTTCCAATCATCCGGGTAAATAACTTCCAGGATGGTCATATTGAGCTAGCTGACTTGATGCGGATAGATCCAAGCATAGAAGCTAAATATGGTCGTACTCGTCTAAAAGGTGGCGAGGTTCTGCTGACAGTAGTGGGAAGTGTGGGGCAAGTGGCCCTAGCCTCAAAAACTGTTAGCGGCTTCAACGTTGCGCGAGCTGTTGCAGTAATTCATCCAACCTCAGAGGTTGAGTCTGAATGGCTAGCGTTGTGCCTGCGCTCTCCGTTGTCACAGCACCTGTTAGGTAGCCGCGCTAATACCACAGTTCAGACGACCATTAACCTAAAGGACCTCAGAGCGCTCCCAATTCCTGTTCCGCCAGTTAGTGAGCGAAAGTGGATTACTTCTGTGATGTTGGCGATCGACGACCGCATTACCCTGCTACGCGAAACCAACGCCACCCTCGAAGCCATCGCCCAAGCCCTGTTCAAATCCTGGTTCGTCGATTTCGACCCCGTGCGCGCCAAGGCCGAAGGCCGCCAGCCCGAAGGCATGGACGCCGCCACCGCCGCCCTTTTCCCTGATAGCTTCGACGACTCCGAACTTGGCCCCATTCCGAAGGGCTGGTCTGCGCTGCGATTTACTGAGGTTGTTGATGTGATTGGCGGAGGAACGCCAAAGACATCAATTCCGGAATATTGGGATGGGAATATTCCTTGGTTCTCAGTTGTTGATGCTCCGAGTACTTCCGATGTTTTTGTGGTCGAGACTGAAAAGCACATAACTGATATTGGCTTGATGAACTCATCAGCAAAGTTGTTGTCTGAGGGAACAACCATTATTTCGGCTAGAGGTACTGTTGGCAGGCTTGCTCTTGTCGGGCAGGCAATGGCAATGAATCAGTCGTGCTATGGGCTTCGGGGAAAAGCAGGGGATGCCTATTTCACATACTTCAGTACTTTTCATCTGGTCGAGACCTTGAGGCAGCGTACTCATGGCTCGGTATTTGACACTATTACGCGTGAAACTTTGGCTGGTGTGTCGGCTGTATATCCAGAAGTTGGCGTCATTCAAGTATTTGAAATGATGCTCATGCCTCTAATGGATCGAATCAGGGTGAATCTGCGGGAAGCGGCTAGCCTCTCAATGATTCGAGACGCCTTATTGCCTCGCCTAATCTCCGGCCAACTTCGATTGCCGGAAGCTGATGCCATCGTAAAGGAAGCGCACTGATGAAAATTGATCGCCTGTCACGGATGAAGGGGCATCGAATTTTCCGTGATTTTACCTGGCCAAATAATCTTCCAGAGTTTGCTCGATTCAATCTTGTATACGGCTGGAATGGCGCTGGGAAAACCACGCTCTCCAATCTATTCCGGCATTTGTATGAGCGAGAGCCTGTCTCTGAGGGTGAGGTTAGGTTTCGGGTAGGAGGCAATGATATTTCGGGCGCCGATTTGCACGTCGCCACTCTGCCTCAGGTTCGTGTCTTTAACCGGGATACCATCAATCGCTCTATTTTCGAGAAGCCTGATCAGTCGTTGCCGCCAGTGTATTTTCTGGGTGAGGACAGTGCTGAAAAGCAGCAGCGCATCGAGGCATTGAAGTCCGATCGTCAGGCATTAGGAGCCCGTAAGACAGACTTTGATGTGCGCAAAAAGCAGTTTGAGAAACAGTTTGAGCAGTTCCGTAAAGAACGGGCTACTTCAATCCGAAATCTTCTAACTTCTTCATCCGCTGGCGTTTACTTCAATAGTTACGATGCACAGAAGTTCAAGAAGAAGCTTGAGGAGACTATTGCCTCCGAAGGAGCCGTCGCCTTGAGTGATGGAGATAGGGCTGCCAGTTTGGCTAAGAAAGAAGGCGCTCCGCGAGAGAAGATTGTCCTTGCCTCCGCCCAATACCCCGACTTTTCGAGAGTATTTAGTCGGGCATCAGCTCTGCTTTCCAAGTCCATAGTGGCAACGACATTGGAGGCCTTGGCCGGCGATGCTGTCGTGTCGAACTGGGTAGGCGCCGGCTTGAAGCTGCATGGAAATGGTGACCACTGCAAATTCTGTGATCAGCCTCTTCCAGAGCGACGTCTCCAGGCGCTGGAGGCTCACTTTAACGACGCGTTCCGCGACTTTCAGGCCGAGGTCACTACGCTGATTGCTGAGGTTGATTCAGGTTTGCAGTTCCTTGATCGCGTGATGACTCTTCCTGATAAGGCGCTGCTTTATCCGCATTTGGTCGAACGTTACCAAGGAAAGGTGAGTTTGATTAGGCAGCAGTCCTCATCGGTATCCGGCTTTCTTGTGCGTGTTCGGAAAGGTCTTGTCGAAAAACAAGAAAAACCATTCAAGGTTCTGGATATGGCAAATTACCTGCTGATGCGGCCAGGTGAGGAGAAGCGGGAGGGAACTATAGAGTTCCTGGCTTCACTATTTTTGACCGCTGGTTCCTTGATTACTGCCTATATCGGGAGCTCTGCACATAGTGAAGTAAAGGCAATCGTGGATGAACATAACCGGTACACGGATAACTTTTCAGAGGAGCAGGAGGCTGCCAGAAAGGCTCTTGAGGCTGATGAAGTATGGCGTTCGATTCCTGCTTATAAAGATATACAGGGGCTTATCGAGGCTGCGAAAGATGGCAGTTTGGAATGCCAGAATCGCCTCGTGGAAATTGATGCTGAGATTGCCCAGCTCGAGGCGGCTATCCGCCAGCATCTGAAAGCTGCGGATGAGCTGACTCGTGACATGGCTTCCTATCTCGGGCGCGAAGAGCTCCAGTTTTTTGCCCATGATACCGGCTATCTGATTCGCCGCAATGGGCAGCCGGCCAGTAACTTGAGTGATGGCGAAAGAACGGCGGTTTCCTTCATCTACTTTTTAAAGTCACTGGAAGATACCGGATTTGATCTGGCCAATGGCGTTGTTGTGATTGACGACCCCGTTTCCAGCCTTGATGCCAACTCCATCTATTGCGCGTTTGGCTTCATGAAGTCGCGTCTTAAAAGTGCAGGCCAGTTGTTTGTGCTAACCCACAACTTCACCTTTTTCAGGCAGGTGAATAACTGGCTAATCCAGCGACAGAGGGCCGATGACAATGCCAAGAGGGTCCGGGACTCGCAAATGTACATGCTCAGGGCAGTGGGTAGTGGAAATTCGCGAAATGCAGGCATTACTGCTCTGGATTCGCTGTTGAAGGACTATCAGTCGGAGTATCACTATCTTTTTCAACTGGTTCATCAAGGTGCCCGGCTTGCTGCCGAGGATGGCATGGATACGCTTTATGGCATGCCGAATGTCGCGAGGCGACTGTTGGAGTCCGTGATGACGTTCAAGTATCCGGCCAAGGCCGGAAAGCTTCAGCAACAACTCGATAGTGTCGATGGCTTTGATGAGGCGAAGCGGGCAAGGATCATCCGCTTTACGCACAGCTATTCCCACAATGGGGTGATTGGTGAGTTCGAACACGACCTCTCAATAGTGGCGGAAGGCCCGGAGATATTGAGAGATGTGCTGGAGCTGGTTAGGCATGTGGACGGCCATCACTACGACAAAATGATCGAGCTTTGCAGGTGAGCACATGAGCCCCTACCAGCCGCCCCTCACGCTCACCCCGTCTATCCTCGACTGCGTCGCCGCCATCAGCGAGCAGGTCGGGCGCCTCTCGGCGCTGAGCCAGCAGCTATTGACGCCGCAGCTGCGCCGGGGCAACCGCATCCGCACCATCCAGGCCTCGCTCGCCATCGAGAACAACACCCTGAGCGTGGAGCAGGTCACCGCCGTGCTGGAGGGGCGGCGCGTGCTGGGCCTGCCGCGGGAGATCCAGGAGGTGCGCAATGCCTTTGCCGCCTACGAGCAGCTGCCGCAGTGGCAGCCGGCGCGCTGCGAGGATCTGCTGGCGGCGCACGGCCTGCTCATGGCCGGGCTGGTGGACGAGCCTGGCCGCTTCCGCAGCGGTGGCGTGGGCATCTATCGGGGCGCACAGCTCATCCATATGGCGCCGCCGCCGGCCCGGGTGCCGGCGCTGGTACAGGACCTTCTGGACTGGCTGGGGCGGGGTGAGCTGCACCCGCTGGTGGCCAGTTGCGTGTTTCATTATGAATTCGAGTTCATCCACCCCTTCAGCGACGGCAATGGCCGCATGGGGCGTCTCTGGCAGACCTTGATCCTGAGCCGCTGGCAGGGGCTGCTGGCCTGGCTGCCGGTGGAGACCGTGATCCGGGACCGGCAGGAGGCCTATTACGCCGCCTTGGCCGAGGCCGATCGCCAGGCCGAAGCCACGCCCTTTGTGGAGTTCATGCTGCAGGCCCTGCAGGCGGCGATGGCCGAGGCTGCTACCGATCAAGTAAGCGACCAAGTAAGCGACCAAGTAAAGCGGCTGTTGGGCGTGCTGGGGAACGAGTCCCTGCCTGCCGGCGAATTGATGAACCGGCTGGGCCTGCGGCATCGCCCGACCTTCCGCAGCAACTACCTGGCGCCTGCGCTTGAGGCAGGCTGGGTGGAGATGACGGACCCGGCTTCGCCGCGCAGTCCGGTGCAGCGCTATCGGCTGACGCCAAGCGGGCGGGTAGTGTGCGGGGGCTGACTTGCGTGGATGCTCCTGGCCGGTAGCCAGAAGCACTACAGACAAAAATAAAGTGGATTAAGTGAGAGTTTGAATGAGCAACGGAATTAATCAGAAGCTGCAAGGTAGCCGCAAGGAGCTGCTGGATATCGGGCTTCGCAACACCATGCTCAACTTCCGGAAGACGGCCAAGACACTGATCGTGGTAGATGAGCTGTCAGAAGAAGTCTTCAATATTCTCTATCGGCAGGAAAAGGCCATGACGTTCGCGCCGATGGCGCGACAGCGGATTGCGGAAATGGCTCGACTTTCCGGCGCTGAGGGGAGCGATGCTGAGTCTGCCGAGGATGAGCAGCTTCTGCATGAAATGGATGGGGTGGATTGGTCAGTTTCTGCTGAAGGTGATGCCATTGGCGAATCAGGCCGGGCACGTCGCCATGTGGATTCCCGCCTGCAGACAGCAATGGAGGATGAGCGCCTTTTTCTTCAGTTGTTGAAAATCCATACAGAGGCAAAGGGATTCATTGAGGAGCAGGGCGTAAACACCCTGTTCCTGGCGCTGGGCTTTCTGCATTGGTACGAAGACGACAGTGCGGAAGCCGTGAGAAAGGCCCCCCTTGTTCTGTTGCCGGTGAGTCTGGAGCGAAGTGGCGCCAAGGATGCCTTTACGCTCAGATATTCCGGCGATGAGTTGGTCGAAAATTTGTCACTGGTCGCGAAGCTGAAAACTGACTTTGGCCTGGATTTGACCACCTGTGGCTTTGGCGATGCGTTTGAAACCCAGGAGGAGGGAGGGCTCGCGACCTATTTCAGTGCGGTCTCTGATGTGGTCAGCAAGTATCCACGCTGGAAAGTCGCTTCAGATGAGATTGCACTGGGGTTCTTCTCCTTTGGCAAGTTCCTGATGTTCAAAGACCTTGATCCAAAGAGCTGGCCGGAAGGAAAGCAGCCGGATCTGCATGCGGTGATGGGTCGATTGCTGGGGGGCGGGTTCAGTGATCAGCGTTCAGCCTATGCCGAAGAGGTGAACATTGACTCTGTCATCGCTCCCGGGGAGGTTCGGTTTGTCAAGGATGCGGATAGCAGCCAGACCGAGGCCATTCTGGAGATTAGGGCGGGTTCGAACCTGGTGATCCAGGGGCCGCCCGGGACAGGGAAGTCACAGACCATTACCAATGTCATTGCCGAGCTGATTGGCCAGAACAAGACCGTGCTCTTCGTGGCCGAGAAAATGGCCGCGCTTGAAGTGGTGAAACGCCGCCTGGATGAGAGCCACTTGGGCGATGCTGTTTTTGAATTGCACAGTCACAAGTCCACCAAACAGTCGGTGCTCAAGGAGCTGGCGCGCACGCTGGAGCAGGGGAAGCCGCTGAACAGTGTGGGTGAGGATGATCTGGCCAGCCTGAAGCAGCTGCAGGACGACCTTAACCTCTATTGTCAGGCGGTGAGTTCCCAGGCTGGGGCCAGTGGGCTCGCGTTCGTCGATGTGCTGGGCAAGTATCTCAATCTGAAGCGGATGCGGCCCGGACTGCCGATCTTGTCCTTCGCGCCGATGGCGTCGTGGAGCCATGCGGAGCAGTTGAAGCGCCGGGAACTGGTCAGGGAGCTGGTGCTGCACCTGGAGGAAATGGGGCGGCCGGACCGTAATACCTTTTGGGGATCGGACCGGACCTTCTTTTCCCCTATTGAGCAGAGCCGCGCCACCCAGGCCTTGCAGCTGGCGGGCGAGCACATGAAGTCGCTGCAGTCGGCGGCGGCGGCCTTGTCGGATCGACTGATGCTGTCCCGTCCAGCAACGCTGTCGGACGTGGACGTCATCTGCCGGGCCGCGCGCCGGGCGGCGGAGGCGCCACGGCTGGAAGGCATTCAGCTGACGACCGGGGACTGGCAGTCACGCCGGGACGCGATCCGCGAGTTGCTGGAGGCTGGTGATAGGATGACGGCGTGCCGCAATCGGAATGACAGTGTCTTGATTGAGGCCGCGTGGGATCAGGATCTGCTGGAGGTGCGGGCCAGTCTTCTCGCCTATGGCGATAAATGGTGGCGCATCTTTGCGGGACGCTTCCGGGCTGCCCGGGCGCGCCTTCAGGGTCTCGCCAGGGAAGCGCTGCCCAAGGACTCCGCCGACATGCTGCTCCTGGTCGACTCCGTACTGGCGTTCCAGCAGAGCAAGAAAATCTATGACCAGCATGAGGCCTTGGGTGCTGCGTTGTTCGGCGCGCAATGGCAGCGCCAGAAATCTGATTGGGCGGTGCTGGAGCGACTGAGCAGTTGGGTGATCCAGCTCCATGACGACCTGGGCAACGGCCAGATTCCCAAGGGCATTCTGGACTTCCTGGCGGGGCATGCGGATGCCTCTGGCTTTGGTGAGGCGGCCACCGGCATCGAGCAGTCGGTAGTGGCGCTTGATCTGGCCCTTGGCACCGTCCTGGACGTGATCGGTCTGAATGGGCCGGGGAAGAAGGAGCAGGTCCGGGCTCGGGGGCTGGATGCCCTGGCAGTTCTGCTGCAACAGTGGGGGGAGGGCTTATCGGCCTTGTACCAGATGGCGCGCTGGAATGTGCTGGCGGGCCAACTACAGACCCAGGGGTTGGAGGAGCTTCTGCGGATTGCCTCGTCTACGGAGCAGCCGGAGCTGCTGACCGATATTCTCGATCTTTCCTGGTATTCAGGGCTGGTGCAGTTGGTGTACGAGAAGAATCCGCCCTTGCAGCAGTTTGACCGGATCCGGCATGAGCACCAGATCAGCCGGTTCCGCAGCCTGGATCTGGCGTCCCTGCGGCATGCGCAAACCAGCCTGGCCAAGCAGGTGTGGGAAAGCATGCCGAATATCAATCAGCCGGGGGAAATGGCGATTCTCCGTGGCGAGATCAACAAGAAGCGGAGGCATATGCCTATCCGCCAGCTGATCGAGCGCGCCGGGCGCGCCATTCAGCAGATCAAGCCGGTATTCATGATGAGCCCCATGTCCATTGCAAATTTTCTGCCGCCTGGAAAGCTGGAGTTCGACGTGGTGGTGTTTGATGAAGCATCGCAGGTCAAGGCGGTTGATGCCTTTGGCGCCATCCTGCGCGGCAAGCAGGTGGTGGTGGTGGGTGACACTCGTCAGATGCCACCGACTGACTTTTTTAGTCGTGAAATCGAGATGGACGACGATGAAAGTGCGACCAGCGACATCGAAAGCATTCTGACCATGTTCAAGGCGGCAGGCAGTCAGGAGCGTTATCTGCGCTGGCACTACCGCAGCCGGCATGAATCCCTGATTGCTGTTTCAAACGTGGAGTTTTACGACAGCAAGCTGGTCGTTTTTCCCTCTGCGGGGCAGCACCCCCAGGCCAAGGGGATCAGCTTTGAGTACCTTCCCGAGGCTCTTTATGACCGGGGCCGTACCCGGACGAACAAGGAGGAAGCCCGGGCAGTGGCCAGGGCGGTGATGGCGCATGCCCTCAGTACTCCTGATCTGTCCCTGGGGGTGGCGGCATTCAGCGTGGCTCAGCGAGACCTGATTCAGGTGGAAATTGAACTGCTGCGGCGCAAGACACCAGAAGCCGAGGCGTTCTTTACCCGGGAGAGCAGCGAACCGTTCTTCGTCAAGAACCTGGAAAACATACAGGGCGATGAGCGCGATGTGATCTTTATCAGTATTGGTTATGGCCGCAACGAATCCGGGCGGATTGCCCGGGAGTTCGGCCCCTTGAACCGCGAGGGTGGGCACCGTCGACTTAACGTTCTCATCACTCGCGCCAAAATGGCCATGCGGGTGTTTTCCAACTTCCGGGCTGATGAGCTCGAAATTGAGGCTGGGGCGAGCCTGGGGGTCAGGGCGCTCAAGAACTTCCTGCAGTATGCCGAAACGGGCGAGTTGGCCGTGGCGCGTGAAACCGGCAAGGCGGCGGACTCGCCATTCGAGCTGGAGGTCATTGAGGCGCTGAGGGAGTGCAACTATGAAGTCGAGCCTCAAG
>JAJFBF010000108.1 GCA_020697295.1 Moraxellaceae bacterium | reverse complement strand
CTCCCGGGGCTCGCCACCGGCCAGGAAGACCAGCTGGCGCGCAAAGATGAGCCGGTCCAGCCGGAAGCCGCGCGCGCTGGCCGCGTCCAGCGGCGCAAAAGGATGGAAGGTGAGGTAGCCGCTGTCGGCCCGGGCCCGGGCGTAGCCGCCCACGCCCAGTTCACCGGCCACGGCCTGGATTTCCGAGGCGGCTTCCTTCTCAAAGCCCGGGCGACAGTAAAGGAGGAGGGCGCTGGCAGGGCTCATGCGGGATTTTCCGGGGGACAAATGAAAAGGCCCGCCAAGGCGGGCCCGGGGCCGGACAGTGCCCGGCCTATTCGCGAAAGCCGAAGCCCTCGTCCAGGGTGCCCCGTTCCAGCGGCTTCTTGGTGGCGTAGTCGCGCGGCGGTTCCAGCGCATAGGTGTCGTCGTTCAGCGAGCCCTGCAGCGCGCGCGGCGTGTCGAGGCGCTCGAAGGCCTGGGCCGGGTTGTCGCTGCCATGGCGGCGGTTGTCGGCGCACAGCGTCTGGGCGCCGTGTTGCAGGTGCTCGTGCATCTCGCGATAGCCCTGGGTGACCGCGTTGGCGAGCTGGGCGGTCGTCACGAAGTGCTGGGTGACGGACTCCTGGTAGGAGTCGAAGCGTGCCTGCAGCGAGCGCAGGTGCTCCTCGAGCTCGCGCACGCGGGTGTCCGGATTGCGGGCGCGCGCAAGCACATAGCCCCCGAATCCCCCCACCACCAGTACGATGAGATACAGCAGCCAGCTCATGCGTGTCTCCTCTTGTCGCCGTGCCCGGCGAACGTTCCCCTTGTCCGGCGCTAGTCTATGCGTTTGTATCCGCTGCCAGAAGCAGTCTTCACGAGGAAATTCGGATGTCCGTCAACGACGAGCGGTCCCTGCTCCTGCCCGGCCCGGCCGGCGCCATCGAGGCCCGGCTGCTGCTGCCGCCGGCGGGAAGCGCGCGGGTTGCCGTAATCTGCCATCCGCATCCCCTGCATGGCGGCAGCATGGACAACAAGGTGGTGTCCACCCTGGTGCGGACCTGGCGCGATGCCGGGCTGGCCACGCTGCGCTTCAATTTCCGCGGCGTCGGCGCCAGTGCCGGCAGTCACGCCCATGGCGAAGGCGAGGTCGATGACCTGCTGGCGGTGCTGCACTGGCTGCAGGCCGATCAGGGCACAAGCCAGGTCTGGCTGGCCGGATTTTCCTTTGGCGCCTGGGTGGCGGCGGCGGCCGTGCAGCGCCTGCCGCCGGGCCTGGCATTGCAGCGCCTGGTGCTGGTGGCGCCACCCGTGCAGTACCCCGGTTTTGCCGGTCTCGAGCCCCCTGCCGGTACCCTGGTTGCCCAGGGTGACGACGACGAGGTCGTCGACGCGGCAGCGGTGGCAGCCTGGGTCGCCTCGCGTCGGCAGCCGCCAGAACTGATCCGGTGGGACAAAACGGGCCACTTCTTCCATGGCCGTTTATCAGCGCTCAAGGCAGAATTGGCGGCCCGAATGTTTCCTGGTCAGTAATTCAGCGGATTCACTTCATGCCTCTTGAGCGCTATCAGCACGACTTGCGCCGTGCCGGCTTCCAGCACGACGAAGCCCAGGCCACCGCCGTGCGCCATCTTCAGCGGGTCAAGGACGAGCTCACCGAACGCTACCAGACGGCGAAGGATGCCCGCGTCCTCGGTCGCCTCAAGCTGGCGCGCGGCCCGCGCGAGCCGGTACGCGGCCTGTATATGTGGGGCGGGGTCGGGCGCGGCAAGACCTATCTCATGGATATCTTCTTCGAGTCGCTGCCCTTCCGGCGCAAGCTGCGTATCCATTTCCACCGTTTCATGCAGCGCGTGCACAAGGAGCTGAACTCCCTGCGCGGCACCCGCAATCCGCTGGAAATCGTCGCCGACCGCCTTTATGAGGAAGCGGTGGTGATCTGCTTCGATGAGTTTTTTGTCACCGACATCACCGACGCCATGCTGCTGGGCGGCCTTTTCGAGCAGCTGTTTCAGCGCGGCGTGACGCTCGTGGCGACCAGCAACATCCCGCCGGACCGGCTTTACGAGAACGGCCTGCAGCGTGAGCGCTTCCTGCCTGCCATCGCCCTGCTCAAGCGTCATTGCGATGTGCTGAATGTGGATGCGGGCATTGATTACCGCCTGCGTGTGCTGGAAAAGGCCTCTCTTTACTACAGTCCGAACGGCCCGGCGGCCGAGGCCGCCCTGCGCCAGTGCTTTGACGAGCTCACCGGCGGGGTGGCCAAGGGGCCGGGCAGCATTGTCGTCAACGAGCGCGAGATTCACGTCCTGAACCATGGCGAGGATGTGCTCTGGGCCAGTTTTACCGAGCTTTGCGAGAGTCCGCGCTCGGCCAGTGACTACATCGAGATCGCCCGCGAGTACCAGACCGTCATCATTTCCGGTATTCCCGTCATGGATGCCCGCAACGACAACGCCGTTCGTCGCTTCATCAACCTGGTCGACGAGTTCTACGACCGCCATGTGAAGCTGGTGGTGTCGGCGGATGCGGAGATCCCCGTGCTGTATGAGGGCGGGCGCCTCAACTTCGAGATCGAGCGCACCAAGTCGCGCCTGCTGGAGATGCAGTCCCGCGAGTACCTGGCCTGCGAGCACCTGCCCTGAGGCCCCTGCCGGGCCACGCCGGCAATGGTCAGGAGGTGGGGGCACAGCCGGGAGTGGTCATGGGGGGCATGCGGTGCCACCATCCTGCCGCAGCCCGCAGCCCGCAGCCCGCAGCCCGCAGCCCGCAGCCCGCAGCCCGCAGGCCCAGGCCCAGGCCCAGGCCGCGGCAGGAGGCAGGAGGCAGATGCCGGTGGCTGGGCATGCCCGGGGCCGGGGCCAGCGGCGACCGGGCGTAATGGTGGAGTTTGGCCAGGGGCAGTCACAAAGCTTCCGTGCCGGGCGGCGCCGGCCCGGCTATAATGAGCCGGCACACGGTTCCGGCCGGCCAGCACCGGCGGGCGGGCAGGTTTGTGAATTTTGGCTTGCGTAACGTGTTGTCAAAGCCGGGTCGCTTGGGTAAGATGCGCGTCCTCTTTGGCGGGACCCCCGCCCGTAGCCCTTTTTGTATACAGGCGTTAATGCAATGAAGACTTTCAGTGCCAAGCCGGAGACGGTAAAGCGTGACTGGTTTGTGATCGATGCCAGCGGCAAGACCCTGGGTCGCCTGGCCACCGAGCTGGCCCGCCGCCTGCGCGGCAAGCACAAGCCCGAATACACCCCGCACGTCGATACCGGCGATTACCTCGTTGTCATCAACGCTGGCAAGGTCGCGATCACGGGCAACAAGGCCCAGGCCAAGAAGTATTATCACCACACCGGATATCCGGGTGGCCTCAAGAGCATCACTTTCGAGAAGCTGATCGTGGCCAAGCCCGAGAAGCCCCTTGAAATTGCCGTCAAGGGCATGCTGCCCAAGGGCCCCCTGGGTCGCGCCATGCTGAGCAAGCTCAAGGTGTACTCTGGCGCCGACCATCCGCACGCTGCCCAGCAGCCGCAAGAACTTAAGATCTGAGTCTCATAGCCATGACTGCACAAACCAATTACGGTACCGGTCGCCGCAAGACTGCCACCGCCCGCGTGTTCCTGAGCGCCGGCAACGGCACGATTACCATCAACGATCGCTCGATTGACGTTTACTTCGGCCGCGAAACTGCCCGCATGATCGTGCGCCAGCCGCTGGAGCTGGTCGAGCTGGTGAACAAGTTTGACGTCAAGGTGACGGTCGCCGGTGGCGGCATCGGCGGCCAGGCTGGCGCCATTCGCCATGGCATCACCCGCGCCCTGATCGAGTACAGCGAAGACCTGCGCTCCCCGCTGCGTAAGGCTGGCTTCGTGACCCGCGATGCCCGTGAAGTCGAGCGTAAGAAGCTCGGCCTGCGCAAGGCCCGCAAGCGTCCGCAGTACTCCAAGCGTTAATCCGGTGGAGGCGCTCCGGCGCCTCCTCCTGGCTGTCGGAATGTTGGGGAATCGTCTAACGGTAGGACTACGGACTCTGACTCCGTCTGTCTAGGTTCAAATCCTAGTTCCCCAGCCACTTCAGAAATCGCCCCCGGTGACCCCGGGGGCGATTTTTTTTGCATCATGGAAATAGCCCTGAATTCCGGGGAAAAGGCCGGAATCATCGGGTTTTTGGGCTGTCGTCCAAAGGTTTCCACCTTGTAAGTCGTGGGTGATTTCTTTATCATCCGCAGGCTTTTTTTCAGGCTCGTCCGGGGCTTTACCGGTCGTCGGGCGTTTTTTGGAGAGTACGTTGATGAGTACTGACGGCGTGAATGCAGGTCGCCGCCGATTGCTGATCGGAGCCACCGCCGCGGTGGGTGCCGTCGGCGCCGGTTTTGTGGCTGTCCCGTTTGTTAAGTCGTGGACCCCCAGTGCCAAGGCCAAGGCCGCTGGCGCTCCGGTAACGGCGGATATCAGCCAGTTGGAGCCGGGCCAGAAGGTCACCATCGAGTGGCGTGGCAAGCCGGTGTGGGTCGTTCGTCGTACCCCGGAAATGCTGGCAGGCCTGAAAGCGGTGGAGAGCAAGCTGCTCGATCCCGCCTCCGAGGACCCCTCCATGCAGCCGTCCTATGCCCAGAACGAAACCCGTTCGATCAAGCCCGAATATGCCGTGCTGACCGGCATCTGCACCCATCTGGGGTGCTCGCCGCTGTTCGAGCCGGAAAAGGCCAAGCTGGAAGCAGATTGGCAGGGCGGCTTCTTCTGCCCCTGCCACGGCTCCAAGTTCGACCTGGCCGGGCGTGTCTACAAGGGCGTCCCCGCTCCCAAGAATCTTGAAGTGCCGCCGCACACCTACCAGGCCGACACGGTGCTGGTGATCGGCGTCGACAAGGAGCATGCGTAATGAACAAGCTCTTTTCCAACCTGATGGGCTGGGTGGATGCGCGTTTCCCCGCAACGGAAACGTACAAGTACCACATGTCCGAATACATGGCCCCGAAGAACTTCAACTTCTGGTACTTCTTCGGCGTGCTCTCCATGGTGGTGCTCGTCAACCAGCTGCTGACCGGCATCTGGCTGACCATGTTCTACACCCCGAGCGCGGATGCGGCCTATGAGTCCGTCGCCGGTTACATCATGTACGACGTGCCCTACGGCTGGCTGCTGCGCTATATGCACTCGACCGGCGCGTCGGCCTTCTTCGTGGTCATCTACCTGCATATGTTCCGTGCCCTCCTGTACGGATCCTATCGCAAGCCGCGCGAGCTGATCTGGCTGATCGGCATGACCATCTACCTCGCCCTGATGGCGGAAGGCTTCTTCGGCTACGTGCTGCCCTGGGGCAACATGTCGTACTGGGGCGCCCAGGTGATCGTGAATCTCGCCGCGGCCGTGCCCTATGTGGGCGGCTCGCTGGTGGAGTGGGTGCGTGGTGACTTCCTCATCTCCGGCGCCACCCTGAACCGCTTCTTCGCCCTGCACGTCGTGGCCATCCCGTTGGTCCTGGTGGCCCTGGTGTTCCTGCACATGGTCGCCCTGCACCATGTCGGCTCCAACAACCCCGACGGCATCGAGATCAAGAAGAACAAGGGCCCGGACGGCAAGCCGCTGGACGGCATCCCCTTCCATCCCTACTACACCGTGCACGACCTGGTCGGCATTGTGGTGTTCCTGATGGTGTTCTCCGCGGTCATCTTCTTCTTCCCGGACGGTGGCGGCTACTTCCTCGAGCGTCCCAACTTCGAGGCGGCCAACCCGCTGAAGACCCCGTCGCACATCGCCCCGGTGTGGTACTACACCCCGTTCTACGCGATGCTGC
>JAJFBF010000051.1 GCA_020697295.1 Moraxellaceae bacterium | reverse complement strand
CATGATGAGCTGGGCTTGGGTACCCTTGCCCGCGCCGGGCGCTCCCAGAAGGATGATGCGCATACCTTTGTCACTCCACTAAACGTCAAATAAGAAACCGCACAGCAGACGGACCCGGAATGGACGCCAGGTCAGGACATGTCAGCGCTGGAAAGGGGGGAAGGATACGCCGCCCCCCCGGCCAAGCCAAGCGCCAGCCACCCTCCCCCCGGCTGGCCCTACTGGCGCACGCTCTGCAGCACCAGCTCCACGGTCTGGACCTCTTTCCCCTGGCGCACCGGCACCGCCACCGCCTCCAGGTCGCCCGGCTGCGGCTCGGGGCCGCCATGCCGGGAAATGCGGGCGGTCACCGTGATTTCCGGCACCGAGGACAAGGGCTGCTGCGGCAGCATGCTCTGGCTGTCGTCGAGCTCGATCGTCAGGGGCAGCTCGCCGGCCCGGCGCTTGACCACGGCCAGCGGCATCGGCGGGCCGGCCAGCGCCCGCGCGAACACATAGAGGGTGTCATCCGCCGAATACTCGCCGGCCACGGCCCGGTCCACCCGCACCTTGACCCGCAAGCCCGCTTTCGCGACGACGCCCTTGCCGTCCGCCACCAGCCGGAGCCGCTGCCGGGCATCGGCCAGCGCCGCGTCGACCTGCGCCAGCATCGGCGAGCCTGTGCCGCCGTTGCGCTCCGCGCGTTGCTGCTGCAAGCGCTCCAGCAGCGCGACCGCGGTGCCGTAATCGCCGCTGCGATAGGCGGAAAGACCATACATGAGCAGCGCGCCCTCATGGGCGGGCTCACGCGCCAGCACGCTCTCGAGCAGTTTCCGGCTCTGCGGGTCGAGCTGGCCCTCGTTGCTGAACACGCGGCTTTGCGCATACAGCAGGGCATAGCGGGATTCCTCGGGGCGCAGCCGCCAGGCGTGCTCGAAGGCGGTGCTGGCCTGTTGCACCATTTCCAGCTGCATATAGGCGATGCCGAGCATGAACCAGCCGTCCGCATTACGCGGATCCCGCTGCAGCCGGTCCTGCAACAGGCGCACGAAATCCACCAGGGTATGGCCGGCGGCGTCAGCCTCGGTGGGCGCCTCGCCCCGCATGAGCTTGTCCACGGACGGGCCCATCTCGACGCGCAGCTGCCACCACGCGGGCAAGCCCCGGGGTGCCGCCACGCCGTAGTAAAAGGCGAACGTCAGCAAGGGCAGCAGCACCACCACGAGCAGGCTGACCAGGCGCGGGGAGCGGCGCGCGGCCTGGGCCCCGGCGGGCCCGTCTTCAAGGCTCAGCAGGTTGCGCTCGAGTTCGGTGCGCAGCTCGGCAAAGGTAGCCTCGTCCGTGCGGCCGTCAGCCCGATCGCGCTCGAGTTCGGCAAGGCGCTCGCGGAAAACGCGGCGATTGAGGGCCAGCATGTCCTGCTCGCCGTCCGCGCGACTGCCGCGCCAGAGCGGCAACACGAGGATCGCGGCGGAGACCAGGGACAGCAGCAGGGCGGCAAGCCAGAAAAGCGTCATCGTCAGCTCCCGGAATTCTTGTCATCGAGCAGCTCGCGCAGGCGGCGCTGCTCAGCCTCGGACAGCGGCGCGGCACTGGCGGCAGGACGGCGCACGCGCCAGACCAGCACGACCGCGACGCCCAGCAGCAACAACAGCGGTCCCACCCAGAGCAGCAGCGTGCCGGCGCGCAGGGGCGGGCGATAGGTGATGAAATCACCATAGCGCTCGATCATGTGCTGGCGGATTTCCGTATCGCTCTTGCCTTCGCGCAGCAGGCGATAGGTACGGTCCTTCAGGTCGCGCGCCACCAGGGCATCGGAGCCGGCCAGGTTCTGGTTCTGGCACTTGGGACAGCGCAGCTCCTCGACCAGGGCACGGTAGCGCTGCTCCTGCCCGGGATTTTCAAACTCGTAGACATCGATGCTGGCGGCGACAGGCGCACTGCCGAGCGCGAGCAGCACTGCCAGCAGGAGCGAGCGCATCATGTCCCGCCCTCCCCGCCTTCCGCCGGCAAGGGGCGCCCGTCGCGCAGCGCCTCGTAGCGCGGTTTCAGGTCCCTTTCCCATTTGCTGTCGTCGAGCACGCCCACAAGGCGGTAGCGGATGTTGCCCTCGCGATCGAGCAGATAGGTTTCCGGCGCGCCATAGACGCCCAGGTCAATGCCCAGGTCGCCGCGGTCGTCGGAGATGACAAACCGGAAGGGATTGCCGTGCAGCTCCAGGTATTTGAGCGCGGCCTCCCGCTCATCCTTGTAATTGATGCCCACGATGGGCACGCCCGTTGCGCTCATCCGGAGCAGCACCGGATGCTCGACCAGGCAGGAAACACACCAGGTAGCCCAGACATTGAGGATGCTGACCTCGCCCTTGAGGTCGGCGGCGGTCAGGAGCTTCTCCGGCTGCTGCAGCGAACTCAGCTGGAAGGCCGGCATGGGCTGGCCCAGGCGCGCCGACGGCAACACCGACGGATCGGTCCCGAGGCGGCTGCCCAGCAATACGGCCAGCGCGACAAAGCCCAGCAGGGGCAGGGCAAACAGGGCAATGCGCCAGGATTTTTTCATGACAGGGCCTCCCCTGCGGGCACGGTCGCGGCCTTGCGCAGGCGATAGCGGCGGTCGCTGGCGGACAACAGCCCACCCGCGGCCATCAGCAGTGATCCCATCCAGACCCAGCGCACAAAGGGCTTGTAGTAGATGCGCACGGCCCAGGCCTGGCCGCCGGGGCCGGCGTCCAGCGGTTCGCCCAGTGCGATATAGAGGTCGCGGAAGAGGCCCGCGTCGATGGCCGCCTCCGTCATCATGTTGCGCTGCACATCATAGATCCGCTTTTCCGGGTGCAGGCGCGTTACCGGCTCGCCGTCGCGCAGCACCTGGAAGTCGCCGCGTCGCGCCGTGTAGTTCGGCCCCACGTGATCGCTGACGCCTTCGAGCACAAACGTGTAATTCCCCTCGACAAGGCGGTCACCCGGGGCCATGCGGATGTCGCGCTCGATGCTGTGGTGGGAGGTGAGGGCCACGCCCAGCACGGTGACCAGCAGTCCGAGATGCGCGAGCTGCATGCCGACATAGCTGCGCGAAAGGCGGCGCAGGCCGGCCCAGGCGCCGGCTTTGGCTGTGCCCACCTTCTGCAGCACATCGCGCACCATGCTGATGAAGACGGCGAAGCTCAGCGTGCCGGCCGCCGTGACCGCGAGCGAGTTCGTGCCGAACCAGAGCCATGGCAGCGCCACGCCGAGCACGAGGCCTGCGGCGAGGATGAGGCCGTACGGTCGCAACAGGCGCGCGCCGTCATGGCGCTTCCAGTTGGCCTGCGGCCCCATGCCAAGGAAAAAGAGCAGCAACAGCACCAGCGGATTGAAGAGCAGGTTGAAGTACGGCGGACCCACCGAGATCTTGCCAAGGTCGAAGGCATCGGCAATGAGGGGAAAGAGCGTACCCAGCAGCACCACCGTTGTCGCGGTGAGCAGCAGCAGGTTATTGGCGAGCAGGAACATCTCGCGCGAGACCAGCTGGTAGCGCGACTCGCTGGTAAGCGCGGGCGCGCGCACGGCGAACAGGGTCAGCGAACCGCCGATGACCACGGCCAGGATGCCCAGCACAAACAGCCCGCGCGAGGGATCGGAGGCAAAGGCGTGCACCGATGTCAGCACGCCGGAACGCACCAGGAAAGTCCCGAGCAGGCTGAGCGAGAAAGCGATGATGGCGAGCATCACGGTCCAGGCCTTGAACACGCCCCGCTTCTCGGTGACCGCGAGTGAGTGCAGCAGCGCGGTGCCGGCCAGCCAGGGCATGAGCGAGGCATTCTCGACCGGATCCCAGAACCACCAGCCGCCCCAGCCCAGTTCGTAATAGGCCCACCAGGAGCCGAGCGAGATGCCGAGCGTCAGGAAGCACCAGGCGGCCAGCGCCCAGGGTCGCGACCAGCGCGCCCAGGCCGAGTCGAGACGGCCGCCCATGAGCCCGGCCAGGGCAAAGGCGAAGGGTACGGCAAAACCCACATAGCCCATGTAAAGCATGGGCGGATGGAAGATGAGGCCCGGATCCTGCAACAACGGGTTCAGGTCGTTGCCGTCGGGCGGGAAGTCCGGCAGCAGGCGATTGAAGGGATTGGAGGTCAGCAGGATGAACAGCAGGAAGGCCACGCTGACCGCGCCCAGCAGGGCCAGCACGCGCGCCACCATGGCCCGCGGCAGGCTGCGGCTGAAGGCAGCGACCGCCGCCGTCCAGCCCGCCAGCACCAGGGCCCAGAGCAGCAGCGAGCCCTCATGGCCGCCCCACACCGACGACACCTTGTACCAGACCGGCAGACGGGTATTGCTCTGCCGGGCCACGTAATCAATGGTGAAGTCGTTCTGCAGGAAGGCCCAGACCAGGGCCAGGAAGGACAGCAGCAGGAGCGCGAACTGCAGCCAGGCGGCATGGCGGGCCACGCCCTGGGCCGCGCCGTTGCGCGTCCAGACACCATAAAGAGGAAGGATGATCTGGGCCACGGCCACCAGCAAGGCCAGCACCATCGCGAAATGCCCGAGTTCCGCCAGCATCAGGGACTCCACAGGGCGGCACCGGCCAGGTCGGCGGCGCGCCATTCACAAGAGACAATCAGGGAGCGCAGGCCGGCCGTCCCGCCGTAGTGCGCGCATGCCCCGACGTCCTTGCCAGGCACGGCCCCGGCAGTTGGCCGAGGACGGCGCCATCATACGCAGCCCTCCCCCCATGTCCAGTTGCACATATACAGACGGCTCAGCCACGCAGCCTTGAAAATATTTGGAAACATGTTGCCAGAGGCTGTCACGGGCCCGTCCGGAGGGCCCTGCTAGAATCGCCCCGGGCCGACCCCTGCCCCGGTGTCGCGGGATACACAAAAGTAACACTCTTCCGCAGCTGCCCGCATTTCGAGCAAGGACTGTTTCCACATGCGCAAGAACTCCTTCAGCCGTGACGATCTCCTGGCCTGCGGCCATGGCGAGATGTTCGGCCCGGGCAATGCCCGCCTGCCGCTTCCCAACATGCTCATGATGGACCGTGTCATCACCATCACTGACGAAGGTGGCAAGTACGGCAAGGGCGAAATCATCGCCGAACTCGACATCAACCCCGAGCTCTGGTTCTTCCAGTGCCATTTCGAAAGCGACCCGGTCATGCCCGGCTGCCTCGGCGTCGACGCCATGTGGCAGCTGCTCGGATTCTGGCTGGCCTGGCGCGGCAACCCGGGCCGCGGCCGCGCGCTCGGCTCCGGCGAAATCAAGTTCTTTGGCCAGGTCTTGCCGCGCCACCAGAAGGTTACCTATCACCTGCATATCAAGCGCGTGATCGAGCGCAAACTGGTGCTCGGCATCGCCGACGCCTCCATGTTCGTCGATGGCCGCGAAATTTATTCGGCGCAGGACCTGCGCTGTGGCCTCTTCACCAGCACCGAGGATTTCTGAGGCCCGCCTCCGCGGGCCCATGCAAGGACGGTCACCACAATAATCCGGCGGCGCCCAACCAGTGGTGCACGCCATCGCGGAAGGACTCCGCACCTAACGAGGGTAGAATCATGCGTCGTGTCGTCATCACCGGCCTCGGCATCGTCTCCAGCCTGGGCAATGACAAGGCCAGCGTCAGCGACAGCCTGCGCCATATGCGCTCCGGCATCCGCTTCAATCCCGTCTACGCCGAAATGGGCTTTCGCAGCCAGGTCAGCGGCCGCCCCGACATCGACCTCGACGCGCACCTGGACCGAAAGGACAAGCGCTTCATGGGCGATGCCGCGGCCTATGCCGCCATCGCCATGCAGCAGGCGATTGCCGATGCCGGCCTGAGCGCGGAGCAGGTCTCGCACCCGCGCACCGGCCTCGTCGCCGGCTCTGGCGGCGCCTCCACCGCCAACCTCGTCGACGCCGCCGACATCGCCCGCGCCAAGGGCATCAAGCGCATCGGTCCCTACATGGTGCCGCGCTGTATGGGCAGCACCGTGTCCGCCTGCCTGTCCACCACCTTTCATATCAAGGGCATCAACTACTCCATTTCTTCCGCCTGCGCGACCAGCGCGCACTGCATCGGCAATGCCACCGAGCAGATCCAGCTCGGCAAGCAGGACATCATGTTCGCCGGTGGCGGCGAGGAGGAACACTGGTCGCTGTCCTGCCTGTTCGACGCCATGGGCGCCATGTCCAGCAAATACAACGACACGCCGGAAAAAGCCGCGCGCGCCTATGACGCCACCCGCGACGGCTTCGTCATCGCCGGCGGCGGCGGCATCCTCGTGCTCGAGGAGTACGAACACGCGCTGAACCGCGGCGCGCACATCTACGCCGAGATCGTCGGCTACGCCGCCACCAGCGACGGCGCCGACATGGTGGCGCCCACCGGCGACGGCGCCCGCCGCTGCATGGAAATCGCCATGGCCACGGTGACCGGCCCCGTCGACTACCTCAACGCGCACGGCACCTCCACGCCCGCCGGCGACATCGTCGAGTTGGGCGCCGCCCGCGCGGTGTTCGGCGACAAGGTGCCGCGCGTGAGCTCGACCAAGTCGATTTCCGGCCACTCGCTGGGCGCCGCCGGGGTCCATGAGGCCATCTACTGCCTGCTCATGCTGGAAGGCGACTTCATCGCCGGCTCGGCAAATATCGAAACGCTGGATCCGCAGGCCGAAGGCTTCCCCATCGTGCGCGAGACCATCTCCCATGCCGGCCTCAGCACCGTGATGTCCAACAGTTTCGGCTTTGGCGGCACCAACGCCTCGCTGGTGATGCGCAAGATCTGACCCCGGCGCCGGAAAAGCCGGCGGCAGCGGGTCCTCTCCCGCCTGCCGCCCTGATCCCCGCCCCATGAAAAAAGCCGCCCCCGGGCGGCTTTTTTTTGAGGCTAAAGCATCAGGTCGCAAATGCAGCACCTGCTGCCGGCGCCAGAAGCGCTCGACACCCACCTGCGCACGACGCTACATCCCGGGTCGAAGCAATAGACTTCCGTCAGCAGGCATTGGCCAGGCGCCGCCAGTAACCGCCTGCCTTGTCTTCCCGCATCCTTGCCGCAGCGCAATCCGCGCTCAGGCCCCGGACTCCGCCCCCAGGTGGAAGCGCCAGGCCAGGTCGGCACCGGCAAGCTCCACGCCCGCCACCGCCACCAGCTCATCTCCGCGAAACAGCAAAGGCAGGCGATCACGTTGCCAGGGCGGCACACCCTGCTCCTGCAGCCAGGTCCTGAGTTCGCGCGAGGGCCCGCCCGGCCGCAGCCGCAGGCGCTCTCCCCCCCGGCGGTAGCGCACGCGCCACCCCGGCGCCGGGCCCTGCCCCACCGCCCGCAACCATTGCCCGTCGGGCAATGCCAGGAGGGCGGTGCCATTCCAGTCGCACTCCCATGACGAGGGCAGCGGCAACGACGGCGCCAGCGCATAAAGATGCTCGCGGTAGCGGCGGACCTCGCAGCCGGCCCAGGCCTGCCGCGGCAGGGCATCGGCCCGCGCCGGCACGACCTCCGTGAGGATCTTTTCGAGTACGGCGGCCGCCGGCAATGGAAAGCCTTGCTGGTGCAGCCAGTGCCGCAGCACGAGACGTTGCCGGGGCGACGAGAGCGCGGCCAGCGCCGGCAGCATGAGGCGCTGTTGCGCATCGATGCAGCCGGCGCCCATGTCCGCCGCCAGTTCCTGCAGCAGGCCTTCCGCCTCCTGCAGGCGCAGCGCGGTATCAGCCAGGGTGCGTTGCACCGCCGGCCAGCGCGAGGCAAGGCGCGGCAGGATTTCATGGCGCAGGAAATTGCGGTCGTGCCGACAGTCCGCGTTGGACTCGTCCTCCACCCACGACAGGCCCCGGGTCTCCGCATAAGCGGCGAGCGCCGACCGCGAGAGCCCCAGGAAGGGCCGCCAGACCGGCGCCCGGGCCCCCTCCGGCAGCGCCAGGAAGGTGGCAGGCCGCATCGCGCCCAGCCCGGTCAGGCCAGCGCCACGCAACAGACGGAACAGCAGGGTCTCGGCCTGGTCATCACGATGCTGGGCCAGCAGCAAGGCCTCATCGGCCTGCAAGCCAGAGACAAAGGCGGCCTGGCGGGCCTGGCGGGCGGCGCCTTCGAGGCTGGCCTCCTGCGTCACCTGCACACGGCATACCGTCAACGGCACGCCATCCTGTGCGCAGAACTCCGCCACGCGCTCCGCCCAGGCATCCGCATTGAGGCTGAGGCCGTGATGTACATGCACGGCGCGCAGTGACAGTGAAAACTCCGGCGCCACGCGCGCAAGCGCCCGCAGCAGCACGCGCGAATCCAGCCCGCCGGACAGTCCGACCACCAGGCCGCTCCGCACCGGGGCGAGCGGCAGGTGCTGGCGCAGAAAGAGTCTCAGGGCATGTTCAGGCATGACGGACAGCGCATACAGAGGCGGCCGGGGCGCGAAAAAATGCCGGCGAAAGCCGGCATCGGAAGGGACTCAGGCTTCATCCACTGTCGGCGAGATGGAGGTGCCATAACTCAGCAGGCGCTCGTAGCGACGCTCGAGCAGGCGCGGGGTATCCATCGCGCGCAACTTCTTGAGCTGGCGGAGCAGCGCCTTGCGCAAATTGTCGGCCATGAGCTCGAAGTCGCGGTGGGCGCCGCCCAGCGGCTCCTTCACGAGCTCGTCGACAAAGCCGAGGGTCTTGAGACGCTCGGCGGTGAGGCCCATGGCCTCGGCCGCGGCCGGCGCCTTGTCGGCGGTTTTCCAGAGGATGGACGCGCAACCCTCGGGGGAAATCACGGAATAGGTGCTGTATTGCAGCATGAGCAGGCTGTCACAGACGCCGATGGCCAGCGCGCCGCCGGAGCCGCCCTCGCCGATCACCGTGGAAATGATGGGCGTCTCGAGGCGCGACATGACGGCAAGGTTGCGGGCGATGGCCTCGGACTGGCCGCGCTCCTCGGCATCGATACCCGGATAGGCGCCGGGCGTGTCGATGAACGTCAGGATGGGCATCTTGAAACGCTCGGCCATCTCCATCAGGCGCAGCGCCTTGCGATAGCCTTCCGGCTTGGGCATGCCGAAGTTGCGGCGCACCTTTTCTTTTACATCGCGGCCTTTCTGGTGGCCGATCACCATCACGGACTCGCCTTGCAGGCGTGCCGGCCCGCCGACGATGGCGGCATCGTCGCCAAACACCCGGTCACCGTGCAGCTCATCGAAGTCGGTGAAGATGCGTTCGATGTAATCGAGCATATAGGGCCTGCGCGGATGCCGCGCGAGCTGGGACACCTGCCAGGCCGAGAGCGTGGTGAAGATCTCTTCGGTGAGCTTCAGGCTCTTGTCCTGCAGGCGGCCGATTTCCTCGTGGATATTGAGGCCGGTGCCCGACCCCACCAGCCGCAGGCCCTCGATCTTGGCTTCGAGTTCGGCAATCGGCTGTTCAAAATCAAGATAGTTCGGATTCATCAATGCGTCCTCTGCGGGTCCTGCCCGATCCGACCAGATGCCGGAAGTCTACCATTCCCGGCCCCATGGGTACCCACCCCGGGCCCTTCTGCCCTGCCAACATCGCCAGCAAGGGCCATGGCCACGTTGTTCCCTGCGCCAGGCCCGGACCGGTGCGCGGCCTCCCGGCCACCCCGCCGCCCCGACGCCGCCCGCCGGTTGGCGGGGGAGCGAAACGCCCGTCTCCGCTGGTCGGGATGAATCCCGACCTATAAAAGCCCCCCGCCTGTCCCTGCAGGTCGGGACTCATCCCGACTCCCCAAAAACAGAGCCCCCTGGTGCAGCAAGTGCTTAATACAGCACCTCGACGGCTTCTGTCCCGTACTGCTGGCGCAGGCGCTTGAGAAGCTCGTCAGAAGCTTGCACGCGCCAGTTCTCGCCCAGGCGCAAGACCGCCTCGGCCTGGCTGTTGCGGTAGCGCACCCGGATCGGGCAGCCGCCGCCCTCGGGCGGGCGGTGCGCAGCCAGGAGCTGCTGCAACTCCGGGCCAAAGCGGGCGCTGAGACGCGCCCCCTCCAGCCGGAGTTCGAGGCCGCGGCTGCGCGCGGCACGGGCCTCGGCCAGGCTCATGACCTTGCGCACGATCATCTTGAGGCCGCCGGCATAATCGTCGTGGCTGACCTCGCCCTCCACCACCACCACCGTGTCCTTCACGATCAGGTGGCGGAACTGCTCGTAGGTATCGCTGAACAACGCCGCCTCGATGCGCCCGGTGCGATCGTCGAGCAGCACAAAGGCGCGCGAACCGCGGGCTCCCTTCTGGATGCGCGAGGACAGCACGAGACCGGCGACCGTCGTGGTCACGCCTCGCCGCGTCGGCTGCAGGTCGGACAGGCGCTGCTCGACAAAGCGCTTGAGCTCGCCCTCGTACTGGTCGATGGGATGACCGGTGAGGTAGAGGCCGAGGGTCTCTTTCTCCGCCATCAGGCGCTCGTCATCGGTCCAGGGCAGCGCGTCCACGAACTCACCGCTGGGCGCCGCCTCCACCACATCGCCAAAGAGATCGACCATGCCGGCCTCGGCGGTGCGCGCCTGCTGCTCGGCGGCGGCCACGGCCTCGTCGAGCGACGCCATGACGGCGGCCCGGTGCGGCCCCATCGCATCCAGGGCGCCGGCGCGCACCAGCGCCTCCAGCGTGCGCTTGTTGCACTTGCGCAAGTCGATGCGGCGGGTGAAATCAAACAGGTCCTTGAAGGGACCGTCAGCCTCGCGCGCCAGCACGATGCTCTCCACCGAGCCCTCGCCCACGCCCTTGATGGCGCCAAGGCCATACACGATATGGCCGTTGTCACGGGTCACGAACTTGTAGCTGCCGTGGTTCACGTCCGGCGTCTCGATCTTGAGCTTCATCTGCCGGCACTCTTCGACGAAGGTCACGATCTTGTCGGTGTTGTGCATTTCCGACGAGAGCACCGCGGCCATGAACTCGGCCGGATAATGATGCTTGAGCCAGGCGGTCTGGTAGGACACCAGCGCATAGGCGGCGGAGTGCGACTTGTTGAAGCCGTAGCCCGCGAATTTTTCCATCAGGTCGAAGATATGGCCGGCCAGGTTGGCGTCGATCTTCTGCTCTTCCGCGCCGGCCATGAACTTGACGCGTTCCTTGGCCATTTCCTCGGGCTTCTTCTTGCCCATGGCGCGACGCAGCATGTCGGCGCCACCCAGCGAGTAGCCCGCCATGGCCTGCGCGATCTGCATCACCTGCTCCTGGTAGACGATGACGCCATAGGTCGGCTTCAGGATCGGTTCCAGGCACTCGTGCTGGTATTGCGCATCGGGATAGGCCACGGGCGCGCGCCCGTGCTTGCGGTTGATGAAGTCGTCCACCATGCCCGATTCCAGCGGACCCGGACGGTAGAGCGCCACCAGCGCGATAAGGTCTTCGAAGGAGGACGGCTTGAGCTTTTTCAGCAGTTCCTTCATGCCGCGCGATTCCAGCTGGAACACGGCGGTGGTATGGCCGTCCTGCAGCAGCTGGTAGGAGGGCCTGTCGTTGAGCGGCAGGTCCATGATGTCGAGCGGCAGCTCGCCGCGCGTCGCGCGCTTGGCGTTGATGTCCTTGAGGGCCCAGTCGATGATGGTGAGCGTACGCAGGCCGAGGAAGTCGAACTTGACCAGCCCCACGGCCTCCACGTCGTCCTTATCATACTGGCTGACCCAGCGGCCTTCCTCGTCGCAATAGACGGCGGTGTAGTCGGTGAGCTTGCCGGGCGCGATCAGCACGCCGCCGGCATGCTTGCCGACACCGCGGGTGAGGCCCTCCAGCTTGAGCGCCATCTCCCAGATTTCCAGCGCATCCTCGTGGTCGCTCAGGCCCTCGTTGCGGAGCAGGTCATCGAGCTGCGGCTCTTCCTTGCGCGCCTCCTCGAGGGAGATGCCGGGCGTAAAGGGAATCAGCTTGGACATGCGGTCGGCCAGGCCATAGGCCTTGCCCTGCACGCGCGCCACGTCGCGCACCACGGCCTTGGCGGCCATGGTGCCGAAGGTGATGATCTGCGAGACGGCCTGACGGCCGTAGGCCTGCGCCACGTAGTCGATGACGCGGTCACGCCCGTCCATGCAGAAGTCGACGTCGAAGTCGGGCATGGACACGCGCTCGGGATTCAGGAAGCGCTCGAACAGCAGGTCGTAGGGCAGCGGATCGAGATCGGTGATCTTGAGCGCATACGCCACCAGCGAGCCGGCGCCGGAACCACGGCCCGGGCCTACCGGCACGCCGTTGTCCTTGGCCCAGCGGATGAAGTCCATCACGATGAGGAAGTAACCGGCAAAGCCCATCTGGTTGATGATGCCGAGCTCGAACTCGAGGCGGTCGGCATACGTCTGGCGTTTCTCGGCATAGCCCGGCGCGGCCGGGTCGAGGATGTGCTGGAAGCGCTCCTCCAGCCGCTCGCGCGTGTATTCGATGAAGTACTGCTCCATCGTCATGCCTTCCGGCACCGGATAGTTCGGCAGGTAATTCTTGCCCAGGGTCAGGCCCAGGGTGCAGCGCCGGGCGATCTCGACGGTGTTCTCGAGCGCCTCGGGAATGTCCGAGAAGAGCTCGGTCATCTGCGCCGGTGTCTTCAGGTACTGCTCGGGCGTGTAGTCGCGCGGCCGCTTGGGGTCGGCCAGCACATAGCTTTGCGCGATGCACACGCGCACCTCGTGCGCCTCGAAATCCTCCGGCGTCAGGAAACGCACATCGTTGGTGGCGACCACCGGACATTGCAGGCGCCCGGCCAGCTCGACGGCGGCATGCAGGAACTCCTCCTCGCCGGGACGTCCGGTGCGGGTCAGCTCGAGATAGGTGCGACGCGGAAAAAAGCGCAGCCAGCGCTCCAGGCAGGGCGTGGCGTGCAGGGCATCGGCGCCGATCAGGGCGCGACCGATGTCACTGTACCGACCGAGCAGCACGATCAGGCCCTCGGCGTGATCCTCCAGCCAGGGGCGCTGCACAAGCGCCTCGCCCAGTTGCTGGCCCTCGACATAGGCGCGCGAGATCACCTGGATAAGATTGCCGTAGCCGGTCTCGTTCATCACCAGCACGGTCACGTCCTGGCGCTCCTCGCCCTCAACGAGCACGAGGTCGGCGCCGAACACCGGCTTTACGCCCGCGCCCTGCGCCGCCTTGTAGAACTTGACCAGGGCGTAGAGGTTCATGAGGTCGCCCAGCGCCACCGCCGGCATGTCACCAGCGGCGGTCGCGGCGACCAGCTCGTCGATACGGACGATGCTGTCTTTCAGCGAGAACTCGCTGCGCACATGCAGATGGACGAACTGGCTCATCTCATGACTCCGCCAGCCGCGCCGCGATGACATCGCGTACGGGGGCAAATGAACGGCGATGCTCGGAAAGCGGCCCATGCGCGCGCAGGGCCGCGAAATGTTCGGCGGTGGGATAGCCCTTGTGACGATCAAAACCGTACTGCGGATAACGCTCGTGCAGGGCGTCCATCTCGGCGTCGCGCAGCACCTTGGCCAGGATGCTGGCGGCACTGATCGCCGCCACGCGGGCATCGCCCTTGACCACGGCGGTGGCGGCGCAGGCAAAGCGCGGCGCGCGATTGCCGTCGACCAGCACGTGCTGGGGCGCGATGGCGAGCGCCGCCACGGCGCGCTGCATGGCCAGCAAGCTGGCCTGCAGGATATTGATCGTGTCGATCTCCATGGGCTCGGCGCGACCATAGGCATAGCACAGCGCCTTGTCGCGGATTTCCGCCGCCAGCGCCAGCCGCCGCTTTTCACTCAGCACCTTGGAGTCGGCCAGGCCCGCGATCGGCCGCGACGGATCGAGGATCACCGCCGCGGTGACCACCGCCCCCACCAGGGGGCCGCGGCCGACCTCATCGACGCCGGCCACCAGCAGATCCCCCAGCTCCGGCAGGGGCGGAAACACGGGACGCGCGCGTGGGGCCGTCATGCCGGCGCCGTCCGTGTCCGCAACAGGGCGGCAATGGCGTCCGCGGCCTTGACGTTGGCATCCTGGCGCAAAGCCTCGTGCAGGCCCTGGAAATGCCGCAGGCGCGCCGCGCGGTAGGTCGCATCCTCGAGCCAGCGCAAGGTCTCGCGGGCGATGGCGGCCGGCGACGCGGCCTGCTGCAGCAACTCCGGCACCAGCTCCTCGCCGGCCAGCAGGTTGGGCAGGCTGACAAAGCGGCTTTTCACCATGAAGCGGATGATGAGGAAAGTCAGCCAGTGCAGGCGGTAGGCGACCACCATGGGTTTTTTCAGCAGCATGGCCTCGAGCGTCGCCGTGCCCGAGGCCAGCACCACGGCATCGGCCGCCGCCATGACCTGGCGCCCCACGCCCGCGCCGAGGCGCGAATCGAAAATCTCGGCCTCCAGCGCCGCCTCGGCGAGCAGGCGCTCGATATCGGCGCGGCGCGCGGCATTGATGGCGGGAATGATGAAGCGGGCTTGCGGGCGCCGCTCGCGAATCAGGCGCGCGGCCGCGAACAGGTCGGGGCCGATGCGGTTAACCTCGCCCCCGCGGCTGCCCGGCAACAAGGCGATATACTCGCCCGCCGCCTCGAGCCCGAGCTGCGCACGCGCCGCGGCGGTGTCGTTCTCCAGCGGCAGCGCGTCGGCCAGTGGATGGCCGACAAAGGCCGCCAGCACCTTATGCGCATCATAAAACTGCTTTTCGAAGGGCAGCAGGCACAGCACGAGGTCGATACAGGCGCGGATGCCCTCGACGCGGCCCTGGCGCCAGGCCCACACCGACGGACTCACGTACTGCACCGTGGCGATGCCGAGGGGCCTGAGCAAGGCGGAGAGGCGCAGGTTGAAGTCCGGGGCGTCGATGCCGACGAACAGGTCGACTTTCGCCTCCGTAAAGCGACGGACCAGTTCGTCACGGATACCAAACAGCTCGCGCAGCCGGCCGAGGACTTCCACCAGGCCCATCACCGACAAGCGCTCCAGCGGAAACAGCGATACGCCGCCCTCGGCCTGCATCTGCGGACCACAGATACCGATAAATTCGGCGTCGGGAAAACGGGATTTCAGCTCGCGGATAAGGCCGGCGCCCAGGGTGTCGCCGGAAATCTCGCCGGCGACAATACCGATCCGGAGGGGCTGGCCCTGGCTGGCGGACATGGGGCTCAGCGCACGATGCCGCGCGTGGAGGCCTTGAGGGACTCGACGAAAAGCCCGACCTCGGGGCAGTCGGCCACCAGCTTTTCCGCCTCGGCGATGGCCACCTCGATGGTCAGCTTGTCGCGGTACACGATACGGTAGGCTTTCTTGAGGGTATTGATGGTTTCGGCGGACCAGCCGCGGCGGCGCATGCCCTCAAAGTTCATGGCATAGGCCGAGGCCGGGTTGCCGCCAACCATGACGTAGGCCGGGATATCCTTGACCACGAGGCTGCAGCCGGCGGCCATGGAGTAGGAGCCGATATGGCAGAACTGGTGCACGCCGGTCATGCCGCCCAGGATGACATGGTCGCCGATATGCACGTGGCCGGCGATGCCGGAGCCGCTGGCGACAATATTGTCATCGCCCATGACGACATCGTGTGCAACATGCACGCTGGTCATGAGCAGGTTGCGACTGCCGATGCGGGTCAGGCCCTGGTCCTGGACGGTACCGCGATGGAGGCTGACGTATTCGCGGATCACATTATCGTCGCCGATTTCCAGGCGGGTGGGTTCGCCCTGGTACTTCTTGTCCTGGCACGCCTCGCCCACGGACGCGAACTGGAAGATGCGATTGCGCTCGCCGATACGGGTCGGGCCCTTGATCACGACATGGGAGCCCACTACGGTCCCGGCACCGATTTCGACATCCGCCCCGATGATGCTGTAGGGGCCGACCTCCACATCCGCAGCCAGGCGGGCTGTCGGATCAATGATTGCCGTGGAATGGATCACAGTGCCCTCGACCGCTTGTTAAGTCAGACAATCTGCTCGGCAACAAGGATCTCGGCACTGGCCGCCAGCTCCCCGTTCACCGTCGCGCGACAGCTGAACTTGTAGATATTGCGTTTGGACGCGCCGGCTTCGGCGTACAGGTCGAGCCGGTCACCCGGGACCACCTGGCGCTTGAAGCGGACATCGTCCGCGCCCACGAAAAGATAAATATAACCGTCCGCCGGCCGCTTGCCGGTGGTCTGGAAACCCAGGATGCCGGCGAGCTGCGCCATGGCCTCCAGGATCAGCATACCCGGCATGATGGGCTTTTCCGGGAAATGACCGGTGAAAAACTCTTCATTGATGGTGACGTTCTTGTAGCCGGAAATGCAGTGTCCGGGCTGCACATCAGTGACCCGGTCCACCAGCAGGAAAGGATAGCGGTGGGGTAGGAACTGACGTATCTCGAGGATATCCATCATGCTGTACAGCCCTCATGACTAAACGACGACCGGCTCCTGCCCGCCGCGAAAAACGCGACCATTGTACGGTCTCAGGCGCTCGTACGCAGCATTTTTCTTAGGAAAATCAATCAGTCCGGCGAATGGTCGGCGGAGCGGAGCGCTGCCAGTTCCTGTTCGAGCTGGCGCAGGCGGCGCGCCATGTCGTCGAGCTGGCGGACCCGCACGGCCGTCTTCCGCCAGCGGTCGCTGGGCTCGAAGGCCGTGCCGGAGGAGTAGCTGCCGGCCTCGGTGATGGACTTGGTGACCATGGTCATGCCGGTGATCTGGACCCGGTCGGCAATCTCGATGTGGCCCACCAGCCCCACGCCGCCCGCCAGCACGCAATGGGCGCCCACGCGGGTACTGCCGGCGATGCCGGAACACCCGGCAATGGCGGTATGCGCGCCCACCACCACGTTGTGGGCAATCTGCACCAGGTTGTCGATGATGACGCCCTCGTGAATGACAGTGTCATCGAGGGCGCCGCGATCGACGGTGGTATTGGCACCGATATCGACATCGTCATGGATGACGACCCGGCCGATCTGGGCAATCTTGTGCCAGCGTCCGCGGTCGTTGGCGAAGCCGAAGCCATCGCCACCGATGATGGCGCCGGAGTGGATACTGACCCGGTCGCCCAGCAGGCAGTCATGGTAGATGACAGCATTGGCGCGGATGCGGCAGTCCCGGCCGATGCGGGTACGGGCCTGCACCACGGCCCCGGCCTCTACCACCGTGCCCGGGCCAATCTCCACGCCCTCCCCGATCACCGCCCGCGGCCCGATGGCGGCGGAAGGGTCGATGCGGGCATCCGCGGCGACCACGGCCGTCGCGTGGATGCCGGCCGGCAGGCGTGGCGTGCGATCAAAGAGCGCGGCCAGACGGGCGTAGCCGGCATAGGGGTTGGCCAGCAGCAGGGCATTGCCGCTGAAGTCGGCCGCATCCTCCGGGCGCAGCAACACTGCCCCGGCGCGCGTGGTCTTGAGGGCGGCCTTGTAGCGGGGGTTGGACAGGAAGCTGAGCTCGTCCGGGCCGGCGGCCGCCAGGGTATGGAGGCCGCGAATCAGGCAGCTGCCCTCGCCGCGCAATTCGGCGCCGAGGCGCGCGGCAACATCCGCCAGCGTCAGGGACACAGCCGTCATCACAGGCTTACTTGGCGGGGGCCGCGGTCTGGGCGTTCAGGCGATCGATGACCTTCTTGGTCAGGTCCACGGCCGGATCAAAGGCCATGACCGAACCCTGCTTCTCGATCACGATGTCGTATTTATTGGCCTTGCGCAGGTCCTCGATGATGGCGCGGACCTTGGGCACCAGCGTGCCCTGCAGCTCCTGCTCGGTGCGCTGCTTGGCCTCGGTCACGGCCTGGCCCAGGCGCTGGAATTCACCGGCCTTGTCTTCCGCCGACTTCTGCAGGTCCTGCTTGTCCTTGGCGGACATGATGGCGGAATCCTTCCGGTACTTGCCCTGCAGACCCTCGATCTCCGACTTCAGCTTGTCCATGCGCTCGCGCTGGACCTTGGTGGCGGCTTCGTACTTGTCGGCGGCCTTCTTGGCGGCATCGCTCGCCGCCAGCACGGCGGCGCTGTCGACGATGGCCACACCGGCAGCCAGCACCGGGCCGGCCATCAGGGCGGCGACAAGACCTGCAATCATGACGGGGTAACGCATGGGTATATCCTCAGCTGATGGCCATCCGGCCGATTGTTATAGTCGGGCCTGGCGGCCCGTTTCTTTCCGTCGCACCGCTCAGAAGCCCTGCCCGATCGAGAACTGGAACACCCGGGTCTCGTCGCCCGGCTGCTTGTTGAGCGGTCGCGACAAACTGAAACTCAGCGGGCCAATGGCGGTCAGCCACGACAGGTTGATGCCGGTGGTATAGCGCAGGTCAGCCATGTCTGGATAGTACCCGCCAATTTCGGTGTCAAAGACATTGCCAACGTCCAGGAAGAAGGCCGTGCGGATCTGGCGATTATTGCCGGCAAAAGGGGTGGGGAAGATCAGCTCCGCCCCGCCCTCGACAAGCACGTTGCCGCCCACAACCTCGGGATCGGGGTCATTGGGGCAGAAGATCACGGCGCAGCTGCGCGGACCCATGCGGTTGTCACGATAACCGCGCACCGACCCGAAGCCACCCGCAAAATAGTTCTTGTAGAAAGGCAGGATGGGCGTGTCGCCATAGCCGTCGCCATAGCCCAGGCTGCCGTGGAGGCGGCCCACCCAGCGCCCGCTGATCGGCACGAACAGCTGGTTGTTATAGTTGAGGCGGTAGTAGGTCAGGTCGCTGCCCGGCCAGGCAAAGTCCACGCCCAGGGACTGCGAGGCGCCACGGTCGGCGAACATGCCCCGATTAAGAGTGTTGCGGCTCCAGGACAGGCTGCCGGTATAGGTCTCGTACTCGGTACCCTGCGAATTGGTGAAGTTTTGCACCGACTGGGAAACAAGGCCCCCTGCCCCCACCGTGATGCTGGTCTTGTCGACACCCAGGGCGAAGCTGATGCGCTCGGTCTCGTCGATGGGATAACCGAAGCTGAGGTTGGCGCCCTGCGAGTCGCTGGTATAGGTACTGACGTTCAGGGAGTCGAGCTTGGTCGTCTTGTAATAGAAGTTATAGCCGCGACTGACTTCATCAAGCGTGAAGTAGGGATCGATAAACGACAGGTTGTAGGAGTCCACCACTTCCGAACGACTCAGCCCCACCGAGAAACGGTTGCCCGTGCCCAGGAAATTGCTCTGGCTGACATTGCCACTGAAAATAAGGCCGGAGCCCTGCGAGTAGCCGATGCTGGCGCTGATGGAACCGGAAGGCTGCTCCTTGACGCTCACGTTCATGTCGACCTGGTCGGGAACGCCGGGCACGCGAGGCGTTTCCACGCTGACATCCTCGAAGAAACCCAGGCGCTGCAGGCGCAACTTGGACAGATCGATCTTCTCGCTGGAGGCCAGCGCGCCCTCGTACTGGCGCATCTCGCGGCGCAGCACGTTGTCATCGGTCTTCTGGTTGCCGGTGAAATTGACACGGCGCACATAAGCCTGGCGGCCGGGGTTCACAAAGAAGGTGATATCGGCCACGCGCGTCTCGTTATTGAGCTCGGGCATGCCATTCACTTCGGCAAAGATATAGCCGTCGTTGCCCAGGCGGCGCGTCATCAGCTTGTTGGTCTGGGTCAGGTTGGCCTGGGAGAAGATGTCCCCCTGGCGCACCAGGACCAGGCGCCGGAGGATATCCTCGGGCACCGGGAACTCACCGGCCAGCTTGACCTCGCCAATCTTGAACTGCTCGCCTTCACTGAGGTTGATGTCGATATAGACATCCTTCTTGTCGGGCGTGAGCTTGACCTGTGTGGAGTTGACCGTGAAGTTCACATAGCCGCGGTCCATGTACCAGGAGCGCAGACGCTCAAGATCACCGCTCAGTTTTTCACGCGAATACTTGTCGTCGCTTTTCATGAACGACGTGAAGTGGGTCGCCTTGAGCTGGAAGACACCCTGCAGGGTGTCATCATCGAAGACCTTGTTGCCGACAAAGCCGATACGGCGGATACGCGAGGCGGCGCCTTCCTTGATATTGATATTCAGCGCGACGCGGTTACGCGGCTTGGGTACGGACTCGACGTCGATGCGGGCGGCATAGCGCCCCTGCGAGATATACTGGCGCTCCAGCTCCCCTTTCACATGATCGAGGGTCGCGCGCTGCAGGACCTCGCCCTCGGTCAGCCCCGCGGACTTGAGGCCCTTTTTCAGGCTCTCGGTATCGATGGACTTGTTGCCCTTGATCTCGATACTGACGATGGTCGGTCGCTCGGTAAGCTGCAGCACCAGCACGTCGCCGTCCCGGCCTACCTGGATATCCTCGAAATTACCGGTCTTGAACAGGCTGCGCACGGCGTCGGCAATCCGTTCGGCGTTGACCGTATCACCGGCGCTGATGGGCAGGCTGGCATAGACGCCAGCGGCCGAAAGGCGTGCCAACCCTTCGAGCCGGATATCGCGGACCACAAAGGAGCTGTCTTCTGCAAAAACCACGGACGCATAAAGAAAAACTGCCACGCAACACAGCAGGCGCGGCAAGCGCCGGAACAAAATCATCAAGGGGACTACTCCGCGCTCACAGGCGGCTCAAATCATTGAATATCGCCAGGAGCATGAGACTCATAAGCATGACGATGCCGATGCGTACCCCCAGCATCTGCATGCGTTCGGAAACGGGACGCCCCATCACGCCCTCAAGGGCGTAATACACCAGATGGCCACCATCCAGCACCGGGATCGGCAACAGGTTGAGTACGCCAAGACTGACACTGAGCAAGGCCATGAACCCGATGAGGGCTTCCCAGCCCATGGCCGCCGTTTGGCCCGCCACTTTAGCAATGGTGATAGGCCCACTCAAGTTATTGACGCTGATAAGGCCCTGCAACATCTTGCCCATGGAATCGAGGGTGAAGCCAATGAGCGCCCCGGTCTTGCTGAAGGCCAGGCCCAGCGCTTCCACCGGCCCGTGCTCGATGCTCTGCCGGTAGGCCGCCGGATACTCGAGGGCCTGCTCCCGGACACCAATGCCCAGGCGACCGCGCACGATGCCCTGGTCGTCCTTCTCGCCGGCCGGCGTCACCTTGAGCGCCAGCGTCTGCTCGCCCCGGCGCACCTGGATATCGAGACTCTGCTCGGGCTGGGCCCGCACGATCTCGACGAAGTCCTGCCAGGTCTTGATGGCCACGCCGTCCGCCACCAGCACGCGGTCGCCGGTCTTGAGGCCCTGGCGCGCCCCCGCGCCTTCAGGCACGACCTGGCCGACCACCGGGTCCAGCGGCGGTTGCCAGGGGATGAAGCCCAGCTCGCGAAAAGGCTCCACCTGGCGTCCGCCCAGGAAGCGGTCGAGCGTGAGGGACAGCTGGCGCGGCTCCCCGCCCGCCGCCGGACGCAGGGTCAGGGTGAGTTCGCCGGACTCGCCCATACGGTCGATCAGGGCGTAATTGATGCCTTCCCAGTCGGTCACGGGCTTGCCGTCGACTGCGGTGATCTCGTCACCGGTCTCGATGCCGGCCACCGCCGCCGGCGTCTGGGGCAGTACGCGACCGATCACCGGGCGCAGGGTTTCCGTCCCCTGCAAAAAGATGATCCAGTAAAGAAAGACGGCGAAGGCCAGATTGATGAGGGGGCCGGCGGCCACGATGGCCATGCGCGCGAGCACGGGCTGCCGGTTGAAGGCCTTGGGCAGGTCCTCGGGCGGCACCTCGCCCTCGCGCTCGTCGGCAAAGCGCACAAAGCCCCCTAGCGGAATCGCGGCGAGCTGGTACTGGGTGCCCTGGCGGTCTTTCCAGCGCAGGAAGGCGGGGCCAAAGCCGATGGAGAAGGTCAGGACCTTGACGCCCATGCGACGGGCCACCCAGAAGTGGCCAAATTCATGAATGGCAATCAGGGGGCCCAGAACGATGACGGCCGCCAGAACCATGTGGAACACACTCATTGAGTACCCTCAGCGCATCAGCCCAAGTAGCCGGGTGGCCTGCTCGCGGGCTTCGCGGTCAGCCTCAAGAATTGTGGGGAGGCCATCCGCGGCCATCATTGGCAATTCTGTAAGTGTTTGCTCTATTACCGCCGGAATATCGGTAAACCGCAGCTTCCCGTCGAGAAAGGCCGCGACCGCGACCTCGTTGGCGGCATTCAGCACGGCCGGGGCACAGCCACCGGCCGCCATGGCCTCCCGAGCCAGGCGCAGGCAGGGAAAGCGGATCTCGTCGGGCGCCTCGAAGTGCAGGGAGGCGGTGGCGAACAGGTCCAGCGGCGCAACGCCGGCCGGAATGCGCTCCGGCCAGGCGAGGCCCAGGGCGATGGGGGTCCGCATGTCGGGATTGCCGAGCTGGGCCAGGGTGGAGCCATCAACGTACTGCACCAGCGAATGCACGATGCTCTCCGGATGCACCACCACCTGCACCGCCGCTGGCGACACCCCGAACAGCCAGCAGGCCTCGATCAGCTCCAGCCCCTTGTTCATCAGGGTGGCGGAGTCCACGGAAATCTTGCGGCCCATGGACCACTTGGGATGCCGCACGGCCTGCTCCGGCGTGGCCGCGCGCAGGGCCTCCGGCGTCCAGGTGCGGAAAGGTCCGCCGGAAGCGGTCAGCAGGATGCGCTCGACGCCCGTCGGGAGCGCACCGCAGCGGCTGCCTGCGGGCAGGCACTGGAAGATGGCGTTGTGCTCGGAGTCGATTGGCAGCAGCGTGGCGCCACCGCTCACCACCGCATCCATGAACAAGGCGCCGGACATGACCAGCGCCTCCTTGTTGGCGAGCAGGACGCGCTTGCCGGCCCCGGCGGCGGCGAGGGCCGGCAGCAGGCCTGCGGCGCCGACGATGGCGGCCATGACCACGTCCACCCTGGCATGCTCCGCGACCTCGACCAGGGCGGCCGGTCCGTGCCACACCTCGGTGGGACAGCCGGCGGCACGCAGGCGGGACTGCAGGCGCCCCGCGTCCTCGCCCGTGGCCACCACGGCATGACTCGGCCGGAACCGCAGGCAAAGTTCACCCAGGGCATCGACACGCGAGTGCGAGGTGAGCGCAAATACCTGGTAGCGCTCCGGATGGCGCGCCACCACATCAAGGGTGCTTTGACCGATGGAGCCGGTGGCGCCGAGGACCGTGACCTGTTGCACAGGCATAACCTAGAAGCCGCCCGCGAGCAGCCAGCCCAGCGCGAACACGGGCGCGGCGGCGGTGATGCTGTCGATGCGGTCGAGGGCGCCGCCATGGCCGGGAAAGACGGTGCCGGAATCCTTGATGCCGGCGCGGCGCTTGACCATGGACTCGAACAGGTCGCCCAGCACGGAGGCGAGCACGGTGATCAGGGACAGGCCGAGGAAGGCCCACAGGC